>JBKDQY010000263.1:0-21441 GCA_046341655.1 Betaproteobacteria bacterium | reverse complement strand
GCCTCGGCGCCGTAGCCGGCGAGCACCGCGAAGTGGTGCACCTCGCGCGCCGAGCCCGTCTCCACCACCAGGCCCTCGGTGGTGCGCAGGCACTCGCGCACCAGGTGGTGGAGCACGGCTGAGAGCGCCAGCAGCGCGTGGATCGCGATGCGGTCGCGGTCCATCGCGCGGTCCGAGACGATCAGGATGTTGTGCCCGCCCCGGATGGCATCCACGGCCTCGGCGCACAGGCTGGCGAGCTGCGCTTCCACGCCCTCGCGGCCCCAGGCGCGCGGGTAGGTGATGTCCAGCGTGCAGCTCTTGAACTTGCCGCCCGTGCGCGACTCGATGGCGCGCAGGCGCGCCATGTCGTCGAAGTCGAGGATGGGCTGCGTCACCTCCAGGCGCATCGGCGGGTTCACCGCGTTGATGTCCAGCAGGTTGGGCTTCGGGCCGATGAAGCTGTTGAGGCTCATCACGATGGCCTCGCGGATCGGGTCGATCGGCGGGTTCGTGACCTGGGCGAACAGCTGCTTGAAGTAGTTGTACAGCGGCTTGTTCTTGTCGGAGAGCACGGCCAGCGGGCTGTCGTTGCCCATGCTGCCGATGGCCTCCTCGCCCTGTGCGGCCATCGGCGCGAGCAGGAACTTCAGGTCCTCCTGCGTGTAGCCGAAGGCCTGCTGGCGGTCGAGCAGGTTCTCGGGGTGCGGCTCGGGCGTGCCGAGCACGTCCAGCGAGTCCAGCCGGATGCGGACGTTTTCGATCCACTGGCGGTAGGGGCGCGCGTTGGCGAACTGGTTCTTCAACTCCTCGTCGTCGATGATGCGGCCCTGCTCGAGGTCGATCAGGAACATCCTGCCGGGCTGCAGCCGCCACTTCTTGACGATGCGGCTCTCGGGTACGGGCAGCACGCCGCTCTCGGAGGCCATCACCACGAGGTCGTCGTCGGTGACGATGTAGCGCGCCGGGCGCAGGCCATTGCGGTCCAGCGTGGCGCCGATCTGCTTGCCGTCGGTGAACACCATCGCGGCCGGGCCGTCCCAGGGTTCCATCATGGCCGCGTGGTACTCGTAGAACGCCCTTCGGCGCTCGTCCATCAGCTCGTGGTTCTCCCAGGCCTCGGGGATCATCATCATCGCGGCCTGCGCCAGCGGGTAGCCGCTCATCGTGAGCAGTTCCAGCGCGTTGTCGAAGGTCGCCGTGTCGCTCTGCCCTTCGAAGCTGATGGGGTAGAGCTTCCTCAGGTCGTCGCCGAGCACCGGCGACTTCATCACGCCCTCGCGGGCGCGCATCCAGTTGAAGTTGCCCTTGACGGTGTTGATCTCGCCGTTGTGCGCAACGAAGCGGTAAGGGTGCGCCAGCGGCCATTCCGGGAAGGTGTTGGTGCTGAAGCGCTGGTGCACCAGAGCCAGGGCGCTGGTCACGCGCGGGTCGGCCAGGTCGCGGTAGTAGACGCCCACCTGGTCGGCCAGCAGCAGGCCCTTGTAGATGACCGTGCGGCAGCTCATGCTGGGCACGTAGTACTCGCGGCCGTGCGTGAGCTTCAGCGCCTGGATGGCCGCGCTGGCCGTCTTGCGGATGACGTAGAGCTTGCGCTCCAGCGCGTCGGGCACGATGACGTCGGGGCCGCGGCCGATGAAGACCTGGCGAATCACCGGCTCCTTGGCCCGCACGGCGGGACTCATGGGCATGTCGCGGTTGACGGGCACGTCGCGCCAGCCCAGCAGCACCTGGCCCTCGGCCTTGATGGCGCGTTCCATCTCCTGCTCGCAGGCCAGGCGCGACGCATGCTCCTTGGGCAGGAAGATCATGCCGACGCCGTACTCGCCCGGCGGCGGCAGCGTCACGCCCTGGGCCTGCATCTCGGCGCGGTAGTACTCGTCGGGAATCTGGATCAGGATGCCCGCGCCGTCGCCCATCAGCGCGTCGGCGCCCACGGCGCCGCGGTGGTCCAGGTTCTCGAGGATCTTCAGGCCCTGCTCGACGATGCCGTGCGCCTTGTGTCCCTTGATGTGCGCGACGAAGCCCACGCCGCAGGCATCGTGCTCATGAGCCGGGCTGTACAGGCCATGCTGGCTGGCCAGCTCGCGCGGCGTGGTGTCGGCGGCAGGCGGGGGGCGGTGGGCGCTCATCGTGGTCTCCTGGGGTGGCGCGTACCGAGCCCGTGGGCGGGTAGGACGGTCGCCGTCTCCGGCCGGGTTTGCCAGACGCCGGGGAGCGTATCGCAGTGCAGCATGGCCGGCAATTGAAAATAAATGGGGTCAGACACGTTTTACTGTGAATGCACTTCCTCAGAAATTTAAATGGGGACAGATTTTTGCCCTCTTCAGGTGCGCAAGGCACGGTGCTGGGCGGCGGCCGCGCCCTGGATCAGGCTGCCCTGGGGCTGGCGGCGGGTCTTCCCCGCGGGCGCGGTCGGGTGGGTCGGGACGCCTTCTCGGCCAGCGCCCTCGCGAAGGCGGTCGATCCGATGACCCAGTTGCCCGCCACCGCGTCGATCAGGCTCTGGCGCTGCGCGGCGGGCAGGCCGTCCTCCAGCCGCTGCCGCCAAGCCGACTCGCGTTCGAAGGGGGTGTTGCCCAATGTCCACACCTCGGGCGGGTCGACGAGCAGCACGCGCCGTTCCGGATGGCCGCTGCGATGGCCGGCACTGCTGAGGCCGGGTGCGGGCGCCAGGCCGTCCACCAGCAGCAGCACGGCCAGGAGCGGAGCCCCGGCCTCCACGATCGCGCAGCGGAAGCGCCCATCCCACAGCGTTCCGCTGCCGCCATGGCGACGATGGTAGGCGCTCACGTAGCGACGGCCCAGGGCCTGCATGAGGCGGCTCGGCCCCTGGTCCTCGGCGGGGGTCACCACCAGGTGCACGGCGTCGTCGGCCAGCGCAAAGGCGTGCAGGCGCACGCCGGCGGTGGCGGCCGCCTCGCGAAGGGCGGCGAGATAGACATCGCGGTCCGCGTCGTCGTGAAAGACCGGCCGGCCACTCAGCCCACGCTGGAGCAGCCAGTGGGCGTGGCCAGCCTGGGCCAGTCGGGGCAGTCGTGCCATGGCGAGTGGGCGCTCACCAGTCGAACAGGCGCTGGCCCGTGAGCCGGTGATGCTCGCGCAGCGCGAAGCGGTCGGTCATGCCGGCCACGTAGTCGGCCACGGTGCGGGCCGGGTCATCGGAGGCGCGGGCGTAGTCGGGGCTCATCTCCCCCGGTGCCGCGCGGTAGGCGTCGAACAGCTCGGCGAGCACGCGCCGCGCGATGCCGGTGCGCTCGACGACGCGCGGGTGCCGGTACAGCTGCTGGAACAGCAGCCGCTTCAGCGCCGCCGTCTCGTCGCGCAGGCCGGGTGACAGCCCCACCAGCAGCGGCTGCTGCCGCACCGCCTCGGCATCGAGCGGGATCCGGCTGGCTACAGCTTCGCAGGCGGCGCGGGTGTGCTCGACGAGGTCGTGGATCTGCTCGGACAGCATGCGCCGCAGGGTCTCGTGCAGCGCGCGGCGGGCATCGACGCCCGGATGGGCGGCTCGCACCCCGGCGTGGTGGCGCGCGACCAGCGGCACTTCCAGCAACTGCTCCAGACTGATCAGCCCCGAGCGCACGCCATCGTCGGCATCGTGGGCGCTGTAGGCCAGCTCGTCGGCGACGTTGACGAGCTGCGCCTCCAGGCTCGGGGACCCGCCATGCACGAACCGCCATGCCGGGCCCTCGGGCTCCTCGGCCAGCAGCCGCTCGGCGTTGCCACGGCTGCAGTGCTTCAGGATGCCCTCGCGCGTCTCGAAGCTCAGGTTCAGGCCGTCGAAGGCGGCGTAGCGGGCCTCCAGCTTGTCCACCACGCGCAGGCTCTGCAGGTTGTGCTCGAAGCCGCCGTGTCCGGCCATGCACTCGGCCAGTGCATCCTGCCCGGCGTGGCCGAAGGGCGTGTGGCCCAGGTCGTGGGCGAGCGCGATGGCCTCGACCAGGTCTTCGTCGAGTCCCAGCGCGCGCGCCGCCGAGCGGCCGAGCTGCGCCACCTCCAGGGAGTGCGTCAGCCGCGTGCGGAACAGGTCGCCCTCGTGGTTGATGAAGACCTGCGTCTTGTAGACCAATCGCCGGAATGCGTTGCTGTGGACGATGCGGTCGCGGTCGCGCTGGTGCTCGGTGCGTGGCGGCGAGGGCGGTTCGGCGATGCGTCGGCCGCGGGAGCGCCGAGGATCGCTGGCCCAGGGCGCCAGCGCGGGCCCCGGACCGCCGGCCCCCGACACCGGAAGGGCGGTCAAGCCGGCAGCGCGGCGCCGGGCTGCGGCGCCACGGTGTGGCGGTTCAGGGCGGCCTGCACCGCGGCGCGGGGCACGGCGCGCAGCGTGGCGCGCCCGAGGCCGTCGAGCAGCACGTAGCGGATGTCGCCGGCCTCGGCCTTCTTGTCGACCGACATCAGCTGGAACCAGCGTTCGACGCCCAGGTCTGGCGCCTGCACGGGCAGCCCGGCGCGCTGCACCAGCCGAACGATGCGATCCGCCCAGGCCGCAGGCACCAGGCCGAGGTCAGCCGACAGGGTGGCCGCGATCACCATGCCGCAGCCCACGGCCTCGCCGTGCAGCCACTGCCCGTAGCCCAGGCCGGCCTCGATGGCATGGCCGAAGGTGTGGCCGAAGTTCAGGATCGCGCGCCTCCCGCCCTCGCGCTCGTCGTCGCCCACGACCTCGGCCTTGATCTCGCAAGAACGCTGCACGGCGTGGGCCAGCGCCTCCGCGTCGCCAGACAGCAGCGCGTCGAGGTTCGCCTCGAGCCAGTCGAGCAGGGCCGCATCGGCGATCGGGGCGTACTTGATCACCTCGGCGAGGCCCGCGCGCATCTCGCGAGGGGGCAGCGTCGCCAGGGTGTCCAGGTCGCAGAGCACGCGCTCGGGCTGCTGGAAGGCGCCGATCATGTTCTTGCCCAGCGTGTGGTTGATGGCAGTCTTGCCGCCCACCGAAGAGTCCACCTGCGCCAGCAGCGTGGTCGGCAGCTGCACGTAGGGCACGCCGCGCATGTAGCAGGCTGCGGCGAAGCCCGTCATGTCGCCGACGACGCCGCCGCCCAGCGCGAACAGCATCGCCTTGCGGTCGCAGCCTTCGCGCAGCAGGTGGTCGAACACCAGGTTCAGGTGCTGCCAGTCCTTGTAGGCCTCGCCGTCGGGCAGCAGCACGTGGCTGCTCTGGGGGGCCACCGCCTGCAGCGATGCGAGGGCCCGGCTGCCATGCAGCGCGAACACCGTGGGGTTGCTCACGAGCACCGCGTGGGTGCAGCGGGGCAGGCCCTGCCAGGCCACGCGGTCGGCCAGCAGGCCGCGGCCGATGAGGATGTCGTAGTGCTTGCTGGGCGTGCGCACCGCGACGACGCGCGGCGTGCTGCGGGGCTGCTTCATGCGAGCAGTGTACGGGGCCGGGTCAGCCGGGCTGGGTGCGGCCTGCGGCGGCGGCCGGCGCGCGGGCGGGATCGACGAGGCCGGCCATCTCGAGTTGCATCAGCGCCATGTTCAGGAGTGCCGGCACCGAGGGCCGCGCGGCCTCGATGACGAAGTGTGCAGTGCGCCGGTACAGCGGGTCGCGCTCGCGGAACAACTCGCGCAGGCGCTGCAGGGGATCGGCCACCTGGAGCAGCGGGCGCTGGGTGTCGTGCCGCAGCCGGCGCGCCAGTTCCTCGGCCGAGGCGCGCAGGTACAGCACGTGCGTGCGCGAGTGCAGGGCATCGCGGTTGGACGGGCGCAGGACGGCCCCGCCGCCGGTGGCCAGCACCTGGTCGTCGCGCTGCGTGAGCTCGTCGATGACCGTCTGCTCGACCTCGCGGACGCGATCCTCGCCTTCCTGGGCAAAGTACTCGCGGATCGGCATGCCGATCCGCGATTCGATGACCTGGTCGCTGTCGGCGAAGGTCAGGTTCAGCTGGCGGGCCAGGTGGCGCCCGACGGTGGTCTTGCCACAGCCGGGCATGCCGACCAGCGACAGCCTCAAGGGCAAGGCGAGGTGCCCGTCAGCGCGTTGCGGTAGATGGGCACCTGGAACACGGAACCCAGGCCGCCGGGCGAGCGCACGGTGATCGTGATGGTGCCGCTGGCGGTGGTGCCCTCGAAGCTGTAGTTGATCGCTGCGCCGCTCGGGCTCAGGGTGTTCGGCACCGGGGTACCCAGCGCGACGACCGTCAGGCCGGTTGTCGCAGTCGCCGTGATCGTCGAGCCGGCCGCCACCGGGTTCAGGGCGACAGGGTTGGCGTCGGCCACCAGGAACGAGAAGGCGCCCGTGGTGCCGGCGTTCTCGAGCACGACGCCTGCACCGGGGCCCAGCAGGTAGAACGGCACTCGGGTCGGCGTGTCGTTGGCAGCGTAGGGAGACGAGCCGATGCGGTCTATGAGTTGCAGCGGTGCCGCGCAGGTGGTGCCGGGAGCCGACCGCACCAGCGGGTCGGGGGTGATGCGCCAGCCCAGACGAGCCTCCGACGTGGAGAACACCGTCTGCACCGCCTTGCGCACGTAGGCCCGGCCCCAGCCCGCGGCGCAGGTTGCCTGGGCCACCCCGGCGTTGGTGATGGTGCGGGAAGGCGCATCGACGCCAAGGCGCAGCAGCGGCGAGGTGGCCACGTTGCAGGCCGCGGTGCCGCCGGTCGTCAGCGAGATGAACTGGTCCTCGAGCGGGTTGTAGCTGCCGTTGAACAGCCGGTCGAGGAAGACGTCGCCCAGGTCCTGGAAGTCCTCGCCGGCGGTGTAGACGTTGTCGCCGTTCGCGTCGAAGAAGGACTCCTCGCCCAGTGCGTAGGCCAGCACCGTCACGCGGCCGTCGGGCGGGCGCGGCGACGAGGTCTGGAAGTTGGCCGTGGCGCTGGACAGCCCGTTGGCTATGGTGGTGAAGCGGATCGCCTGCACCTGGCCACCCTCGGCGACGAAGTTGATCGCGGTGTCGGCCGGCACGGGGTTGCCGAGCCGGTCGGAGGCGATCACCGTGTAGGTGTTGGTCGTGCCGTCGATGTCGTAGCCCTCGATGTTCAGCGTGCGCTGCGACAGCGAGAAGTTCTGCTGGGACGGCAGGCCCACCGCGACGGCGAGGCTGCTGGAGACGGTGGCGATGCCGCTGGCCGTGAGAGTCGCGCGCACGCGCACCGGCGTCGGCACGGTGCCCGAGTTGATGCGGACGATGACGTTGCCGTTGACGTCGGTGCGCTTGGTCACGGGAACCGCTCCGCCGTCCAGCGTCAGGCCGCCGGCCAACGACGTGGCCTCGAGCGCGACCTCCTGGTTGGGCACGCCCAGGCCGTTGGCGTCGCGCACCTGGAAGGTGATGTTCGAGCTCTCCGCGAAGCCTGAGCCGCGCAGGTAGATCTCGGTGGGCACGGCCGACACGAAGGCCACGCTGGCCACGGCCGGAGCCGTCAGGCCCACGGTCAGGTTGGCGGTGGCCGAGGAACCCGTCACCGAGGCCTGCAGCGAGTCGCTGGCATTGAATGCGCCGCAGCCCCCGTCGCGCAGCGTGAAGGTGGCCACGCCCGTGCTGGTGCTGACGCTGGCGGGCGTCAACGTGGCGCGTCCCTGCGAGACGCAGGCCGACGACACCGACACGTTCACCGGCGTGCCCGGGGCCGTGCCGCTGAGGTTCACGGTGAGCAGGGTCTGCCCGTAGGCCGACAGTGCCGTGCTTCCCGTGTCGGACACGAAGGAGCCGATGGTGACGTTGGTCGCGGTGAGCTGGAACCCGATGCTGCCGCTCACGGGGGTGCCCGCGACGGTGGCCGAGGCGACCACCGTGTCGGCGCCGACGGTGGTGCTGCTGGCCGGGGAGAGCGTCACGGTCGCGACGCCGTCGCCGTTGGTCAGCGCCGTGGGCGCGCTGAACGCGCCGAGAGAGTTGCTCGAACTGAAGGACACGACGACGTTGGGCACGCCCGCCCCGGTGCTTGTGAGCACGCGTGCGGTCACGGTGGCCGGGCTCGCGGCCGTGACGGTGGTGCTCGACAGGCTCATCACCACCGAGCCGGGGCTGCCACTGCCGCCACCGCCGCCGCCCCCGCCGCCACCACCGGCGTCACCGCCGAACGGCGAGCCGCCGCCGCCCCCGCCCCCGCAGGCCGCCATGGCCACTGCCGCGAGTGCTATCAAGAAACGTTTCAGCATCTGCATGGTCTGGTCCCTGGTCCGGCGCAGTCGGGCGTCAGCGCGCCGCCGAGCGGTCGGTGACGATCTTGGGCGTGAGGAACACGAGCAGTTCGGTCTTGCGCGTGCTCTTCTCGGTGCTGCGGAACAGCGCGCCGAGGAACGGGATGTCGCCCAACAGCGGCACCTTGCTGACGCTGTTCTGCTCGTCCTGCGTAAAGATGCCGCCGATCACCACCGTGCCGCCGTTCTCGACGAGCACCTCGGTGGTCACGCGCTTGGTGTTGATGGCCGGCCCGGCGGTGGTCAGCGCACCGCGGCTGTCCTTGTTGACCTCGACGTTGAGGATCACGTTGCCCTCGGGCGTGATCTGCGGTTTGACCTTCAGGCTCAACGTGGCCTTCTTGAACTGCACCGAGGTCGCGCCGCTGCTGGTGGCCTGCTGGTAGGGGATGTCCTCGCCCTGCTCGATGATCGCCTCGCGCTGGTCGGCGGTGATCACGCGCGGGCTGGACACGATGTTGCCGCGGCCCTCGGCCTCGAGGGCCGACAGCTCGAGGTTCAGGAAACGGTTGGCCGTGGCGCCGAAGAGGCTCAGCGCAAAGGTCGCCGCGCTGACGCCGCTGATGTTGGCGGCGGGCAGGCTCACGAACTGCGAGTTCGGCTGGAAGTCGATCGGCGCCGGGATCTGGCCGGTCTGCACGCCAATCGCGTCGTAGGTGCCGCCGATGCTGATGCCGGAGCGCGTGGGCGTGCCGCGCGCGTCGGTGGCTCCGAGCTTGACGCCCAGGTTGCGGCCGAAGCTGTCGTCGGCCTCGACGATGCGGGCCTCGATCAGCACCTGGCGCACCGGGATGTCGATCTTGGCGATGAGCTGCTGTATCTCCTCCAGCTTGCTCGGCACGTCGGTCACGAACAGCTGGTTGGTGCGCGACTCGAACAGCACGCTGCCGCGCACGCTGAGGATGCGGCCGGACTGGTTGCCACCGCCGCCACCGCCGCCGACCAGCGTCTGCCCCGAGATGCCCTTGGCCACTTCCTCGGCCTTGGTGTAGTTGAGCTGGAAAGACTGCGTGCGCGTGGGCTCGAGGTCGGCGATCTTCTTGCGCGACTCGAGCTCGATCTGCTCCTTGGCGGTGAGTTCCTCCTTCGGGGCGATCCACAGCACGTTGCCGTTCTTGCGCACGCCCAGACCCTTGCTCTGGAGGATGATGTCCAGGGCCTGGTCCCAGGGCACGTCCTTCAGCCGCAGCGTGACGTTGCCGGTGACGGTGTCGGAGGTGACGACGTTGAAGTTGGTGAAGTCGGCGATCACCTGCAGCAGCGCCCGGACCTCGATGTTCTGGAAGTTGAGGCTGAGCTTCTCGCCGCTGAAGCCCGGGCCCTGCGTGAGCTTGTTCGGGTCCACCTTCATCGGCCGGACTTCCAGCACGAACTGGTTGTCGGTCTGGTAGGCGCTGTGTTCCCAGGCCCCGGTGGGCTCCACCACCATGCGCACGCGGTCGCCGTTCTGGAATGTGGCCACCGAGCGCACCGGCGTGCCGAAGTCGGTCACGTCCAGACGCCGGCGCAGCGCCTCGGGCAGGGACGATCGCAGGAACTCAACCACCAGGCTCTGGCCCTGCTGGCGGATGTCGACGCCCACCTGTGTGCTGGGCAGGCTCACGATGACGCGGCCGGCACCGTCGCTGCCGCGGCGGAAGTCGATGTCGCGCAAAGCCAGGTTGTCCGCGTTCCGCGAGGGCGCGAACGTGGTGGCCGGGGCGGCGGGCGCCGCGGCCACGGACTCGGCCGGGCCGCCGACGTCGAGCACCAGCAGCAGCGCGTTGCCCTGCACCTGGGCGCGGTAGCCCGAGGCCTGCTTGAGGTTGAGCACCAGGCGCGTGCGGTCACCGGCCTGGGCCACGGCTACCGAGCGCAGGTTGCCCTGGTTGACCTCCACGAGGTTGCGTCCGATGGCGTTGCTCACGCCCGGAAGGTCGATCGCGATGCGCGGCGGCGACTGCACCGCGAAGCCGGCCGGCACTGCGGGCAGGGGCTGCGCGAGCTCGATGCGCACGACTTCCGTGCCAGCCTGCTGGCTGCTGGTGATGGCCCGGATCGTGTTCTGCGCCCAGGCCAGGCCGGGCCACGCGACCGCCACTGCGGCGGTTCCCAGCGCCGCCAGAGCGGCACGGCAGGAGGGCCAATGGAACATCGTGGGTTTCTCCTCTGGTTTCCTCATCGCGCCCTCTCCTGTAGCTGCAAGGTGGCGGGGCGCTCGATCCATTCACCCGCGGCGTCCTGGACCGTTTCCTTCAGCGTGATCTCGGTTTCGCTGATGGCCGTGATCTCGCCGTAGTTCTGGCCGATGTGGTCGCCCACCCGCACCTGGTACAGCAGCGCGTCCACGCGCAGCAGCGCGTAGGGCCGCCCCTGCTTGGTGACACTGCCGACCATGCTCATGCTGTCCAGCGGAAACGCCTCCAGGGGTTCCTTGCGGCGGTTGAGCTGACGCGACAGCAGAGAATTCGGCGCGCGCGCCTCCTGCTTGAGCGCCACGCTGAGCTTCTGGGTGCTGAACGGCTCGACCGCCTGCGACTGCGAGTAGGGTTCCGGATTGAACTTCGTCGGTGCCTGCAGCGGCGTCACGCTGGGCGTGATCTCGCGGCGCTGCTGCTCCATCCATTGGCGAAGCTGGTCGTGGTCAGCGGTGCAGCCCGCCAGCAGTACGGCGACCAGCAGGCCACAGGCGACGGGCCGGCGCACGGGGACCGGGGTGCGAGAAAGCATCACTTGCGGCCTCCGCCCTTGTTGCGCGCCGCGGCGGCTGCGCGCTGCTCGTTGATCTCGGCCACGTCGAGGTAGCGGTAGGTGCGCGCCGTGGCTTCCATGGACAGGTTGCCGGCGGCGTCGCGCCCGACCGGCGAGATCACGAGGTTGTGCAGCGTCACGATGCGCGACAGGTTGGCGATGTCGGCCGCGAACGCGCCGAGCTCGTGGTAGCGGCCACTGACGCGGATGGAGATCGGCAACTCGGCGTAGTACTCCTTGACCTGCACCTGCCCCGGACGGAACAGCTCGAACTGCAGGCCGCGCCCGAGGCCGGCCTGGTTGATGTCCGAGAGCAGGGCGTCCATCTCGGCCTTGCCGGGGAGCTGCTTCTCGAGCTGCGTCACGAACTCCTGCACCTGCTGCTTCTGCGTGCGCAGCGCGCTCAGGTTGACGGCCTGGCGCAGGCGCGACACGTAGTCGGCCTGCAAGCGCGGCTCGGCGGCCCGCGCTTCCTCGAGCTCGAGGGTGGCGGCCCGGTTCACCAGGAACCAGCCCACCACCACCGCAGCGGCCGCGGCCGCCAGCCAGGCCGCGATCCGCGGCAGCAACGGCCACTGGCCCGGCTCGTTGGGGTTGAGGTTTCGGAACTGCCCGGCGGCGCTCTCGAGCAGTCGACTGGCTTCGAAGTTGAGGGGGGGGGCTTTGGCCATGGTGCCCTCAGGACGACTTCGCCGGCGCTGCGGCCGGAGCGGGCGCCGCGGGCGCGGCGGGCTGCTGCGGGCGCTTCAGCGACACCCGCATCGAGAACTCGAACAGGCGTCGCGAGTCGCGGCCCGCGCCCTGGGTGACGGCCTTGATCTCGACGAGATCGGGCTTCTCGAGCCAGGGCGAGTTGTAGAAGGTGTTGCGCAGCAACTCGGAGACCCGCTCGTTGGTCTGAGCAATGCCCCGCACGGAGACGGTCTGGCCCTGCTGGTTGATCGACGTGAGGTACACGCCCTCGGGCACCTGCCGGGTGAGCTCGTTGAGCAGGTACACCGGAACGTTGCGGTCGGTCTGCAGGTCCTCGACGGCGCGCTGCCGGGCCTTCAAGGCCTCGATGTCCTGGCGCAGCGTCGCGATGTCCTTGATTTGCGAGTCGAGGCGGGCGATCTCGGCCTTCAGGAACGAATTGCGGTCGATCTGCGCCGCCGTCACCTGTTGCAGCGCCGAGTACCAGACCGCCGCGATCAGCAGGCCCCCGGCGAAACTGCCGCCGAGGCCGATGAAGAAGGCGCGCTTGCGCTGCGCCCGCCGCGCTTCGCGGTGCGGCAGCAGGTTGATGAGGATCACGGCAGGAACCTCCGCATCGCCAGCCCGCAGGCCGTGAGGTACGACGGCGCCTCCCGGCGCACCCGGCTCTCGCGCACCGCGGCGCCGAGCGGCATGTTCTCGAACGGGTTGACGACGCTGGACGCAAAGCCGGTGAGATCGGTGACGCGGTCCTTCAGGCCCGGCAGCGTGGCCGTGCCGCCGGCCAGCATCACGTAGTGCACCTTGTGGTGCGGCGTGCTGGTGAAGAAGTACTGCAGCGCGCGGCCGATTTCCTGGCTCAGGCTGTCGACGAAGGGCGCGAGGATGGCGCTCTCGTAGTCCTCGGGGAGGTCGCCGCTGAGCTTCTTCGTCTCGGCCTCCTCGAAGCTGAAGCCGTACTGGCGGCTGATCAGCTGCGTGAGCTGGCTGCCGCCGAAGGCCTGGTCGCGGTCGTAGAGCATGTCATCGTCGCGCAGCACCTTCAGGCTGGTGGTGTCGGCGCCGATCTCGAACAGCGCCACCAGCGCGTCGCGCCCTTCGTTGGGCAGCGCACCGACGACGCGGCTCATGGCCAGGCGGGACGCGTGGCTCTCGATGTCCAGCACCACGGGCTTGAGGCCGGCGGCCTCGGCCAGGCCCTGGCGGTCCTGGACGCGGTCCTTGCGGCTGGCAGCGATCAGAACTTCCACGTCGCCGGCGCTGGTGGGACTCGGGCCGATGACCGAGAAATCCAGGCTGACTTCGTCCAGCGAGAACGGGATGTACTGGTTGGCCTCGCTCTCGACCTGGATCTCCATCTCCTCCTCGCGCAGGCCGGCGGGAAGCATGATCTTCTTGGTGATCACGGCGCTCTGCGGCATGGCCATGACGACGTTACGCGTCTTGGTGCCGCTCTTCTGGAGCACGCGCTTGACGGCGCCGGCGACCTCGTCGAACTTCTCGATCTGGCCATCGGTGATCCAGCCCTTCTCGAAGGGTTCGGAGGCGAAGCGTTCCAGCACGTAGTCGCCCGACGACGTCTGGTCGAGTTCGACCAGCTTGACGCTGGAGGAACTGATGTCCAGCCCGATCACCGGCGGGTGCTTGCGCCCCAGCAAGATGTCCAGGAATCCCACGTTGCCTACTCCTCGGCCTGCCCGACCCTGATGTTCCGCAAGAGCACCCACGATACCGCCGGGCCGCTGGCGGCTCGGCCCTCTGGGCAGGCTCGATACCCGCTCAGGATCGTGGAAACCGGCTTAGGCACTGACCCCGAGTTTGTTAAGAAGTTACTTCAATGCTAGCAGTAAAGCCTTTGTGCGCCAAAGAGAAATGGCCGTGAAACCGCCCGCAGACGTTGTCGCACGATGACGACTTCGGCTCCGGGATGCAGGATGTGAAACAAGCCGAAAGAGGCGGCTGCGGGCCTACCCGGGGTGCTGTGGGCTATCTGTGGACAAAGTCACGAGCAGGCGGGCTGCGGCCTACCCCCCACAATGGTGGCCCCCTGCCGACCAGCCCGCGATGACCGACGCCGCCGCTCCCAGCCCGCCCGCCGCCGAGCCCGCCCGCCGTGGGCCGCTGGCCTGGGCCCTGCGTGTCGCGGGTGTGGCCGCCAGCCTGGCGCTGGCGGGCCTGCTGGCGCTGCTCCTGCTGGTGGGCGTGGCGCTGGCGGTGGCCTATCCGAACCTCCCGGCGATCGACGCGATCACCGACTACCGGCCCAAGCTGCCGCTGCGGGTGTTCTCGGCCGACGGCGTGCAGCTCGGGGAGTTCGGCGAGGAACGCCGCAACTTCACGCCCATCGCCCAGATCCCGCAGGTGATGAAGGACGCCGTGCTGGCCGCCGAGGACGCGCGCTTTTACCAGCACGGGGGCGTCGACTACAAGGGCGTGGCCCGCGCCGCGCTGGAGAACCTGCGCGACGCCCGCAGCCAGGGGGCCAGCACCATCACCATGCAGGTGGCGCGCAACTTCTACCTGTCCACCGAGAAGACCTTCACGCGCAAGATCTACGAGATCCTGCTGGCGATGAAGATGGAAGGCCTGCTCACGAAGGACCAGATCCTCGAGCTGTACATGAACCAGATCTTCCTGGGCCAGCGCGCGCACGGCTTCGCGGCGGCCTCCGAGATCTACTTCGGCAAGTCGCTGAAGGACGTCACCGTGGCCGAGGCCGCGATGCTGGCGGGATTGCCCAAGGCGCCGTCGGCCTACAACCCCATCAGCAATCCGCGTCGCGCGACGATCCGTCAGCGCTACATCATCGACCGCATGTTCGCCGGCGGCTTCATCACCGAGGCCCAGCACGACGAGGCCCTCGCGCAGCGGCTGAAGTTCAAGCGCCGCGACGATGCCCCCGCCTGGGCCGAGTTCGTCGCCGAGGCGGCGCGCCAGCTCGTCTTTGCCCAGTACGGCGCCGAGACCTACAGCCGCGGGCTCGACGTGACCGTCACCGTCGATGCCGCCGACCAGCGCGTGGCCTGGAACGCGCTGCGCCGGGGCCTGATGGACTACGAGGCGCGCCAGATCTTCCGCGGCCCCGAGGCCTACGTCGACCTGCCGGCCGATGAGAAGCTGCTCGACGCCCGCGTGGCCGAGGCCCTGGCCGACCACCCCGACAACGGCGAACTGCGTGCCGCCGTCGTGCTGGAGGCCTCGCCCACCGAGGTGCGCGCCATGCTGCAGTCGGGAGACGTCATCACGGTCACCGGCGAAGGGCTGCGGCCGGTGAGTTCGGGGCTCGCGGCCAAGGCGCCGCCGCAGCGGCAGATCCGCCGCGGTGCGGTCGTGCGGGCGCTGCAGACCGCGGAGGGCCGCAACCGCAGCAGCTGGCGCCTGACGCAGCTGCCCGACGTGCAGGGCGCCCTGGTCGCGATGGACCCGCGCACCGGCGAGCTGCGCGCGATGGTCGGCGGCTTCGACTTCGGCAAGACCCAGTTCAACCGGGTCACGCAGGCCTGGCGCCAGCCGGGCTCGAGCTTCAAGCCCTTCGTGTACTCGGCGGCGCTGGAGCAGGGCTTCACGCCGGCCACGATCGTGAACGACGCGCCGTTGTTCTACGACGCCGCCGCCACCGGCAGCCAGCCCTGGGAGCCCAAGAACTACGACGGCACCTTCGAGGGCCCGATGTCGCTGCAGGTGGCGCTGGCCAAGTCGAAGAACATGGTCTCGATCCGTGTGCTCGAGGCCACCGGCACCGAATTCACCCAGCGCTGGCTCGACAACTTCGGCTTCGAGCGCGAGCGCCACCCGCCCTACCTGACGATGGCGCTGGGCGCCGGCACCGTGACGCCGATGCAGATGGCCACCGCCTACAGCGTGTTCGCCAACGGTGGCTTCCTGGTGCCGCCCCTGCTCATCCGCCGCATCGCCGACGCCCGCGGGCGCGTGCTGCTGCAGGCCCGCCCGCCCGAGCTGACCGAGGCGCTGCGCACGCTGCCCGAACGCAACGCCTTCGTGATGGACACGCTGATGCAGGAGGTCACGCGCAGCGGCACGGCCGCGCGCGCCCAGGCCACGCTCAAGCGGCCCGACCTGTACGGCAAGACCGGCACCACGAACGACTCGATGGACGCCTGGTTCGCCGGCTACCAACCCACGCTGACGACGGTGGTGTGGGTGGGCCACGACACGCCGAAGAAGCTCGGCAGCCGCGAGACCGGAGGCGGCCTGGCGCTGCCGATCTGGATCGAGTTCATGCAGCACGCGCTCAAGGGCGTGCCGGTGCAGGAGATCGAGCCGCCGGCCGGCGTGGTGCAGCGCTCCGGGCAGTGGATCTTCGAGGAGTTCGTCGGGTCGGCCGGCGTGGTCAGCGTCGGGCTGGATCGGGCGGTGCCCAAGCCGCCCTCGGCCGACGAGCGCCGGTCGATCCTCGACCTGTTCAAGCGCTGAGCGCGAACTGCAGCGGCCGCCCGGCCTGGGCGCTGGCCAGCCGCGACAGCGTGGCCACGAACTCGCTGCCGTCGCGCGTGTCGCGCCAGGCCGTGCCGTCCCAGCGGTAGTGGAATCCGCCGTCGCGCGCCGCCAGCCACAGCTCGTGCAGCGGCGGCTGGGTGTTGACGACGATGCGGCTGCCGTTGGGGAATTGAAGCTCGAGCAGGCCGCCCGTGCGGTGGGTGTCGATGTCGATCAGGTCGTCCTGCAGCCAGCGGTCGCAGGTGGCTTCGATGCGGGCCAGCAGCGCGTGCGTGCGCTCGCGGTACTCGGCGTCGCTCAGCAGCGAGGGCGCGGTGCTCTTCGGGGCGCCCGGAGGCAGGCTCATAGAATCCTCGGGATGTCGGATCTGTCCCGGAAGAGTGTATCGACGCGCCTTGCCGGCGTTGCCGTCATGGTGGTTGCCGGCCTGCTGGCCGCTTGCGGTCAGAAGGGACCGCTGACCTTGCCCAAGCCGGCAGCGCCGACGTCCGTGGGACCCGCGACCGCGGCACCTGCCGCATCCGCCCCGGCGGTGGCGCGATGAGCCTGCCACCGGCCCTGCCGGGCGCGCCGTTCCTGGCCCGCCGCGCCGACGGCGTGCTCACGCTCGAGGGCCACGCGCTCGAGCATCTGGCCGCGCGCTTCGGCACCCCGCTGTACGTGTATTCGCGCGCGGCCATGCGTGCCGCGCTGGCGTCGTACGAGCAGGCGCTGCAGGGCCGCGAGCACCTGGTGTGCTACGCCATGAAGGCCAACTCCTCGCTGGCCGTGCTGCAGACCTTCGCCGAGGCCGGTGCCGGCTTCGACATCGTCTCGGGCGGCGAGCTGGCGCGGGTGCTGGCCGCCGGCGGCGACGCCTCGCGCGTGGTGTTCTCGGGCGTGGGCAAGACGCCCGATGAGATGCGCCAGGCACTGCGCGCCGGCGTGCGCTGCTTCAACGTCGAGAGCATGCCCGAGCTGGACACGCTGGACGCGGTGGCGCGCAGCCTGGGCTGCGTGGCGCCCGTGAGCCTTCGCGTCAACCCCGACGTCGATGCCGGCACGCACCCCTACATCTCCACCGGCCTGAAGGGCAACAAGTTCGGCATCGCGCACGGCGACGCGGTCGCCGCGTACCGCCATGCGGCGGCGCTGCCGGGCCTGCGCGTGGTGGGCATCGACTGCCATATCGGATCGCAGATCACGCAGGTGGCCCCCTACCTCGACGCGCTGGACCGCCTGCTCGACCTGGTGGAAGCGGTCGAGGCGGCCGGCGTCGCCATCCGGCACGTCGACGTCGGCGGCGGCCTCGGCATCACCTACACCGACGAGCAGCCGCCCGCACCGGCCGAGCTGGTGGCGGCGATGCTGGCGCGCATCGACGCGCGCGGCCACGGCCACCGCGAGCTGCTGCTGGAGCCGGGTCGCTCGCTGGTGGGCAACGCCGGCGTGCTGCTGACCACGGCCCTCGTGCTGAAGCCCGGCCGCACCGATGAGGGCGGGAAGAACTTCTGCATCGTCGACGCCGCCATGAACGACCTGGTGCGCCCGGCCATGTACGAGGCGTGGATGGCCATCGAGCCCTGCCGCGCGCGCGGCGAGCCGCCGCTGGTGTGGGACGTGGTCGGCCCCGTGTGCGAGAGCGGCGACTGGCTGGGGCGCGACCGCGCGCTGGCCCTGGCGCCGGGCGACGTGCTGGCCGTGCTGTCGGCCGGTGCCTACGGCATGGTGATGGCCAGCAACTACAACACGCGGCCCCGGGCCGCCGAGCTGATGATCGACGGCGAGGCGGTGCACGTGATCCGCGAGCGCGAGGCGGTGGCCGACCTGTTCGGGCGCGAGCGCTTGCTGCCGCCCGCACGCTGAGCGCCCCGGACTCGCAGCGGTGGCCCCTCAGCGCGTCGGGGCCTCAAGGCGGCCGCAGGCGCATGGCCGGGTTCCGCGTGTGCGTCCGACAGCTCGAAGCGCCGCCCGTCGTGCGACAGGCCCAGGCGTGCGCCGCGGGGCACGGGCCGGCACAGATGCAGGCCGAGCCGGTCGACGCGAACGCGGGCCCGCGCCAGCTGGCCGACGATCAGCGTGCGGGTGGCCAGGTCCTGCTGGAAGGGCTTGGCGTGGCCGAACAGCCGCGCCGCCCAGGGTGTGCACCGGGTTGGCGTCGCCGCTGAGCTCGCCGCAAGTCCGCGCCAGGTCGGGCGCCACGCCGACCTGGGCATGTCAGGGCGCCGCGCCCGCGGCGCAGCTGAAGAGGAAGGGTGTGCCGCCTGCCGCCTGGGCATCAAGCCCGAAGGCATCGCTCCGGCGGGCGTGGTCATCGTGCCTGGGCCGGAAGCGCGCGTCACGCCGCCGCGCGGGGCACCGGCTGCAGCCGGCCCTCCTGCACCGCGTGGCAGGCCACCCGCACGGCGCCCACGGCGAGCAGCTCGGGCCGCTCGGACCGGCAGCGCGCGTCGGCGTGCGGGCAGCGCGGGTGGAAGCTGCAGCCGCCCGGCGGCTGCAGCGGATTGGGCACCTCGCCCTGCACCGGCGTGCGCGCGCGGCCGCTCATGTGCACGTCGGGGATGGCGTCGAGCAGCATGCGCGTGTACGGGTGGCGCGGCGCGGCGAACAGCTCGCGCTTGGGCGCCACCTCCACCAGGCGGCCCAGGTACATCACGCCCACGCGGTCGGCCACGTGCCGCACGACCGCCAGGTTGTGGCTGATGAACAGGTAGGTCAGGCCGCGTTCGTGCTGCAGCCGCTTCATGATGTTCAGCACCTGCGCCTGCACCGAGACGTCGAGCGCCGAGGTGGGCTCGTCGCAGACGAGGAAGTCCGGCTGCGTGGCCAGCGCCCGCGCGATGCTGATGCGCTGGCGCTGGCCGCCGCTGAACTGGTGCGGGTACTTGGCGGCGTCGGCCGCGGCCAGGCCCACCTGCTGCAGAAGTTCGGCCACGCGGGCGTGCCGCGCATCGGCGCCCGCCACCAGCGCGTGCTCGCGCAGCGGCTCGGCCACGATGTCCTCCACCGTCCAGCGCGGGTTGAGGCTGGCGTAGGGGTCCTGGAAGATCATCTGCAGTCGGCGCTGCAGCGCGCGGCGTGCCGCACCCTTCAGCCCGGCCGGGCCGCTGACGGGCTGGCCGTCGAAGTGGATGGCGCCGGCCGTGGGCTCCACCAGCCCCACCAGCAGCCTCGCCACGGTGCTCTTGCCGCAGCCGCTCTCGCCCACCAGGGCCAGCGTCGTGCCGCGCTCGATGTCGAAGCTCACGCCGTCGACGGCGTGCACCACCTGGCGGGGCAGGCGCTCGAGCACGCGGTTGAGCCAGGGCGCCGAGACATCGAAGCGCTTGGCCAGGTCGCGCACCTGCACCAGGGGCGGCGTGCTCATCGCGGGGGCTCCGCCGCCAGGCCTTCGCCCACCAGCCAGCAGGCTGCGCGCGTGGCGCCGGCCGCCATCAGCTCGGGCCGCTCGAGGCGGCATCGTTCGGTGGCGGCGGGGCAGCGGGGGTGGAAGGCGCAGCCGCCGGGCATGGCGTTCAGGCGCGGCATCGCGCCGTCGATCTGCAGCAGCTCGTCGCGGTCCTCGTCCATGGCCGGGATGGCGCCCATCAGGCCGCGCGTGTACGGGTGCGCGGGGCGGTGGATGACCTCGGCCACCGGCCCGATCTCGGCCACCCGGCCTGCATACAGCACGGCCACGCGGTCGCAGGTCTCGGCGATCACGCCCATGTCGTGCGTGACGAGCATGACTGCCGTGCCGCGCTCGCGCGCCAGGCCCTTGAGCAGCGCGATGATCTGCGCCTGGATCGACACGTCCAGCGCCGTGGTCGGCTCGTCGGCGACGATCAGCTCGGGCTCGGCCGCCAGCGCCAGCGCGATCACCACGCGCTGCCGCATGCCGCCGCTGAACTGGTGCGGGTACTGGCCGAAGCGCGCCTCGGGCGCCGGGATGCCGGTCTGCGCCAGCAGGCCGATGGCGCGTTCGCGGGCCTGCGCCTCGGTCAGCGGCAGGTGCGCGCGGATGGTCTCCACCAGTTGCTGCCCCACCGTGAACAGCGGGTTCAGCGAGGTCAGCGGGTCCTGGAAGACGGCGCCGATGCGCTTGCCGCGGATGCGGCGCATCGCCTCGGCCGGCAGGCCGTCGATGCGCTGGCCGTGCAGGCGGATCTCGCCGCCGGCGATGCGGCCCGGGGGCTCCAGCAGGCCGATGATCGCGGCGCCCGTGAGGCTCTTGCCGGCGCCGGACTCGCCGACCACGCCGAGGATCTCGCCGGGCGCGATGTCGAAGGCCACGCCGTCCAGCGCGCGCAGCGTGCCGCGGCGCGTGGGGTACTCCACGACCAGGTCCTTCACCTCCAGCAGCGGCGGCTTGCTCATTGCAGCTTCGGGTTGAGCGCGTCGCGCAGCCAGTCGCCCAGCAGGTTCACGCTCAGCGCGATCAGCACCAGCATCAGGCCGGGGAAGATGGTGATCCACCAGTCGCCCGAGAACAGCGTGTCGTTGCCGATGCGGATCAGCGTGCCCAGGCTGGGCGATGTCGGCGGCACGCCCACGCCCAGGAACGACAGCGTGGCCTCGGTGAGGATGGCCGCCGCCACCTGGATGGTGGCCAGCACCAGCACCGGCCCCATCACGTTGGGCAGCACGTGGCGCGCCATGATGGCCAGCGGCGCCACGCCGATCACGCGTGCCGCCTGCACGTACTCCTTCTGCCGCTCCACCAGCGTGCTGCCGCGCACCGTGCGCGCGTACTGCACCCAGCCGGTGAGCGCGATGGCGAAGATCAGCACGCCGAAGGCCAGCGTGTCGTGCGCGTTCGGGAAGATCGCGCGGCCCACACCGTCGATCAGCAGCGCCACCAGGATGCTGGGGAACGAGAGCATCACGTCACACACCCGCATGATGAAGGCGTCGACCGCGCCGCCCACGAAGCCGGCCAGCAGGCCCAGCGCCACGCCCACCACCAGCGACAGCAGCACCGAGGCCAGCCCCACCAGCAGCGAGATGCGCGCGCCATAGAACAGCGCGCTCAGGATGTCGCGACCCTGGTCGTCGGTGCCCAGCAGGTAGCGGGGGTTGCCGCCGTCCATCCAGGCCGGGGGCAGGCGCGAGTCGAGCAGGTTCAGCGTCGCCAGGTCGAAGGGGTCGTGCGGCGCCACCCACGGGGCGAACAGGCTGCAGAACAGGCACGCCGCGGCGATCACCGCCGCCCCGATGGCCGTGGGCGAGCGCTTGAAGCTGTGCCAGGCGTCGCTGTCGCGCCAGCGGGCGAGGGTGGCGATCACGTCAGTGGCCCCCTCCCGGCTTCTCGACGCGCTGCCGCGGGTGGTCGTGGAAGTACAGCTGGTGGTGGGCGTGGCGCTGGGCCTGCTGGCCGGCTGCGTGGGCGGCGCGGTCGACGCCTTCATCATGCGGGTGTGTGACGTGATGCTCTCGTTCCCCAGCATCCTGGTGGCGCTGCTGATCGACGGTGTGGGC
>JBKDQY010000262.1:0-7719 GCA_046341655.1 Betaproteobacteria bacterium | reverse complement strand
GATGCCCGACACCCTGCCCATCCTGCTCGTCACGGGCTTCGAGCCCTTCGGCGGCGACACCGTCAACCCGTCGGAGCTCGTGGCCGCGGCTCTGCACGGCAGCGTGGTCGAGGCCGCCCACCGACGGGCGCGCGTGGTGGCCCAGCGCCTGCCCTGCGCCTTCGGCGACGCACGCCGCCGGCTGGCGGCCGCCGTGGACGAGTGGCAGCCCGTGGCCGTGCTCTCGCTGGGCCTGGCGGCGGGCCGCGCCGGCCTGACGCCCGAGCGCGTGGCCGTCAACCTGGCCGACGCGCGCATCGCCGACAACGCCGGCGAGCAGCCCGCCGACCAGCCGGTGGTGCCGCAGGGCCCGGCGGCCTATTTCGCGACGCTGCCGGTGAAGGCCATGGTGGCCGCCATGCGCGCGGCGGGCGCCCCGGCCGAGCTGTCGCTCAGCGCCGGCAGCTTCGTGTGCAACGAGCTGTTCTACGGCCTCATGCACCACCTGGCCGCGGCCGGCCCGGCGCCCTGCCGCGGCGGCTTCATGCACCTGCCGCTGCTGCCGGCCCAGGCTGCGGGGCCGGCCGGCCTGCGGCCCAGCGTCGCACTCGACCTCCAGGTGGCCGCCACGACCGCCGCGTTGCAGGCCGTTCTGGCGCACGAGCGCGACATCGCCGCTGCCGGCGGCACCATCGCCTGAAGGCCCGCCGCGCCCGGGCGGCCGCCGCTACACCGCGCCGGCGCGGCGCAGCGTGTCGAGCACCGGGCGCCGCAGCACCTCGCGCAGGCCCCACCAGCCGGCCAGCAGCGCCAGCACCGCGCCGGCCACCGCGCCGGCCAGCGGCACCCAGGGAGACGGGTTCCAGCTGAACTCGAAGGCATAGCGCGCCAGCAGCCAGCCCACGACCACGGCCGCCACGCTGGCCAGGAAGCCGGCCAGCGCGCCCACGCCCAGCAACTCGGCCCGCTGCACCTGCGCCAGCAGCCGGCCGCCGGCGCCCATGGCACGCATCACCGCGAACTCGCGCGAGCGCGCCTCGCGGGTGGCCGTGACGGCCGCGAACAGCACCACCAGCCCCGCCAGCAAGGTGAAGCCGAACAGGAACTCGACCGCGCGGATGACCTGGTCCAGCACGCGCTGCACCTGCGCCACGCTGGCGGAGACGTCGATCGTGGTGATGTTGGGGAAGTCGCGCGCCAGCCGGTTGTCGAAACTGGGCTGACCGGCCGCCGCCGGCTGCGGCGCCGGCGCGCGGAAGGCGCTGATATAGCTCACCGGCACGCTGTCGCCCATCTGCGCCCGCGGGAAGATGACGAAGAAGTTGACGCGCATCGAGCCCCAGTCCACCTTGCGCAGGCTGGTGATGCGGCCCTCGACCACGAGGCCGGCCATGTCGAAGGCCAGGCGGTCGCCGAGCTTGAGGCCCAGCTCCTGGGCCAGACCATCTTCCACGCTCAGCGCGTCGGCCTCGTCGGGCGTCCAGCGACCGGCCACGACCGGGTTCTTCGGCGGCAGCTCCGCCGTGTGCGTGAGGTTGAACTCGCGCTCCACCAGCCGCGCCGCGCGCTCGCCCGCGAAGTCGTCGGACTTCACCGGCGTGCCGTTGATGGCGACCAGGCGGCCGCGGATCATCGGGTACCAGTCGTAGCTGGCCACGCCGGCCTCGGCCAGGCGCTCGCGGAAGGGCTGCGCCTGCTCGGGCTGCAGGTTGATGACGAAGCGGTTGGGCGCGTCGGGCGGCGTGGCCTGGCGCCACGAGCCGATGAGGTCGGTGCGCAGCAGCACCAGCAGCACCAGCGCCAGCAGGCCGACGCTGAGCGCGCTGACCTGCAGCACCGCGAAGGCCGGGCGCGCGGCGATCTGCCGCGTGGCGAGAACGAGCCAGCGCGGCGCGCGGCTTTCGGGCACCGAGCGCTTCAGCAGCGTCACCGCCACCCAGCTCAACCCCGCGAACAGCGCGATGGCGCCGAGGAAGCCGCCCACCGAGATGAGGCCCAGCGTGAGGTCGGACGACACCGCCATCAGCAGCGCCACGAAGCCGCCGGTGCCCGCCAGCAGCACGCCCAGCGAGCTGGCCTTGATGCCGCCGACGTCGCGCCGGATCACGCGCAGCGGCGGCACGCGCGCCAGCTGCAGCACCGGCGGCAGGCCGAAGCCCATCAGCAGCGTCATGCCCACTCCCAGGCCGAAGAGCGCCGGCCACGGCGACGGCGGCGGCAGCTGCGCGTCCACCAGCCCGGCGAGCAGCCACACGAACACGTTGTGCACCAGCAGGCCCAGCAGCACCCCCGCCAGACTGGCCAGCAGCCCCACCAGCCCGAACTCCAGCGTGTAGGCGCCGGCGATGCGGCGCTGGCTCTGCCCGAGCACGCGCAGCATCGCGCAGTCGTCGAGGTGGCGGCTGGCGAAGTCGCGCGCCGCGATGCCCACGGCCACCGCCGACAGCAGCGCCGCCAGCAGCGCCACCAGGTTGAGGAACTTCTCGGCGCGGCCCAGCGTGCGCTGCATGTCCGGGCGGCCGCTGTCCAGGCTCTCGACGCGCACGCCGCGCAGCGGCGCGGACTTGATGCGCTGCTCGGCCCAGGCCGTGAACTCCCGCACCGCGGCGTCGCCCTGCGCGATGGGGGCGCCCTCGCGCGCGGCCACGGCCAGGCGATAGCCGACTCTGCTGCCGGGCTGGATCAGGCCGGTGGCCGGCAGGTCGGCCTCGGCGATCAT
This sequence comes from Betaproteobacteria bacterium, assembly GCA_046341655.1. Taxonomy (GTDB): domain Bacteria; phylum Pseudomonadota; class Gammaproteobacteria; order Burkholderiales; family Burkholderiaceae_C; genus Rubrivivax. Next base: position 5,021 of record JBKDQY010000262.1, on the reverse strand, counting down.
CACGCGGGGCGAGAAGGTCGAGAAGCCGGCGCCGCGGTCGGGCTCGATGACGATGACCTTGTCGATGCGCAGCCGGGCGTCGCCCAGCAGCAGCGGGTCGCCGACCTTCAGGCCCAGCGCGTCGAGCAGGCCGGCATCGACCCAGGTGCTCCCCGGGGCGGGCGCGGCGGCCACGTTCTGCGTGGGGCCGCCGGGGGCGTCGGCCAGCTGCAGGCGGCCGCGCAGCGGGTAGCTCGCGCTGACCGCCTTCACTGACACCAGGCGCGACTGGCCGCCCTGCTCGTCGGACGCGCGGGCCATGCTCGGGAAGCCGACGCTGGTGCTGGTGCGCAGGCCCAGCTCGGCGGCCCTGGCGGCCATCTCGGGCGGCGCGGGGTGGTCGCTGCCGACCACGGCGTCGCCGCCCAGCAGCTGGCGCGCGTCGCGCTGCAGGCCGTTGCTCAGCCGGTCGGCGAAGAAGCCCACGGCGGTGAGCGCGGCCACGGCCAGCATCACGGCCACGGCCAGCAGCCGAAGCTCGCCGGCGCGGAAGTCGCGCAGCGCCTGGCGCCAGGCCAGGCTGCGCAGGGACGGCGGGCGGGGGCTCGGGGTCGGCGCGGGTGCGATCATGGCCAGATGATCCCGCATCGGCCCGGCCGCTGCTGGCGCGGCGCGGAATCGAACCCAGGCGTCAGCGGCTTTGAACGGCCGCCGACGCGTCTTCGGGCCCAATGCCGGCATGGATACCCGGACCCTCCCGCCCGTCTTCCTGTCGCACGGCTCGCCGATGACGGCGCTGGAGCCGCGCGAGGCCGGCCGCTGGTGGCGCGCGCTCGGCGAGCAGCTGGCCACCAGGGGAGCGCGGCCGCGGGCGGTGCTGGTGGCCTCGGCCCACAGCCTGACCCGCGAGCCCGTGCTGCTGGCCGCGCCGCGCCACGAGGCCGTGCACGACTTCGGCGGCTTCGACGAGCGCCTCTACGCGATGCGCTACGACGCGCCCGGTGCTCCGGAACTGGCCGCGCGAGCGGCCACGCTGCTGCAAGGCGCCGGCCTGCCCGTGCACCTGCGGCCCGAGGGCGGCCTGGACCACGGCATCTGGGTGCCGCTGCGCGAGATCTTCCCGGCCGCCGACGTGCCGGTGCTGCCGCTGGCCTGGCCGCCGGGCTGGAGCCCGGCGCAGCTGTTCGAGCTGGGGCGCGCGCTGGCGCCGCTGGTGGCCGAGGGCGTGTGGGTGGTGAGCAGCGGCAGCATCACGCACAACCTGCGGCGCGTGTTCGCCGGCGGCCTGCGCGGGCGCGAGGACGCCCCGGCCACGCCCGAGAGCACGGCTTTCCGCGACTGGTTCGCCGAACGGGGCGCGGCCGCCGACTGGGACGCCCTGCTGGCCTGGCGGGCCGCGGCGCCGCACGGCGCGTCGATGCACCCCACCGACGAACACCTGCTGCCCTTCTTCGTGGCCGCCGGCGCGGCGGCTGGCGACGGCCCGCCGCAGGCCCTGCGGGTGCACGACAGCCTGACCTTCGGCGAGCTGGGCATGGACGCCTACGCCTTCGGGCCTGCAGCGGCCACGCTGGCCGAAGCGGCCTGACGGCCGCTGCGGGCATGGCCCGCGGCCTAGCATGGCGGACATGCACATCCTCATCTGGGTTCTCGCCGCACTCGCCCTGGGCTTCTGGACGCTGCTGGCCTGGGCCACCGCCTGGGTGCTGGGGCTCGATCCGGCCGTCATCGGCAACCTCGCCGCCAACATCGGCGAGATACCGGGCGCAGCGTGGCTGGAGCATTGGCTGCCAGGCTGGCAGCCGGTGGCGGTGGCCACGCTGGAGCTGACGCGCGACCTGTTCGCCTTGCTCGGCAGCGTCGGCCGCTGGCTGGTTTGGGCCGCCTGGGGGCTGGGGGCGCTGCTGATCGTGGGCGCTGCGCTGCTGGGCCGCGTGCTGATGCGGGCGGTGCGGCGCGCCTCGGTCCCGACGCTCGGCAGCGTCACCCGCTGAAGGCGCGGCGATCAGGCCATCGTCGGGCGCGGGCAGCGCTGCCGCCCGGGCACGGGCGCGCGCAGCCGCCAGGCCACGCGCATCTCGGCGGCCTCGAACACCACCTCCAGGCAGGCCGTGCCGCCGGGGGCCACCACGCCCTGCAGTTCGGCACCCAGCAGCTGGTCGGCGACATAGGCCGTCAGCTCGACCGGCGCCCCCGCGGGCGCCGGCCCGGCAGCCTGCACGCCCTCGACGCGGCGACCGTCGTCGAGCCGCAGCGTCAGCATCAGGGCCCGGCGCGGCGCACCGAGGTCGATGTCCGGGAAGCCCAGCGTCCAGGTCTCCCCGTGCTTGGTGAGCTGGCCCGTCGCGCCGGCCGGCGCCCCGGGCGCGTCGCCGCGCGGTTCGGCCTGCGCTTCGGGCGCGGTCGGCGCCGGCGCGGCCATGGCCGGCGGCTCGGCCGGCCGGTCGGGCTCGGCCGGCCGTTCGGGCGCGGCGGCCGGCGGCAGCGTCAGCCACACGACGGCCGGCGCCTGCCGCTCGCCCGCACTCCCCGGCAGCGCGCCTGCAGCCGCCGTCAAGCGGCCGGCAGCGCCATGGCCCCAGGCCAGCGCGGCGGCCAGGTGCAGCCCCAGCGCCACGCCCAGAGCCACGGCCTGTCGCCCGATGGGCGGCGCGGCCGGCCGCAGCGGTGCAGCCCCGGTCATCACTGCTCGGTGGCGAGCTCGCGCCAGGACAGCCGCCGCGTCGCGCCGCCCCCGGCAGCCACCGGGATGGGATCGACGCTGGTGGTGGCGTTCGACAGTCGCGTGATGCTCTTGATGTCGCCCGAGGGCAGCGAGATCAGCGCCGGCCGCGTGGCCAGGGCATTGCCGAGCTGCGTGCTCACGACCCCCGATGCATTGACGACCGCGGTGCCGGTGCGGTAGTCGAAGAAGTTGATGTAGCTGTAGCCCTCGGCGGTGCAGGTGCTGGTCTCGATCACGTTGGTCGTGACCACCAGGGTGCCCAGCGCCAGCTGGGGGTCGTTCGTGGAACGCTCGCTCGTGGTCGGCAGGTCCACGTACCAGCCGCCCTGGGTGGCCAGATTGACGTTGTTGCTGGTGCTGGTGCGCACGGGCTCGCCTGCCGTGCAGGCGGTGGAACCCGCCGGGCAGGTGCCGGCGGTCAGGGTCTGCTGCACGAAGCTGCCGCTGCTGCGCGGGCTGCCCCAGCCGGAAGTGCCGAGCGTGTCCTTGATGGCGTAGATGCTCTGCTGGCGCGTGTCGACGAGGTCGCTGGTGCCCAGGTAGCGCCCGGTTCCCACGAAGACCATGGCCTTGCCGGCCACGTCGCCGAGCTCCGGTCGCGCCGTCACCGGTTGCGCCTGCCCGGTGCTGCCCTGCAGCGTGGCCAGGCGCACGGCCTTGGCCGGGCTGGTGTTGACCTCGAAGCGCCACACGTTGCCCGCGTTGTCGCCGGCGTAGACGCGCTGCACCGTGTTGTCGACGTCGGCCTGGTCGACCCAGGCGCGGATGTGGGCGAGGCCGGTGCTGGACGGGCCGGGGTTGGCGGCGTCGCTGGCGACGATGCTCGTCTTCAGCGTGCCGGTGCCGGCGTCGAGGATGAACAGCCTGCCCTGGCCGTCGCCGGGCCCGGTGTTGTTGTAGCCCGAGGGCACGATCACCACCCAGGTGCCGTCGGCCAGCTTGGCGATCTCCGGGCGACCGTAGCTCAGGCCCAGATTGTCGTTCGTGAACTCCCACAGGGCCTTGGGGTTCAGGGGGTCGGTGATGTCCAGCGCGTAGTAGCCGCGGCCGCCGGCTCCCAGGCCGCCCACGAGGATGGTGCGCCACTCGGTGCCGATCTTCACGTCGCCGGCCACCGGCGAGGCATCGACGTAGAACCGGTGCCGGGTGGCGTAGCTCTTGTCCGCGAGCTGGTACAGGTTCGGGATGACCATGGTCGGCACGTAGGCCCACAGCTCGTCGCCGGTCTCGGCGTCGAAGGCGTGCAGCATGCCGTCGTTGGCACCCACGTAGACCATGGGCCTGCGGCTGTCCGCAGCGACCTTGAACGCGGCGTAGCCCGAGTCGGCGTAGTTGAACATCGGGCGGCGCACGTAGACCGCTTCCGAGTTGACGATGTCGCCGAGCAGATATGCGCGCCTGCGGAACGGCTTGCTGGTCTCGAGGTCGGTGCCTTCCAGGCTGCGGTCGCCGCGCAGGTAGTTCACCAGCGCCTGATCGGGCGCTGCCGCACGGCCGTCGGCGGTCAGGCAGGTCAGGCCCAGCGAGCAGAACTGCGTCAGCCGGTTCGCGCCCGTGCCGATGACCGTGGAGCCGAAGAAGCCCCCCAGGCCGGCGGCCTGCAGGTTGGTCCAGTTGAAGGGCATCAGACGGTTGGCGGCCGTGGCCGAGTACATGTGGATCGTGCGCGCGGTGGCCGTCTCCAGCCGGCTGCGCGCCGACCAGTCGCCGGCGCTGTTCTCCAGCTGCCCGGTGGAGAGGTTGATGCGCTTGCCCAGCAACTCGCCGCTCCAGTCGCCCGTGGTGTAGCTCGAGACGAACACGAAGTTGTCGCCCGCCGACACGTTGGGCGTGCTGGTGGTGGCCGCCGCGGAAGAACCGTCTTCCCGCTCGATCGCGGACAGCGCGCCGGTCAGGCTGCTGTACAGGGTGTCGGGATCGCTGGCGCTGAAGTAGCGGCCGCGCCCGTTGACGGCGGCGTGCCAGAGGTCGTCGACGGAGGTCTGCGTGTTGTCGACGGGGATCGGCCACTCGCAGGGGCCGCTGGCCAGCCAGGTGCAGATGCCGGCCGCCACGTTGACGGTGCTGCCGTTGGCCACCGCGTGGTAGTCGCCCGTCGTGACGCTGGGGTTGGCGTAGTCGGGCCGGTACTGCATGAAGCCCGACACGCCCAGGCCCAGCGTGTAGGTGGTCATGTGCTGGTGGGTCGCCGTGTCCGTGTCGCTGACCGGCACGTTGTTCGTGCAGACGTCCTCGGTCGTGCTGCCGCTCGTGCAGTTGCCCAGCGCGGCGGTGCGGAGGTCGGTCTGGTAGTAGTAGGCGGCCACGTCGGCCAGCG
>JBKDQY010000261.1:0-11181 GCA_046341655.1 Betaproteobacteria bacterium | reverse complement strand
ATGCACCCGCCGCCCCCGCGACCAAGGCCCCGGCCCGCCGGGCTTCGGCCTGACGCCGGGCATGGCGCGGCGCCGGGATAATCCGGCGTCGTGACCTGCCCTCCGCCGCCCACGCTGGCCGACCGCATCGACGCCGCGCTGCCGCAGACGCAGTGCATGCGCTGCGGCGAACCCGACTGCCGCCGCTACGCCGAGGCCATCGCCGAGGGGCGGGCGCCCATCAACCGATGCCCTCCGGGTGGGGCCGAAGGCATCGCGCGCCTGGCCGCGCTCACCGGGCAGCCGGTAGAGCCTCTGGACCCCAGCCACGGCACCGAGGGCCCGCGCACCGTGGCCTTCGTCGACGAGGCGTGGTGCATCGGCTGCACGTTGTGCATCAAGGCCTGCCCGGTGGATTGCATCGTGGGTGCGCCCAGGCGCATGCACACGGTGATCGAGGCACAGTGCACCGGCTGCGAGCTGTGCGTGCCGGCCTGCCCCGTGGACTGCATCGTGCTCGAGCCGGCCACGCCCGGCGCCAGCGGCTGGGGTGCGTGGAGCGCCGCGCAGGCCGACGAGGCCCGCGAGCGCTACCGCTTCCACCGCTGGCGCGTCGAGCGCAACCGCCGCGACCACGACGAGCGCCTGGCCGCCAAGGCTGCGCACAAGCTGGCCGACATCGCCGCAGCCAGCCGCCACGCCGAGCCCGCCGTGCTCGACGCCAGGCGCGCCATCGTCGAGGCCGCTCTCGCGCGGGCGCGAGCGCGTCTGTCGACACCCCCTGCCATCCCCGCACCCGGCGCCGATGAAGCCTGAACACATCGAACCCTTCTTCGCCACGCTGGCGGCGGCCAACCCCGAGCCGAGCACCGAGCTCGAGTTCTCCAGCGTCTTCGAGCTTCTGGCGGCCGTGCTGCTGTCGGCCCAGGCCACCGACGTGGGCGTGAACAAGGCGACGCGGCGCCTGTTCGTGCTGGCCCCCAGCCCCGAGCGCATGCTGGCGCTGGGCGAGGAACGGGTCACCGAGCTCGTGCGCACCATCGGCCTGTACCGCACCAAGGCCCGCAACCTGCTCGCCACCTGCCGCATCCTGGTGGAGCAGCACGGCGGCCGGGTGCCCCGCGACCGCGCTGCGCTCGAGGCGCTGCCCGGCGTCGGCCGCAAGACGGCCAACGTGGTGCTCAACGTGGCCTTCGGCGAGCCGACCATGGCGGTCGACACGCACGTCTACCGCGTCAGCAACCGCACCGGGCTGGCGCCCGGCCGCACCGTGCAGCAGGTGGAGGAGCGGCTGCTGAGGCGCGTGCCCGCGCGCTGGGGCGAGCACGCGCACCACTGGCTCATCCTGCACGGCCGCTACGTCTGCACGGCGCGTGCGCCGCGCTGCGAATCGTGTGCCGTGCGCAGCTGGTGCGACGAAGGCCGCCGCGGCAGGACCGTGCGCCGCCACAAGCCGGGCTGAACGGGGCACTGCCCGCGATCGGCCCGCGACGCCATCCCTACAATGACGGCGAGGGAGACGCCGATGGCCCACACGCTCGATGACCTCGCGGAACGGATCGACCGCCTGGTGCTCCGCCACCAGGAGTTGCAGCGCGCCCACGCACTGATGGCGCAGCAGCTGGCCGGGGTCACCGCCGAGCGCGACAGCCTGCGGTCGCGACTGGCCGCCGCGCGCGGCCGCATCGACGGCCTGCTCGCCCGCCTGCCGGTCGACGATCCGACCCCCGCGACGCCCGGCCGGGGGAACGCCGCATGAAGCAGATGGAGTTCTCCATCCTCGGGCAGGTCTACGTGCTCGGGTGCCCGGAGGGCGGCGAATCCCTGCTGGCCAAGGCCGTCGCCGCCGTCGACCGCGAGATGGCCGGCATCCGCGACGCTGGCAAGGTGCGCGCCCGCGAGCGCATCGCCGTGCTGGCGGCCCTGAACCTGGCCTACCAGCTGGCCGAGCAGGCGCCGCAGGCAGACGCCGCCTCGCCGCCGCGCGCCGATGCCCCGCTGCCTCAGCAGCAGGTGGATGCCCTGGTCCAGCGCCTGGACCATGCGCTCGGCGCCGACGGGCAGTTGTTGTGATTCCGGGCCCGCACGGGGCCTTCGCCGGTGCCTAGAATGGGTCTGTCCGTCGTGATGGCGTGGGTCTTCAATTTCCTTGGACCGATGCTCATTGAGCCAGGGCTTGGAACATTGTCGGGCTGGTGTGATCGTCTCGCGTCAGATGAACCCGAAGCCCGGCTGACCTCGCCCACCTGAACTTCCCTGAGGGTTCAGGAATGCGGCCCACGCTTCACGGCGGACACCCTTCACCCCCATGGCCCACTGGCTGATGAAGAGCGAGCCCGACGAGGCGTCGATCGACGACCTCGCGGCAGCGCCGGGGCAGACACTGCCCTGGACGGGGGTGCGCAACTACCAGGCCCGCAACTTCATGCGCGACGCCATGCGTGCGGGCGACGGCGTGCTCTTCTACCACTCGTCGTGTCCCGAGCCCGGCATCGCCGGCGTGGCCCGCGTGGCTGGCGGGCTCGCCCCCGACGAGACGCAGTTCGACCCTGGCAGCCCGTACTTCGACCCCCGGTCCACCCGCGACCTGCCGCGCTGGCTGAAGGTGGACGTTCGGCTCGAGCGGAAGACGCGGCTGCTGCCTCTGGCCGAGATGCGGCAGGCGCCGGAACTGGCCTCGATGCGCGTGCTGCAGCGGGGCAACCGCCTGTCGATCACCCCCGTGACGCCTGCCGAGTGGCAGGCGGTGCTGCGGCGGCTCGGCGCCTGAGCTCCGAGGGGCCGGTCAGGCCGCGTCGAAGCTGATCGCCGCCAGCGCGACGGCGTTGCCGCCGCGGCGCCGGGCCTCGGTCAGCGCGCCCTCGCAGGCCTCGAGCAGCGTCTCCTGAGCGTGCGCCGTGTGCGGAAAGCTGGCCACCCCGACCGAGACGGTGAAGCCGAGTTCCTGGCCACCGTGCACCACCAGCTGAGCGGCGCACTTGCGGCGCAGGCCTTCCATGCGGCTGTGCGCCGTGGCCAGGCCCACGCCCGACAGCAGCACGGCAAAGCGGCGCTCGCCCCAGTGGCCCGACGCGTCCATCGCCCGTGTGCCACCGCGCAGCAGCCGGCCCATGGCCTCGAGCAAGGCGCGCTCGCCGGCGTCGCCCAGTGCAGCCACCTTCGCACTGGGCGGGTCCATCTCCAGGAACACGAGCGAGAACTCGCGCTGCTCGCGCTGCGAGAGATCGACCTCGCGCCGCAGCTGTTCCTCGAAGTGCGGCCTGCGGTGCAGGCCCGAGGCCGGGTCGCGCAGGGCCTGGTCGGCCATTTCGCGGCGCAGCCGGTCATGGTCGCGCTGCAACTGCTCGATCTGCTCCAGCGCGGCGCGCAACTGCTGGGCCTGTGCGCGATCGGGCGAGGCATCGCGCCAGATCGTGGCCAGCAGCGGCCGGCCCCCGGCGGCGTAGGCCAGCCTGAGCACCTGAAGGTCGTGACGGCGGCCACCCAACTCGAACTGATGCTCGCCCGCCATGGCAGCACCCTGGGCGACAGCCGCCTGGTCAGCTGCGCGCAGCACGGCAGCCAGCGGTGCGTCGAACAGTTCGGCATCGCTGCGGCCCAGCATGCCGCCGTCCAGGCCCAGCCGCTCGGCCAGGCCGACGTCGGCCGAGAGGTAGCGGCCGGTCTCGATGTCCTTGACGGTCGCCCAGGCGCCCTGTGCCGACAGCCACGCCGGCAGCAGCCGCGCTGCGGCCTCGTCGGCGTCGTCGGCGGTCCAGGGGGTCGGCTCGTGCGGGCGGATCGACATGCGGTGTCCGGGAGAAGGGCAAAGGGCGACGGAATCCATGCAACCGCACCCGCCGGCCGCTCCGCACCGTCCATCTTGCGGGTGCGCCACCGGCCCGGCAGGGCTTTCGCGGATTCTGTCCTCCGACGCGGGCACGCGGAGGGGGAAACTGAGGGCAAAGGCCGGCCCAAATCGGCCGCGGTCGCAGCAGCGTCGTCGGCTGCATTCTGCCTATAATGGCTGGCTTTGCCTTGCTGCGTCCAGGCGTGCAGGCATCTGATCCCCACCCGCAAACCCCGGGCCTTCGCGAGAACAGCCCCACCCCGCAATGACCACGATCCGCGTCAAAGAGAACGAGCCTTTCGATGTCGCCCTGCGCCGGTTCAAGCGCACCATCGAGAAGATCGGCCTGCTGACCGAGCTGCGCGCGCGCGAGTTCTACGAGAAGCCCACCGCCGAGCGCAAGCGCAAGAAGGCCGCCGCCGTGAAGCGGCACTTCAAGCGCGTGCGCAGCATGCAGCTGCCGAAGAAGCTGTACTGACCGTCATCTGACGCCGGTCCTGCCTCCAGGGGCGGCCGGCCGCGACGCCGAAGCAAGCCCGCGCGGAGCCCCCGTGGCGGGCTTGTCTCGTTGGACCAAGACCCCGGGCCCACCATCGACATGAGCACGCTGAAGGACCGCATCCAGGATGACATGAAGGCCGCCATGCGCGCCAAGGACAGCGAGCGCCTGTCCACCATCCGCATGCTGCTGGCCGCGATGAAGCAGCGTGAGGTCGACGAGCGCATCGTGCTCGACGATGCCGCCGTGGTGAGCATCGTCGACAAGCTGATCAAGCAGCGGCGCGACAGCATCGCCGCCTTCCAGCAGGCAGCGCGCGACGACCTGGTTGCCAAGGAGTCGGCCGAGGTGGCGGTGCTGCAGGCCTACCTGCCGGCGCGGCTGTCCGCCGACGAGGTGGCCGCCGCCGTGGCCGCCCTGGTGGCCGAGCTCGGCGCCAGCGGCCCCGGCGACATGGGACGCGTCATGGCCGCGGCCAAGTCGCGACTGGGCGGCAGCGCCGAGATGGCCCAGGTCTCGGCCGCCGTCAAGGCCGCGCTCGGCCGCTGACGCCCTGCTGGCCGCCATGACGAGCCTCCTGCGCGCCGCCAACCTGCGGGCGATCGCTCCCGACGTGTGCGTCGCGGGGCAGCTCGACGCCGCTGCCATGGCACAGGCCGCCGCGGCGGGCTTCCGCAGCATCGTCAACAACCGCCCGGACCACGAGCACGGCCCCGGCCAACCCATCAGCGCCGAGATCGAGGCCGCCGCGCTGGCCGCCGGGCTGGCGTACCGCCACCTCCCAGTGGACAGCGGCTGGCAATCGCCCGAGCAGATCGCGGCGTTCGCGCAACTGCTGGCCGAACTGCCGCGGCCGCTGCTGGCATTCTGCCGCTCCGGCGCGCGATCGACGCGCCTCTACGCGGCCACCCGCCAGGGCTGACCCGTTCAGCGGGTTTTCAGGGCTCGCCCGCATCATGCGGGTTTCTAGAATCGACGACTCCCTCGCCAGTTCGTGCGCGGGACAGGCTGGCATTCGACGAACCGGAGACACACGCGTGGGCGGATTGCTGAAGATTTCGGGGCTGATCGACGCCCTCAACGAGTGGCTCGGCAAGATCATCATGTGGCTGGTGCTGGCCGCGGTGGTGATCAGCACCGTCAACGCCGTCATCCGAAAGGCCTTCGACATCAGTTCGAACGCCTGGCTCGAGATCCAGTGGTACCTGTTCGCCGGCGTGTTCATGCTCGGCGTCGGCTACGTGCTGCTGAAGAACGCGCACGTCCGCATCGACTTCATCTCGTCACGGCTGTCCAAGCGCACCAACGCCATCATCGACCTGCTCGGCCTGGTCGTCTTCACGATCCCGCTGGCGTTGATCCTGGTCGACCTGTCGTGGCCGCTGTTCCAGCGTGCGTTCGAGTCCGGCGAGATGAGCGCCAACGCCGGTGGCCTGATCCGCTGGCCGGTGCTGCTGCTGATTCCCGTGGGCTTCTCGATCCTGGCGCTGCAGGCGCTGTCGGAGGTGATCAAGCGCATCGGCTACCTGACGGGTCATCGCCAGGAGCCCTTCAGCGTGGAGGAAGGCCAGTCCGACGAGGAGAAGCTGGCCGCCGAGCTGGCCGCCGAGGCCGAGGCCAAGCTGCAGGGAGCGCGCTGACATGACCCAGTTCATTGCCCAGAATTTCGTGCCGCTGATGTTCTGCGGCCTGCTGTTCTTCCTGCTGACCGGCATCCCGGTCGCGTTCGGCCTGGCGGCCACGGGCCTGATGTTCGGCTACATCGGCATCGAGGTCGGCCTGTTCGGCAACAACATGTTCCAGGCCCTGCCGCTGCGGGTGTTCGGGATCATGCAGAACGACACGCTGCTGGCGATCCCCTTCTTCACGTTCATGGGGATCATCCTCGAGCGCTCGGGCATGGCCGAGGACCTGCTCGAGACCGTGGGCCAGGTATTCGGCCCCGTGCGTGGCGGCCTCGCGATCGCGGTGATCCTGGTCGGCGCGCTGCTGGCGGCGACCACCGGCGTGGTCGCGGCGGCCGTGATCAGCATGGGCTTGATCTCGCTGCCGATCATGCTGCGCTACGGCTACAACCGCACCATCGCCACCGGCACCATCACCGCCAGCGGCACGCTGGCGCAGGCCATCCCGCCGTCGCTGGTGCTGATCGTGCTGGCCGACCAACTCGGCCGCTCGGTCGGCGACATGTACGCCGGCGCCCTCGTGCCGGGCCTGCTCCTGGTGGGCCTGTACCTGCTGTTCATCGTGGCGGTCGCCATCGTGCGGCCCTCGTGGGTGCCGGCGCTGCCGCTGGAGGCCCGCGTCTACCGCGAATCCAGCGGCGCCAGCGGCCACAAGTCGCTGCTGGTGCTGTTCGCGATCTGCGGCGCCGCCGGCTACGCGTGGAGCCTCGTGCACGGCCAGATCATCAACCCACTGGTCGGCCGCGACCGCCCGGCCCCGGGCGACGAGGTCTTCATCATGTCGATGACGGTCGCCTCGTTCCTGGCGCTGTTCCTGGCCATCGTCAACCGCGTCGCCAGGATGGGGCTGCTGTCGCGCCTGGCGGAGCAGGTCACGTTCGTGCTGATCCCGCCGCTGGTGCTGATCTTCCTGGTGCTCGGCACCATCTTCCTGGGCGTGGCCACGCCCACCGAGGGCGGCGCGATGGGCGCCGTGGGCGCGCTGATCATGGCCTTCGCGCGCAAGCGCCTAGACCTGAAGCTGATGCGACAGGCGCTGGACAGCACGGCCAAGCTGGCCACCTTCGTGATGTTCATCCTGATCGGCTCCACCGTCTTCAGCTTCACCTTCAACGCCGCCGACGGGCACGTGTGGGTCGAGCACCTGTTCGACGGGCTGCCCGGCGGCGCGATGGGCTTCCTCGTCGTCGTCAACGTGCTGGTCTTCATCCTGGGCATGTTCATCGACTTCTTCGAGATCGCGTTCATCGTGATCCCGATGCTGGCGCCGGTGGCCGAGAAGATCCTGCCCGAGCTGCTGCCCGGCGCGCCCGTGGAAGCGGTGATGATCTGGTTCGGCGTCATCGTCGCGATGAACCTGCAGACCTCGTTCCTGACGCCGCCCTTCGGCTTCGCCCTGTTCTACCTGCGCAGCGTGGCAGCCAAGAAGGACTACAAGGACCGCATCACTGGCGAGACGATCCCGGCGGTGACGACCGCGCAGATCTACAAGGGATCGATCGCGTTCATCATCCTGCAATTGATCATGGTGGCTGTCGTCATCGCGTTCCCGAGCCTGGTGGCCGACGGCCTCGGCAAGGACCAGGTGAAGATCGATGCCGACAAGGCGCTGGAGCAGATGCAGGGCGCGCGCGATGCGCTGCAGCAGATGAGCGCCGACCCTGCGGCGACGTCCGGCTCGGCACCGGGCGCGGCCGAAGACCCGATGAAGTCGCTGCTCGAAGCGGTCAAGCAGGACCAGCAGAAGAAGTAGCGCGCTTGCCGGCCGCGCGCCACGGCCAGCCGCAACCAGCGGCCCGCCGTCGCAGCCCCCAACAAGAAAGCCCCGCATCGCGGGGCTTCTCTTCTGGAGCCGCCGTCGGCGCCCGAGGGCGCCGATCAGGCGATCACAGGCGCTGCTTCTGCATGAAGTCGTCGAAGGTGGCTTCCGAGAAGCGGAACCACAGGTTGGCGTCGCGGCGGAAAGCGCTGTAGTCGTCGAAGATCTTCTTGAACGCCGCGTTCTTGGCGCTGATCTCCGAGTACAGCTCCTGCGAGGCCTTGAAGGCGCCCTCCATCACGTCCCTGGGGAACGCGAAGAGCTTGGTGCCACCGGCCACGAGCTTCTTCAGCGCGGCCGGGTTGCGGGCGTCGTAGCGGGCCTGCATCTCGAGGGCCGCGTGCGAGCAGGCGGCCTCCAGCACGGCCTTGTAGTCGGCAGACAGTTCATTGAACGCGGCGTTGTTGATCCAGAACTCGAGGCCGGCGCCGCCTTCCCAGAAACCGGGGTAGGCGTAGTTCGGGGCCACCTTGTTCAGGCCCAGCTTCTCGTCGTCGTACGGGCCCACCCACTCGGCAGCGTCGATCGTGCCCTTCTCGAGGGCCTGGTAGATCTCGCCACCGGGGATCATCTGCGGCACCAGCCCCAGGCGCTCCATCACGCGGCCGCCGAAGCCGCCGATGCGCATCTTCTGGCCCTTCAGGTCGGCCAGGCTCTTGATCTCCTTGCGCCAGAAGCCGCCCATCTGCGAGCCGGTGTTGCCGCCGATGAAGTTGATGAAGTTGTACGACGAGTAGAACTCGCGCAGCAGCTTCATGCCGTTGCCTTCCATCACCCAGCCGTTGATCTGGCGCGAGTTCAGGCCGAAGGGGATGGCGGTGCCGAAGGCGAAGGCCTCGTTCTTGCCGACGAAGTAGTACGGGGCGGTGTGGCACATCTCGACGGTGCGGTTGCGCACCGCGTCGTCGACGCCGAAGGCCGGCACGATTTCGCCCGGGGGGGCGACGGTGATCGTGAACTTGCCACCGGTCATCGCGCCGACCTGCCTGGCCATGATTTCGGCCGCGCCGAAGATCGTGTCGAGCGACTTCGGGAAGCTGGAGGCCAGGCGCCAGCGGATGGTGGGCTGCGCGTGGACGGCCGGGGCGATGCCGGCGGCCAGCACGCCGGCCAGGCCAGCGTTGCGGACGAAGGAACGACGTTCCATGGTGATCTTCTCCTGAGGATCGGGGAGGGTGGAAACAGGCATGCAGGAATGCCGACGAAAACCGCGGAATTCTAGGTTTCGGCATGGAGATTTCCGGGCGGGTTTTCCCCGTTCGAAAGCCTCCCGGCGAGGGGGGACTTTCGACGTCCGCCAGGGCCGGGCTCAGGCCCCTGCGAGCTTGAGCCCGGGCACCAGGACCGAGCCGACGGTCTTGCTGCCCTGCGTGTAGGCGTCGGCGCCGATGGCGGCGATGTCGCCGAGCATCACCTTCAGGTTGCCGGCGATCGTGACCTCGTGCACCGGGTGCACGATGCGCCCGCCTTCGACCCAGAAGCCGGCGGCGCCGCGCGAGTAGTCGCCGGTCACGTAGTTGACGCCCTGCCCCATCAGTTCGGTGACGAACAGGCCCCGGTGCAGCTTCCGCAGCATGGCGTCGAGGTCGTCGCCGGCCTGCGTGAGCCGGCTGGTCATGACCAGGTTCTGCGAGCCGCCGGCGTGGCCGGTGGTCTGCATGCCGAGCTTGCGTGCCGAGTAGCTGCTGAGGAAGTAGCCCTGCACCACGCCGCCGTCGACGACCCGGCGCGCCCGCGTGCGCACGCCCTCGTCGTCGAAGGGCGCGCTGCCCTTGCCCTTGCGCAGGTGCGGGTCCTCGTCGATGTCGACGTGGCCGGCCAGCACCGGCCGGCCCAGGCTGCCCTCGAGGAAGCTGGCCTTGCGGTACAGCGCGCCGCCCGAGGTGGCCTGCACGAAGGCGCCGAGCAGGCCCGCGGCCACCGTGCTCTCGAACAGCACCGGCACCTCGCCCGTGGCCACGCGCCGGCTCTTCAGGCGCGCCAGCGCTCGCTCGGCGGCGTAGCGGCCCACGGCCTCGGGGCCGGCGAGGTCGGCAGCGTCGCGCATGCTGGTGTACCAGCCGTCGCGCTGCATGTCGCGACCCTTGCCGGCGATGGGGCTCACCGACAGGTAGTGGCGCGAACTGGCGTAGCCGCCGCGGAAGCCGCGCGTGTTGCCGGCCCAGAAGTGCGCCTGCTGGGCCGAGACGCCGGCGCCCTCGCGGTTGGTGATGCGGCGGTCGGTGGCCATGGCGGCGTCTTCACAGCGCCGGGCCAGTTCGGCCGCGGCGGCGGCGTCGATGGCCCAGGGGTGGAAGAGGTCGAGGTCGAGCGCGGCCTCGGCCTCGCTGGCCAGGTCGTCGGCCTCGGGCAGGCCGGCGGCGGGGTCCTCGGCGGTGAAGCGCGCGATGTCGTAGGCCGCCTGCACGGTGCGGCGGATGGCCTCGGGCGAGAAGTCGGAGGTGCTGGCATTGCCGCGCCGGCGGCCCAGGTAGACGCTCACGCCCAGGCTCTTGTCGCGGTTGCGCTCGACGTTCTCGAGCTCGCCCTTGCGCACGCTCACCGACAGCCCCACGCCCTCGCTCACCTCGGCACCGGCATCGCTGGCCCCCAGCGACCTGGCGATGCCCAGCGTGTCCTCGACGATCTGCTGGAACTGCGCCCGATCGAAGGCGAATCCGGAGGGGTCACGCGGGGACGACGTCATGCGGCGGGGCTCGGTGCGGGGAGGGTGCGGAGGAAGCTGCGCAACAATCATAGGCCCTGCCCTCCGTCGGCCACTTGCGGCCTTGCGCCGCCCCCCGCCCATGCCCCGCAAAGCCGCGCCGCACCGTGGTCTCGACGTCCACTACGGCGAAGCCGACCCCGGTGACGCCGACGCCCGGCCCAGCAAGTCGGCCCTCAAGCGCCAGTCGCACGACCTGCAGGCCCTGGGCCTGGACGTGGCCGAGCTGCCCGAGCAGCGCCTGGCCGCCACGCCCATGCCCGACGGCCTGCGCGAGGCGATCCTCGAGTACCGCCGCACGAAGAGCCACGAGGGCAGGCGACGCCAGCTGCAGTACGTCGGCAAGCTGATGCGCAGCGCCGACGAGGCCGTGCTGCGCGAGGCCGTGGCGGCCGCCCGGCTGGGCTCGGCGCGCGAGACGCTGGCGCTGCACGAGGCCGAGCGCTGGCGCGCCGAGCTCATTGCCGACGACGCCGCGCTCACGCGCTGGATGCAGCAGCACCCCGACTCCGACGCGCAGCAGCTGCGCAGCCTGGTGCGCGCCGCGCGCCGCGACGCCGTGGCCCCGGAGGCGCGGCAGCCCCGCTCGCACCGCGAGCTGTTCCAGTTCATCAAGGCCCGGTCGGTGGCAGCGGACGCGTCGCCGGCAGACGCCCAACCCGAGGA
>JBKDQY010000260.1:0-3676 GCA_046341655.1 Betaproteobacteria bacterium | reverse complement strand
CCTCGCCGGTGGCGCCCTGCGGCAGCTCGCGGCCGTCCTCGTCGACGAGGCGGATGTCGTGCCCCTCGGCCGGCGGGCCCACGGTGTGCAGCTTGTGCGGGTGCAGGTGGGCCTGCAGGATGCAGGTGCCGCCGCCTTCGGTGAGGCCGTAGTACTCGGTCAGGCCGCCGGGCCAGCGTGCCAGCACAGCCGCCTTCAGGTCGGCGTGGAAGGGGGCGCTGGTGCAGAACTTCTGGCGGAAGCTGCGCAGGTCGTACTGGTCGAAATCCGGCAGATCCATCAGCCGCCGGTACTGCACCGGCACCAGCATCGTGTGCGTGGCGCGGTGGGCCTGGGCCAGCGCCAGGTAGCCGCGGGCATCGAACTTCGGCATCAGCACGGCACAGCCGCCGTAGGCCAGCGTCGGGATCAGGCACACCAGCGTGGTGTTGCTGTACAGCGGCGTGGCGATCATCGTCACGGTGTCGGTGCCGTAGTCCGAGGCACCCGCGCGGCGGATGTGCGCCCAGCGCATGGCGTGCGGCTGCACGATGCCCTTGGGCGTGCCCGTGGTGCCCGAGCTGTAGATGATGTTGAAGGGCCACGCGGGCTCGATGGCCACCGGCCTTGGCCGCGTGCCGGGGGCGGGCAGCGTGGCCTCGAGCACGGCGGGGTCGTCGCCGACGGCCACGCGCCGCACGGTGGCGGGCCAGGCCACGTCGTCGGCCAGCGCGTCGCCGAAGAGCACGCTCACGGCCGCGTCGGCCGCCATCGCGGCGCGCTGCGCCGGGGTGGCGCTGGGCGCCAGGGGCACGGCCGCCGCACCGGCGCGCAGGATGCCGATGAACACCGCCACCGCGTCCAGCGAGGTGGCTGCGCACAGCGCCGCGGTGCCGCCCGGGCCCAGGCCCTGCGCCTGCAGCCCCGCGGCGATGCGGTCGGCGCGCTCGTCGAGCTCGCGCCAGGTCCAGCGGCGGGCGCCGCACGCCAGCACGGGCGCGTCGGGGCGTTGCCGCGCGTGCAGCGCCACCAGCGCCGGCAGGCTCACAAAGTCCGTTTCGGGCAGGGTCATCGCGCGATGGTGCCGCATCGGGCGGCGGGCGCTGGCTAGAGTGAACACCATGCCCAAGCCCCCTGGAACCCGGGCCGCGCTGCTGCCGGCCGCGCTGGCGCTGGCGGCCGCCGCGCAGGCCGCCCCGATCGACTGGCAGCGCGTCGGCGCCTTCGAGATCGCCCGCACCGAGACCACCATCGCGCAGTTCCGCGCCTTCGCGCAGGCCACCGGCACCGTCACGGCCGCCGAGCGGCGCGGCGGCGGCCAGGTCTACGAGGCCGGCTGGGTGAGCAAGCCCGGCTGGACCTGGCGCGCGCCCTTCGGCCCCGGCCACGCGCCGGCCGACGACGAACCGGCCGTGCACGTCACGTGGCACGAGGCGCAGGCCTTCTGCCGCTGGGCCGGCGGCCGGCTGCCCACCGACTCCGAATGGGCCGGTGCCGCCTACACCGAGCAGCGCGAGAAGCCGCCCGCCCCCTTCGAGCGCGGCCGCCGCTACCCGCTGCCCACCGGCGACAGCGCACGCGGCGCGCAGTGCCTGGGCGACTGCGGCCCCGAGGCCGCGGCACGCGCCGTGCGCCACGGTGCGGCGCTGTCGCGCGGCGACGGCCATGCCCGCACCGGGCGCACGCCCGCGGGCGTGAACGGCCTGTTCGACATGGGCGGCAACGCCTGGGAGTGGGTGGATGATCCGCCCGGCGCGCGCGGCGACGCCGAGCGCCGCACGCGCGGCGGGTCGTGGTGGTACGGCACCGGGCCGATGCGCGCCGAGCACCACCAGGCCAAGCCGGCCGACACGGCGGTGGTCTACATCGGCTTTCGCTGCGTGCGCTGATCGCGCTTGAGTGCGCCGATCGCGCGGGTCGCGCGGCGCGGGAGCCTTCGGGCCGCGCCCGCTGGACAGGCCGGCCGGGTGCGGCCACCATCGGGCCGAAGCGGGCGCCCCCGGCCCGCCCCTGCCGAGAACCCGAGCTGCATCCCGCCGCCGCACCCCCGCCCGCCGCGCCCGCCGCCGCACACGCCGCCGACTCGCGCTACGCGTGGACGCGCCTGGCCGCGGTGCTGGCGCTGATGACCATCGGTTCCAGCGGCATGTACGTCATCGCCGTGGTGCTGCCGGCGGTGCAGGCCGAGTTCGGCGTGGCGCGCTCCGACGCGTCGCTGCCGTACACGCTGCTGATGGTGGGCTTCGGCCTGGGGGGCATCCTGATGGGCCGGCTGGCCGACCGCTTCGGCGTGATGGTGCCGGTGCTGGTGGGCGCGGCCGGGCTGGGCGGCGGCTACGCGCTGGCGGCCGGCGCCGGCAGCGTGGGCTCGTTCGCGCTGTGGCACGGGCTGCTGATCGGGCTGCTGGGCTGCTCGGCCACCTTCGCGCCGCTGGTGGCCGACACCTCGCTGTGGTTCGTGCGCCGGCGCGGCATCGCGGTGGCCATCTGCGCCAGCGGCAACTACCTGGCCGGTGCGATCTGGCCGCCGCTGGTGCAGGCGCTGGTCGAGCAGCACGGCTGGCGCAGCGCCTACCTGGTGCTGGCGGCGGTGAGCGTGCTGGCGATGCCGCTGCTGGCGCTGCTGCTGCGGCCGCGGCCGCCGGCGGCGGTGGCCGCGCCGGCGCGCCACGCCGGGGCCGCGCAACCGTCGGACCGCCCCTTCGGCCTGCCCATGGGCGGCGCGCAGGCGCTGCTGTGCGTGGCCGGCGTGGCCTGCTGCGTGGCGATGTCGATGCCGCAGGTGCACATCGTGGCCTACTGCACCGACCTCGGCTTCGGTGCGGCGCAGGGCGCGCAGATGCTGTCGCTGATGCTGGCCTTCGGCATCGTCAGCCGGCTCGTCAGCGGCTTCATCTGCGACCGCATCGGCGGCCTGCGCACGCTGCTGCTGGGCTCGGTGCTGCAGGGGCTGGCGCTGCTGCTGTTCATCCCCTTCGACGGGCTGGTGTCGCTGTACGTGATCTCGGCGCTGTTCGGCCTGTTCCAGGGCGGCATCGTGCCGAGCTACGCCATCATCGTGCGCGAGCACTTCCCCCCGCGCGAGGCCGGCGAGCGCGTGGGCTGGGTGCTGATGAGCACGCTGCTGGGCATGGCGCTGGGCGGGTGGCTGTCGGGCAAGGTGTTCGACCTCACCGGCTCGTACCACGCGGCCTTCGTCAACGGTGTGGCCTGGAACCTCGTCAACCTGTCGGTGGTGGGCTGGCTGCTGTGGTGCAGCACGCGGCGGCGGCCAGCCGCGGGCGCGGCCGCGGCCACCGGCACGCCGCCGTAGCGGGGCCGCCGCGCCAGCCGGCGGCCTGGTTGCGGCAACATCGGCGCCCCGTCACCACCCGCCGCCGCCGTGTTCCGACACCAGTACATCGACAACGAGCAACTCGCCGCGCAGCTGCAGTGCTGGGCGCAGCAGCATCCCGGCCTCGTGCACCTGGGCTCATTGGGCCGCAGCGCCGGCGGCCGCGACATCCCGCTGCTGACCATCGGCCCCGACCCCGGCGAGCCCGGCCGCGCGCGCCCCGCCGTCTGGGTGGACGGCAACATGCACGCCAGCGAGGTCTGTGGCACCAGCGTGGCGCTGGCCATCGCCGAGGACCTGATCGCCCTGCACGGCGGCGCCACCACCGCCGGCGGCCGCCCCTTGCCCGAGGCCATGCGGCAG
>JBKDQY010000259.1:0-5265 GCA_046341655.1 Betaproteobacteria bacterium | reverse complement strand
GCCGTCGAACTTGTCCAGGCCCTCGACCTTGAGCGTTCGCGGCTGGAAGCTGCCCACGCCGCCGGCGATGAACACCGTCTTGGTGAGGAACCGGGTGCCCTTGCTGGTGGCCACGAGGAAGCGGCCGTCGGACTGCTTCTCGAGCTGGGTGACCTCCTGGCCCAGGTGGAAGGTCGCTCCGAAGGGCTCGATCTGCTTGAGCAGGTTGTCGGTCAGCTCCTTGCCGGTGCACACGGGCACGGCCGGGATGTCGTAGATGGGCTTGTCGGGGTAGAGCTCGATGCACTGGCCGCCGGGGTAGGCCAGGCTGTCGATGATGTGGGCCTTGATCTCGAGCAGGCCGAGCTCGAAGACCTGGAACAGGCCCACCGGGCCGGCGCCGACGATGACGGCGTCGGTCTGGATGGGTTCGGTGCTCATGCAGCGGGGTTCAGCGGATCAGTTGGTCGATCTTGCCGGTGCGGTCCTTCCAGTCGTCGGCGTCGGGCAGCGGCGCCTTGCGCTTGGTGATGCTCGGCCACTTGCGCGACAGATCGGCATTGAGCTTGATGAAGGCCAACTGCTCGGTGGGCACGTCTTCCTCGGGGAGGATCGCGTTGACCGGGCATTCGGGAATGCACACCGCGCAGTCGATGCACTCGTCGGGGTCGATGACGAGCATGTTGGGCCCTTCGCGGAAGCAGTCCACGGGGCAGACATCGACACAGTCGGTGTACTTGCAGCGGATGCACGAATCGAGGACGACGTGGGTCATGAAGCGGCTCGTTGGTGGAACAGGCGCTGCGGTGCGGCCCAGCCCTTGGCCGAGCCGTACCGCCATGTCGCAGGCCCCGAATTCTAGGACGCTAGGGCGCGTGCACCGGAGCACGGCCCCGTACGGCGCCGGCTTCCGCCGTCGGCTGCGGCGCCGGCGCCACGGCCGTGGCGCCCACGCCCACCGTCACCACCGCCGGCCGGCCGGCCAGCAGCACCGAGGCCGCGGCCAGGCCGTCGAGGCGGTGCTCGCTGGCCACGGCGTCGGCACAACCCGCGCGCGACACCACGGCCACGGGCGTGCCCGCCGGCCAGCCGGCCGCCTGCAGCTGCCGCGCCAGGCGGCCGAGCTGGCGGCCGGCCATGTAGAAGACCTCGGTGTCGGCGTGGCGCATGTCGGCGGCCAGGCCGGCGTCGGCCGTCATGGCGGTGGTCAGGCCCACGCTGCGGCCGCGGCCGCGCCGCGTGAGCGGTCGCTGCAGGTGGGCCGCGGCCGCCAGCGCAGCCGTCACGCCCGGCACCACCTCGCTGGCGATGCCGGCGGCGGCCAGCGCCGCGAGCTCCTCCTCCAGCCGGCCGAAGACGCTGGGGTCGCCGCCCTTGAGCCGCACGACGACGCGGTGGCGCCGCGCCAGGCGCACCAGCAGCGCGTCGATGGTGGCCTGGGCGGTGGCGAAGCCGAAGCCGCGCTTGCCCACGTCGAGCCAGCGCGCCTGCGGCGCATGGGCTCGCAGCGCCGGGTCGGTGAGGGCGTCGAACAGCACCACGTCGGCCTCGGCCAGGCGGGCGGCGCCCCGCACCGTGATCAGGTCGGCCGCGCCGGGGCCGGCACCGATGAAGACGACGCGGCCGCTCATCCCTGCGCCTCCGGCAGCGCCTCTCGCACCAGCAGCGCGCCGCTGGTGCGGTGGCTGGCGGGGTCGACGACGATCAGCGCGCCGCCGATGCGGCTGTCGGCGTAGGGCAGCAGCGGCAGCGGCTGCTGCAGCTCGAAGTCCACCTCGCCGATGTCGTTGACGCCGAGGCCGTCGGCCGGCTCGTGCGCCAGCGTGTGGATGTCGAGCCGGTGGCGCACGGCACGCAGCCGCGCCTGCACCCAGCGGTGGCCGTGACGAAGCAGGTAGCGTCGCCCGGGCTGGGCGGGCTCGGTGTCCAGCCAGGCCATGGTGGCGCGCAGCGCGCGGGCCGGCGGAATGCCGCCACCGCCCAGCAGCCAGTCGCCGCGCGAAACGTCGAGCATGCGGTCCAGCACGACCCCGGCCGAGCGCCCGGCGCCGGTGGCCTGGATCGCGCCGTCCAGCCCGAGCAGCGCCTGGACGGTGGCCGTCTCGCCGCTGGGGAACACCTGCACGCGGTCGCCGACCGTGATCTCGCCGCGGGCCACGCGGCCCCACAGCACGCGCGGCTGCTCGCCCACGCCATCGCCCTGGCGCGCCACGTGCTGCACGGGCAGGGCCAGCGGGGCCTGGCGCGGCTCGTGCGCGCTGGGCAGGGTCTCCAGCAGCTCCAGCAGCGAGGGGCCGCCGTACCAGGGCGAGGGGCTGCGCCCGGCGACGTTGTCGCCGCGCAGTGCCGACACCGGCACGATGCCGGCCAGCGGAAGCGCCGCCGCCGCAGCGAAGCGCTGCAGCGCCCCGGCCACGCGACCGAAGGCCACGCCGGGGTCGGCCACGGCGTCGATCTTGTTGACGGCGAAGACCAGGTGGTCCACGCGCAGCAGATGGGCCAGCAGGGCGTGGCGGCGGGTCTGCGGCAGCAGCGCGGGCTCCGGACGGGTCAGGTCGAGCTTGGTGATGTCCACGAGCACCACGACGGCGTCGCTGCCCGCCGCGGCCGTGACCATGTTGCGCGTGTACTGCTCGTGGCCCGGTGCGTCGGCGATGACGAACTTGCGCGACGGCGTGGCGAAGTAGCGCCAGGCCACGTCGATGGTGATGCCCTGCTCGCGCTCGGCCTCCAGGCCGTCGGTGAGCAGGCTCAGGTCGGGCGCGGCTCCGCCGCTGGCGGCGGCGCGGGCGTGGATCTGCGCGAGCTGGTCGGACAGGATGGCGCGGCTGTCCAGCAGCAGGCGCCCGATCAGGGTGCTCTTGCCGTCGTCGACGCTGCCCGCGGTCAGGAAGCGAAGCGCCGGCTGCGGAGGCACGGCGACCGCGGCGCGCTCGGGGGTGGCCAGGGCGTTCATCAGAAGTAGCCTTCCTTCTTGCGCCGCTCCATCGCGGCGTCGTTGGCGCGGTCGTCCATGCGCGTGGCGCCGCGCTCGCTGAGCGTCGCGAGCAGCGTCTCGGCCACCACGTCGGCGGCGTCGGCGGCGCTGCTCTCCACCGGGCAGGTGCAGGTCATGTCGCCCACGGTGCGGAAGCGCACGGCGAGGCGCTGCACCGGCTCGCCTTCGGCCGGCGGCGTGACCGCGGTCACCGGCACCAGCAGCCCCTTGCGCCGCACGACCTCGCGCTCGTGGCGGTAGTACAGCGAAGGCAGGGCGATGCGCTCGCGGGCGATGTACTGCCACACGTCGAGTTCGGTCCAGTTGCTGATCGGGAACACGCGGAAGTGCTCGCCCGGGCGGTGGCGTGTGTTGAACAGCGTCCAGAGCTCGGGCCGCTGCTCCTTGGGCTGCCACTGGCCGAAGGCGTCGCGGTGGCTGAAGATGCGTTCCTTGGCGCGCGCCTTCTCCTCGTCGCGCCGGGCACCCCCGATCAGCGCGTCGAAGCGGTGCTCCTCGATGGCCTCCAGCAGCGTCACGCTCTGGTGGGCGTTGCGGCTTTCCAGCGGCTGCGCCAGGCGCACGGTGCCGCGGGCGATGCTGTCCTCGAGGTGGGCGACGACCAGGCGGTCCCCGCTGTCGGCCACCAGCGCGTCGCGGAAGGCGATCACGTCGGGGAAGTTGTGCCCGGTGTCCACGTGCAGCAGCGGCAGCGGCAGGCGCCCGTCGAAGCCGCCGTCGGCGCGGCGGCGCTTGAAGGCCTTCAGCGCGAGGTGGCGCACGACGCAGCTGTCCTTGCCGGCCGAGAAGAGCAGTGCCGGTCGCTCGAACGAGGCCACGACCTCGCGCAGGATGAAGACGGCCTCCTCTTCGAGCGCGTCGAGGTGGCCGTCGTTGACGCCGAGATGCCGGGGGGCCTGGGCCCGTTCGCGGGTCGTGTTCATGGTTTCACCGTGTCGGAAAGCGTGCTCACGTGCAGGCCGCACTCCTTCGCGGACCCGTTCTCCCACCACCAGCGGCCGGCGCGGAAGTCTTCGCCCACGGCGACGGCGCGCGTGCAGGGCTCGCAGCCGATGCTCGGAAAGAAGCGGTCGTGCAACGCGTTGTAGGGCACGCCGTGCTGCGCCACGTAGTGCCAGACGTCGGCCAGCGACCAGTCGGCCAGCGGATTGAGCTTGGCGCGGCCGGCGTCGTCGGTGTCCTCGAAGGGAACCTCCGCCCGGGCATCGCTCTGCTCGCGCCGCAGGCCCGTCACCCAGGCCGTGCGGCCGGCCAGCAGGCGCGCCAGCGGCTCGAGCTTGCGCAGCGCGCAGCAGGCCTTGCGCAGGGCCACGCTCTGGCGCATCGCCCACTCGCCGTGCTCGCGCACGAACTGCAGCGCGGCCTCGGCGGGCGGCGCGAAGCGCTCGATGGCGACGCCGTAGTGGCGCTCGGCGGCGTCGGCCAGCGCCAGCGTCTCGGGGTGCAGTTGGCCGGTGTCGAGCGTGGCCAGCGCGACGGGCAGGCGGTGGCGGGCGATGAGGTCGGTGATCACCATGTCCTCGGCGCCCAGGCTCGTGGCCTGCACGATGCGGCCCGGGTGGGCCGTCGCGGCAGCGGCCAGGCGGCCGAGGGCGGCGGCGACGCGCTGCTCGAAACCGGGCGTGGCCCGGGCGTACCGGTCGATGGCGTTCATCGGGCGGCCCCGCTCGGCGGCCGCTCGGGCGGCACGGTCTGGTAATGGGTGCTGAAGTAGCCCAGGGCGCGCTCGGCATGGGCCTGCTGCTGGTCGGCCCGCAACGGCACGGCGTCGAAGCCGCAGCGGCGCAGCAGCGGCAGCATGTCGGCCAGCACCTCGCCCGTGGCGCGGATTTCACCCGTGAAGCGCAGGCGCGCGCGCAGCAGCACGGCCTGGCTGTACGCGCGGCCGTCGGTCCACTTCGGGAAGTGCAGTGCCACGACGTCGTGGCGGGCCACGGCCTCGGCGTGCGCGAGCACGTCGGCGTGGTTGGGCAGGGCCAGCGCGCCGGCGGTGGCGTCCTCGTGGGGGGGGATGAACTGCATCGCGTGTTCCTCAAGCCGCGGCAGTGGCGCGGCGCACGGCGTCGGCGGCGCGGCGGAAGGGCAGTGGGCCGAGGCGGCGCGCGGTGTCGACGAAGCGCTCGCCGCCTCGGCGCTCGGCCAGATAGGTGTCGATCAGGGCTTCCAGGGCGTCCGGCACCTCGTCGGCCGCGAAGCTCGGCCCGATCACGCGGCCCGGCACGGCCGCGCCCGACAGCAGGCTGCCGTCGCTGCCGCCCACGGTGAGCTGATACCACTCGCTGCCGTCC
>JBKDQY010000258.1:0-18647 GCA_046341655.1 Betaproteobacteria bacterium | reverse complement strand
GCGCCCGCAGGTGCTGCACCAGACCGGCCCTGCCGACGAGGCCGCCGTGCGCGCCGCCTACGCCGGCCACGGCATCGCCGCCGAGGTGCGCGCCTTCGTCGACGACATGCCGGCGCAGCTGGCCGCCTGCGACCTGATGGTCTGCCGCGCCGGGGCCATCACCGTGAGCGAGCTGTGCGCCGCCGGCGTGCCGGCCATCCTGGTGCCGCTGGTGGTGAGCACCACGGCGCACCAGCGCGACAACGCGCAGTGGCTGGCCGCGCAGGGCGGTGCCGTGCACCTGCCACAGCCGGAACTGACGGCCGAGCGGCTTGCCGCCGAGATCGCGCGGCTCGACCGCGCGACGCTGCTCGCGATGGCTGTCAAGGCCCGCGCCCAGGCCCGCCCGCAGGCCGCCGCGCGCGTGGCCGACGAGATCGAGGCGCAGGTGAAGAGGATGGCCCGATGAACCACGCCGTCCACCACATCCACTTCGTCGGCGTTGGCGGCTCCGGCATGAGCCCGCTGGCCGAGATCATGGCCGGCCTGGGCTACACCGTCAGCGGCTCCGACCTGCAGGCCAGCGCCACCACCGAGCGGCTGGCGCGCCTGGGCGTGCAGGTGCACATCGGCCACGACGCCGCCCACATCGCGGGCGCGCAGGCGCTGGTCACCAGCACGGCGGTGAAGGCCGGCAACCCCGAGGTGGTGGCCGCGCGCGCGGCGCGCATCCCCATCGTCGCGCGGGCGGCGCTGCTGGCCGAGCTGATGCGCCACAAGCAGGGCATCGCCATCGCCGGCACCCACGGCAAGACCACCACCACCGCGCTGGTGGCCAGCGTGCTGGCCGAGGCCGGCGCCGACCCCAGCTTCGTGATCGGCGGCGAGCTGCGCAGCGCCGGCGCGAACGCGCGGCTGGGTGCCGGCGAGCTGCTGGTGGCCGAGGCCGACGAGAGCGACGCCAGCTTCCTGGCGCTGAGCCCCGTGCTGGCCGTCGTCACCAACATCGACGCCGACCACATGGAGACCTACGGCCACGACCTCGCGCGGCTGCACGAGGCCTTCGTGCAGTTCGTGGCGAGGCTGCCCTTCTACGGCCGTGCCGTGGTCTGCGCCGACGACCCCGGCGTGCGCGCTGTGCTGCCGCGGCTGGAGCGCTACGTCACCACCTACGGCCTGGGCGAGGGCGCCGACCTGCGTGCCGTGGGCGTGGCCGCGCTGGAAGGCGGCCGCATGCGCTTCACGGCCCGCCAGGCCGGCTTCGAAGACCTGGCCGTCACGCTCAACCTGGCCGGCGAGCACAACGTGCGCAACGCGCTGGCGGCGCTGGCCATCGCGCGCACGCTGCACCTGCCCGACGCCGCCGCGGCGCGCGCCTTCGAGGCCTTTGCGGGGGTGGGCCGCCGCTTCGCGCGCAGCGGCCCGCTGCGCGCGGCCGGCGGCGGCCGCTACCTGCTGGTCGACGACTACGGCCACCACCCCGTGGAGCTGGCCGCCGTGATCGCCGCCGCACGTGGCGCCTTCCCGGGCCGCCGCCTGGTGCTGGCCTTCCAGCCGCACCGCTACACCCGCACGCGCGACTGCTTCGCCGACTTCGCGGCCGTGCTGCGCGGGGCCGACGCCGCCTGGCTCACCGAGGTCTACCCCGCCGGCGAGGCGCCCATCGCCGGGGCCGACGGTGCGAGCCTGGCCGCCGCCGTGCCCGGCGCCCACTTCGTGCCGCGGCTGGCCGACCTGCCCGCGGCGCTGCACGCCGCGCTGCGCGAGGGCGACGTGCTGCTGGGCATGGGTGCCGGCTCCATCGGCACGCTGCCGGGCCGGCTGAGGGCGCTGTCCGACACCGTTTCGCCGGGAGGTGCTGCATGAGCGCGGCCTTCGACACCGAGCAATCCATCGACCCCGCGGCCCTGGGCAAGGTGGCCGTGCTCATGGGCGGTCGCAGCGCCGAGCGCGAGGTCAGCCTGATGAGCGGCTCCGGCGTGCTGGCCGCGCTGCGCAGCCAGGGCGTGGACGCGCACGCCTTCGACCCCGCCGAGCGCCCGCTGCAGGCGCTGGCCGACGAGGGCTACGCGCGGGCCTTCATCGCGCTGCACGGCCGCGGCGGCGAGGACGGCTCGCTGCAGGGCGCGCTGGAGCTGCTGCGGCTGCCCTACACCGGCAGCGGCGTGCTGGCCAGCGCCATCGCGATGGACAAGACCATGACCAAGCGCGTCTGGCTGGCCGAGGGCCTGCCCACGCCGCGCTGGGTGCTGCTGCAGCCGGGCCAGCTGCAGCGCGAGCGCGTGATTACCGTGCCCGACACGCTGGGCCTGCCGCTGATCGTGAAGCCGCCGCGCGAGGGCAGCTCCATCGGCATCAGCAGGGTCGAGGGCTACTCGCAGATGCAGGCGGCCGTGAAGCTGGCCGCGCAGTACGACCCCGACGTGCTGTGCGAGGAATTCGTGCCGGGCATCGAGCTCACCTGCCCGGTGCTGGGCGCGGGCGAGGCGGCGCTAGCGCTGCCGGTGGTGCGCATCGCCGCGCCCGGCGGCAACTACGACTACGAGCACAAGTACTTCTCCGACGACACCGGCTACCACTGCCCCAGCGGCCTGCCGCCCGAGGAGGAGGCCGAGGTGCAGCGCCTGACGCTGGCCGCCTACCGCGCCCTGGGCTGCCGCGGCTGGGGCCGCGCCGACCTGATGCTGCGGCAGAGCGACCGCAGGATCTTCCTGCTCGAGATGAACACCAGCCCCGGCATGACCGGCCACTCGCTGGTGCCGATGTCGGCCCGCCAGGCCGGCATCGGCTACGAGCGGCTGTGCCTGCTGCTGCTGGCCCAGGCCACGCTGGACAACGCCCGCGACTGAACCCCGCCCCACCCCGCCATGGTCACGCTCCGCCGCCCCAGCCAAGCCACCGCCGCCGCCGCGCGCGGCGGCGTGCCGCTGCCGGCCGACGTGCGCCTGATGAACGCCGTGGCCGCCGCCGTGTTCGTGCTAGCCGCGGCCGGGGCCGGTGTCGCGGCCTGGACCTGGCTGATGCGCAGCCCCTGGTTCCCCATCCGCGCCATCCAGCTCGACGGCGACCTCGCGCGCAACAGCGTGCCCACCATCCGCGCCAATGCCGCGCCGCGGCTGGCCGGCAACTTCTTCAGCGTCGACCTGCAGCACAGCCGCGCCGCCTTCGAGAGCGTGCCATGGGTGCGCCGCGCGGTGGTGCGCCGCGTCTGGCCCGACCGGCTGCTGGTGCGCCTGGAGGAGCACCGCCCCGTGGCCCTGTGGGCCGGCGAGGAGCCGCTGGAGGCCGTCGACACCGGCCGCCTCGTCAACAGCTTCGGCGAGGTGTTCGACGCCAACGTGGGCGACGTCGAGGACGAGGCCCTGCCCGTGCTCAGCGGCCCCGAGGACCGCGCCGCCGATGTGCTGGCGATGCTGCAGCGGCTGCGCCCGCTGCTGGCCCGGCACGACCTGCAGCTCAGCGCGCTGCACCTGTCGGGCCGCGGCTCATGGCGGGCCGCCTTCGACAGCGGCGCCACCATGGAACTGGGCCGCGGCAGCGACGACGAGGTCGTGGCGCGCACCGAGCGCTTCGTGCGCACCTTCGCCGCGGCCAACGCGCGGTGGCGCGCGCCGCTGCTGCACGCCGACCTGCGCCACCCCAGCGGCTACGCCCTGCGCCTGCGCGGCGTGAGCCCCATCCCCAGCGCCGCGGCCGCGGCCGGCGCGACGAACTGACCCCACGAGGAACACCGAGGAACACCCCGATGGCCAAGGACTACAAGGACATGGTGTTCGGCCTGGACATCGGCACCGCCAAGGTCATGGTGGTGGCGGCCGAGGTCGTGGACGGCGAGCTGCGCGTAGCCGGCCTGGGCGTGGCGCCCGCGCATGGCCTCAAGCGCGGCGTGGTCGTCAACATCGAGGCCACCGTGGCCAGCATCCAGCAGGCGCTGAAGGAGGCCGAGATGATGGCCGCCTGCAAGATCACCAGCGTCTACACCGGCATCACCGGCAGCCACATCCGCGGCCTCAACAGCACCGGCATGGTGATCGTGCGCGACAACCGCGAGGTCACGCCCACCGACGTGGCGCGCGTGGTCGAGACGGCCAAGGCCATCAACATCCCCAACGACCAGCGGCTGCTGCTGGTGGAGCCGCAGGAATTCATCATCGACGGGCACGAGGTCAAGGAGCCCATCGGCATGAGCGGCAGCCGGCTCGAGGTGAAGGTGCACATCGTCACCGGCGCCGGCAGCGCGGCCGAGAACATCCTGAAGTGCGTGCGTCGCTGCGGCCTGGAGGTGGAGCGCCTGGTGCTGAACCCGAGCGCCAGCGCCAGCGCCGTGCTGACGGACGACGAAAAGCAGCTCGGCGTGGCCGTGGTCGACATCGGCGCCGGCACCACCGACGTGCAGATCTACACCGACGGCAGCGTGCGCCACACGGCCGTCATCCCCATCGCCGGCGACCTCATCACCAGCGACATCGCCATGGCGCTGCGCACGCCCACGAAGGACGCCGAGGAGATCAAGCTCGGGCACGGCGTGGCCAAGCAGCTGCTGGCCGACCCCTCGGCCATGGTCGACGTGCCGGGTCTGGGCGACCGCGCGCCGCGGATGCTGAACAAGCAGGCCCTGGCCGGCGTGATCGAGCCGCGCGTGGAGGAGATCTTCAGCCTCGTGCACCAGGTGATCCGCGAAAGCGGCTTTGAGGAGCTGCTGTCCAGCGGCATCGTCATCACCGGCGGCAGCGCCGTCATGCCGGGCATGGTGGAGCTGGGCGAGGACATCTTCCTCAAGCCCGTGCGCAAGGGCCTGCCGCTGTACGGCGGGCCCCTGGCGGACATGGTGGCCAGCCCGCGCAGCGCCACGGTGATGGGGCTGCTCGAGGAGGCGCGCATCGCCCGCAGCCGCGGGCACAAGGCGGCGGCGCAGGCCGGCTCGGTGAAGAACCTGGTCGGCCGCGCCAAGGACTGGTTTCTCGGCAATTTCTAGCAAGAGAGGGCTCGATGCTGATCGCTCGTCCGACACCACCACCCCCGTTCGCACTGAGCTTGTCGAAGTGCCCGCCTGGGCTCCCTTCGACATGCTCAGGGCGATCGGAGGAACAGGCTCAGCCCGAACGGTGGCGGTACCCGGGCGTCCGACCATCACAAGAAGCCCGGTTTCCCTTCGTCACACCGGCAACTGCAACTTTCCCCAGGAGGCTCACATGCCCATCGAGATGATCGACGAGTTCGAACAAGGCACCCAGATCAAGGTGATCGGCGTCGGTGGCGGCGGCGGCAACGCCGTCGAGCACATGATTTCGCAAGGCGTGCAGGGCGTGGAGTTCATCTGCGCCAACACCGATGCGCAGGCCCTGCACCGCAGCAGCGCCGGCACGCTGGTGCAGCTGGGCAAGACGGGCCTGGGCGCCGGCAGCAAGCCCGAGATGGGGCGCGTGGCGGCCGAGGAGGCCGAGTCGCGCATCCGCGAGTCCATCGCCGGGGCGCACATGCTGTTCATCACCGCCGGCATGGGCGGCGGCACGGGCACGGGCGCGGCGCCGGTCATCGCGCGCGTGGCCAAGGAGATGGGCATCCTCACGGTGGGCGTGGTCACCAAGCCCTTCGAGTTCGAAGGCAAGCGCCGCGGCAAGCAGGCCGACGACGGCGTGGCCGAGCTCGAGGCCAACGTCGACAGCCTGATCGTCGTGCTCAACGAGAAGCTGCTCGAGGTGATGGGCGACGACGTCACGCAGGAGCAGGCCTTCGCGCACGCCAACGACGTGCTGAAGAACGCCGTCGGCGGCATCAGCGACATCATCCACATCCCCGGCCTCGTGAACGTGGACTTCGAGGACGTGAAGACGGTGATGAGCGAGCCCGGCAAGGCGATGATGGGCACGGCCGTGGCCGGCGGGCCCGACCGCGCCACCAAGGCGGCCGAGGCCGCCGTGGCCTGCCCGCTGCTGGAGGGCATCGACCTGAGCGGTGCGCGCGGCGTGCTGGTGCTGATCGCGGCGAGCAAGGCCACCTTCAAGCTGGCCGAGAGCCGCAACGCGATGAACGCCATCAAGCGCTACTCGGCCGAGGACGCGCACGTGATCTTCGGCACCGCGTACGACGAAAGCCTGGGCGACCAGCTGCGCGTGACGGTGATCGCCACGGGCCTGAGCAGCGCCAAGGCGCGCGGCGTGCAGACGCCGCCGCCGATGACGCTGGTGCACGCGCCCCACCCGGCGCCGCAGCACCCGCCGCAGGCCCTGCCGCGCACCGGCACCGACAACCTGCCGGTGCTGAACACGCCGCTGGCCCCGGTCGCACCGGCGGCCGCCACCCTGAGCGCCGGCAGCGCCGGCCTGGGCGGCGTGCAGGCGGCGCCGCCGGCGCACAGCTACGAGGGCCTGAACACCCCCAGCGTGTGGCGCACCAACCGCACCCACGCCGCGGCCAAGGTGGATGCGCTGGTCAACACCGGCAAGGACGAGATCGAGATCCCGGCGTTCCTGCGCAAGCAGGCGGACTGACTTCCCTGAGGCCCACCCGCAAAGGCGGCCCGCGGGCCGCCTTTGCATTGATGCTGCGCGACATCCAATCGCCGCCCGGCGCCGGGGCCGTCCACCCGCCGGCACCAGACGGGATGCTGCCGCTGCAATCCTTCACGAAATTTCAGTGTTGACAGAAATTACAGACGTCATAGACTTTTCGCCATGGAACTCAGCGACAGCGCCCGCCGGTTCATCGTGCACTGGGGAGAGATGGGCACCGCCTGGGGTGTCAACCGCACCGTCGCCCAGATCCATGCGCTGTTGTTCTTCCACGGCCGGCCGCTGAATGCCGAGGACATCGCCGACACGCTGGGCGTCGCCCGCTCCAACGTCAGCACCAGCCTTCGCGAGCTGCAGAACTGGAATCTGATCCGCGTGGTCCAGCAGCTGGGCGACCGACGGGACTTCTTCGAGACATCCGTCGACGTGTGGGACCTGTTTCGCACCATCGTCCGAGAGCGCAAGGAGCGAGAGTTCGACCCCACGGTGCGGGTCCTGGGCGAAATCGTGGCCGACCCCGCCTTCGCCCGCGAGAGCCCCGACGCCCAGGACCGCGTGCGCGAGACCCTGCGCTTCATGGACGCCCTCGGTTCCTGGTCAGAGGAGATGCTGCGCCTGTCGCCCGGCACGCTGGAGAAGGTGCTCAAGATGGGAGCGAGCGTGCAGACCTTCGTCCGGGGCGCCAGCAGGCCTGGCGGGAGTTCGCAGGGCTGACAGACGGACGTTTTTTTGCCCCAATATTTCTGCTGCTACTGAAATTTCATACAAGACGAGAGAACCAACATCATGAATGTGTCGCTCTACCCGCTGACGATCTACTACGACGGCACCTGCCCGCGGTGCACCGCCGAGATCGACAACCTGCGCCTGAGGGATGCCGACGCCCGACTGCGGTTCGTCGACTGCAGCCCGGCTGACTTCGTCTCTCCGATCCCCGGGGCCGATCGGTCCGCCCTGATGAACGTCATCCACGCCGTGGGTGCCCAGGGAACGGTCCTGCTGGCCGTGGACGTGTTCGAGGCCGCCTACCGAGCGGTGGGCCTGCCCTGGGTGAGCCGCGTGCTGGTGCATCCGTTCCTTCGTCCGGTGGCCGACCGCGTCTATCCCTGGATCGTGCGCAACCGCTACCGCCTGCCCCGCGCCCTGATCCGCGGCCTGTTCGAGCGCGCGGCCCGCCGCGCGGCCGAGCAGGCGGCGGCCCGGAACCGCTGCGTCGACGAGGCCTGCCGCATGCCGCCGCAGGGCAGGTCATGAGCGCGCGGGGTCGCTCCGAAGCAGGCATCCCGCAGCGCGCACCGCGAAGGAGCGGTCCGTGAGCGCCGCCATGCGCAGGGTGCTCGTGTGCGGCGCACAGGGTTTCATCGGCCGGCACATCGTCCAGGCCCTGCTGGCATCGGGCTTCACGGTGCGGGCGGGTATCCGAGCGCCTTCGGCAGGTGCTCTGCCCGCCGGCGTCGAGCCTTGCCCGCTGGACTTCGCGCACGACACCCATGCGTCGGCCTGGCATGCGCGCGTGGCCGGATGCGAGGCGGTCATCAACGCCGTGGGCGTGCTGCGCGACCCCGGCGGCCGAGCGATGCAGGCCATCCACCACACCGCGCCGGCGGCCTTGTTCAGGGCCTGTGCCGACGGCGGCGTGCGCCGCGTCCTGCAGGTCTCCGCGCTGATGCCGCCGCACAGCCGCACCCGCTATGCCCTCACGAAGCGGCGGGCGGAGAGCGATCTCCTCGCCCTGCGCGCCGAGGGGCGCCTGGATGCCTGTGTGCTGCGCCCCAGTGTTGTCATCGGCGAGGGCGGCGAGAGCACCGCCCTCTTCAACCGCATGGCCCGGCTGCCCCTGCTGCCCTGGCCGGCGCAGGCCCTCGGCCCGCAGATCCAGCCCATTCGCGCGCAGGACCTCGCTCAGGCCTGCGTGCGCCTGCTGCTGGCCGACGCCCCCCTGCCTGCGACACTGGACCTGGTCGGCCCCGAGCGATTCAGGCTGCCGGACTTCATCGCCAGGCTGCGCCAGGCCGCGGGCCTGAATCCAGCCCGGCTGCTGCCGCTGCCCGCCGCATTCGGCCGCGCCTCGGCGTGGCTGGGCGACCTTTGGCCGCGCCAGCCCTGGGGCACCGAGACGCTGGCGCTGCTCGCAGCGGACAACACGGGCGACGCCGGACCGTTGCAGGCCTTGCTCGGGCGCGCACCGCAGTCGGTGATCGGTGCGAGCGGGCAGGGGCGAGCCTTCCTGGAAATCGACGACGGTCCGCGCCTGAACCGGCCTTGATCCTGGGCCTGCATCGCCCGGCGCGCGGGGGTCGAACGCCTGTCCGCGAGCGGCGCCCGCATCGCTCTCGAACCGGCCGGCTCGGCCCGCCTGGGGAGGCCCCCCGATGGCAAGCTGCGCGCCAGGCCTTAGCCTCCTCCCCTTTCCAACGCCGCGCCGCCACGGGCTCGCCGATGCCATGAAGACTTCCTCCCGCCCCCACGCGCTGGCCGCCGGCGCCCTGGCCGTGCTGCTCTCGGCCTGCGCCGCGACCGTGCCGACCCCGCCGGCGCCGCCTGCCGCCACCAAGCCGCCACCAACCGCTCCCGCCCCTGCCGCCGCCCCTGCCGCCGCCCCTGCCGCCGCCCCTGCGGCCGCCCCTGCGGCCGCCCCTGCGGCCGCCCCGGCACCGCCGCCGCGGCCCGCGGCCCAGCCCGGGGGGCTGACGCCGTTCGCCGAGCTCACGCGCGACGCGCGCCGCAGCGACGGCTACCTGCCGGTCTGGACGCGCGACGACAAGACCTGGATCGAGATTCCCGCTGCGCGGCTGGACCAGCCGATGTTCCTGGGCCTGTCGGTGGCCGGGGGCATCGGCATCGGGCCGTTCTGGCCCGGCATGATGGGACGCGAGCGCATCGTCGTGCTGCGCCGCGTGGGCAACAGCGTGCACCTTCTGGCCCGCAACCTGCACGCGCGAGCCCCGGCCGGCACGCCGCTGGCGCGCGCGGTGGCCGAGAGCTACTCCGAGAGCCTGCTCGGCTCGGCGCCCCTGGCCGCCGCGCCGCAGCCGGGCAGCGGAGCGCTGCTGGTGGATGCCGCCACGCTGCTGGGCGGCGACATTCCTGGGACGCAGACGATGCTGGAGGCGCGCTTCCGGCTCCCCTACGCGCTGGACCGCGCCAACTCCAGCATCGAGCGCGCCCGCACCCAGGCCGACGGCCTGTTCGTCACCCTGCGCTCGCACTTCGCCGTGCCCAAGCTGCCGGCACCGCCCGCGGCCGCCCCCGGGGCGCCGCCGCCCAACCCGGCCAGCCAGCCCAACCCGCCCGAGAGCGTGCCCGACGCGCGGAGCCTGTTCATCGCCACCGCCTACACGCTGGCCCCCCTGCCGGCGCGCCCGATGAAGCCGCGCCTGGCCGATCCGCGGGTCGGCTATTTCACGAGTTCGTTCATCGACTTCGGCAACGACACGCAGGAGGGGCGGCGCACCCACTTCATCGAGCGCTGGCGGCTCGAGAAGAAGGACCCGGCCGCCGCGGTGTCCGAGCCCCGGGAGCCGATTCGCGTCGTGCTCGACCGCAACATCCCCGAGCGCTGGCGCGCCCCGCTGCGCGAGGCGGCCCTGGAGTGGAACAAGGCCTTCGAGCGCGCCGGCTTCCGCGACGCCCTGCGCGTGGAGCAGCAGCCCGACGACGCCGACTGGAGCACGCTGGAGGGCGTGCGCCTGCTGGCGGTTCGCTGGTTCGCCCAGGAAGGCCCGGGCTCGACGGCCGTCGGCCCGAGCCAGTCAGACCCGCGGACTGGCGAGATCCTGCGCGGCGCAGCCATCATCGACGAGAACCGCGTGCGCGTGTTCCGGGCCCGCGCCACCGACGGGGTGCCGCGCTGGGCCGACACGGTGCAGTCGGCGATGACGGCCTGGGGCGGCGGGCCGCAGGGCCGCTGCGACCACGCCGAGGTCGCCTTCGAGGAGGCCGCCTTCGGCTTCGACCTGCTGGTCGAGCGCGGGCTGCTCGACCCCAACAGTCCCGAGGCCGACGCCTACATCGCCGACGCGCTGAAGAACGTGACCATGCACGAGATCGGCCACGCGCTGGGCCTGCGCCACAACTTCCGCGCCTCGACGGCCGTGACGCCGGAGCAGTTGCGCGACCGCGCCTGGACGCGCGCCAACGGGCTGTCGTCGTCGGTGATGGAATACAACGCCCAGAACCTGCCGCTGCAGGGCGAACCGGTGGCCGACTACAACATGCTCACGCTGGGCGCCTACGACCACTGGGCCATCGAGTACGGCTACCGCGAGTATGGTCCCGGCGATGACGAGGCCCGGGCGCTGAAGGCGCTGGCCGCGCGCGGCGACCGCGAGCCGGCGCTGGCCTACGCCACCGACCAGGACCTGGCCAACAACGACCCCCTGGTCAACCAGCGCGACATGAGCAACGACCCGCTCGCGTTCGCGCAGCGCCAGGTGAAGCTGGCGCGCGAGCTGTGGCAGCGCACGACGACGCGACCGCTGGCGCCCGACGAGGACCTCACGGCCTACCGGCGCGCGCTGCAGCGCGTGCTCTCCACCCTGGGCAGCTCGCTGCCCTTCGCCACCAAGTACGTGGGCGGCGTCTACACCGCGCGCGCATCGGCCGGGGCCGACAAGCCGCTGCTGGTGCCGGTGCCGGCGGCGCAGCAGCGCGCGGCCCTCGATGTCGTGGTGGCCGAGCTGTTCGGCAGCGCCAGCTTCCGCTTCGACCCGCGCGCGATGAGCCGGCTCGGCATCGACCACCACGAGCCGCGGACGACGCCGGGCGCGGGGGTCGACTTCAGCCTGCCGGGCGCCGTGCTGGCGCTGCAGCGCGGCGCGCTGGACAGCCTGATGTCGGACGCCCTGGCCGGACGCCTGGCCGATGCCGAGAGCAAGGTGGCCGACCCGCGCCAGCTGCTGACCTACGCCGAGGTGCAGGACCGCCTGGCGAAGGCCGTGTGGTCCGAGCTTGCCGAAGGCGGCCGCGGCGGCGAGATCGACGCGCTGCGCCGCAACCTGCAGCGCGAGCACCTGCGCCGGCTGGCGGGCTCCCTGGTGCGGCCGGCACCGGCCACGGCCGCCGACGTGCGCGCCGTCCACCGGCAGGCGGCGCTGCGGCTGCAGGCGCAGCTGGCGGCGGCGGTGGCGGCCCGGCGCGGCAACAGCCTCGTGCAGGCCCACCTCGAGGAGAGCCTGGCCACGCTGACCGAGGCCCTGAAGGCCCCGCTGGTGAAGCAGGGCGTGTGAGCCGGATGGGCGCATGAATACGCCAGCCGCCCCCGCCACGCCCGCCCGGGGCCTGCGCTACAGCGACACGCGCCTGGGCCAGCAGTTCGTGCGCGTGCAGGCCATCGAGGCCCGGCACCTCGACGACGGCGCGCGGCTGATCGGCGACTTCAACCCGCTGCACGTGGATGAGGCCTTCGCGGCGCGCTCGCGCCATGGCGGGCGCATCCTGCACGGCATGCTCACCTCGGCGCTGATGGGCGCCGAGCTGGGCATGGTCTATGCCGGCACGGCGCTGGGCTACCTGCAGCACGATGCGCGCTTCCTGGCGCCGGTGCGCATCGGCGACGTGCTCACCATCACCTGGACGGTGACGGCGCTGCTGCCCAAGCCGCGCCACGGCGGCGGCATCGTGCAGGCCGAGGGCGTGGCCCTGAACCAGCACGGCACCGAGGTCTGCCGCGCCTTCGGCCGCATGCTGGTGGCCGACGCGCCCGTGGCCTGAGGCGCCGCCGCGTCGAGGGGAAACCCGCAGCAGAAGTCGAGTGCCGTCAGGGGGCGGACCGGGGACCGGCGCGGGCTGCCGCAGTCCGTGCCGACAATCGTCGTACCAACCAACGAGAGGAGACTGCCATGGCCTTCCGACCCCTGAATCTCTCCCGGCCGGCTGGTGCGCTGGGCGCGCTTGCCGCCGTGACCGCGCTGCTCGCGGG
Organism: Betaproteobacteria bacterium; assembly: GCA_046341655.1. Lineage (GTDB taxonomy): Bacteria > Pseudomonadota > Gammaproteobacteria > Burkholderiales > Burkholderiaceae_C > Rubrivivax. Next base: position 6,236 of record JBKDQY010000258.1, on the reverse strand, counting down.
CTGCGCCTCCAAGCCGCCGGCGCCGCCGACCATCTCGCCCGTCGTCAGCGCGCCGGTGCAGCTGGCCTGGCAGCAGGGCCGCACGCCCGACCAGGCCCGGTCCACCCTGGCACCGCTGGCCGGCAAGCTCACCGTCACCCCGCCCGAGCAGATCCCGCTGGACCGCCTGCAGGTGCCGGCGGGCTTCAAGCTCGAGCTGTGGGCGCACGGGCTGCCGGGCGGCCGGGCCATGGCGCGCGCCGACAACGGCAAGATCTACGTCGGCACCCGCGGCATCGGCCGCGTCTACGAGATCACCGACAACGGCGGCCAGCGCAGCGTGCGCGTCGTCGTCGACAAGCTGACGCAGCCCGCCGGGGTCGCGGTGCGCGGCAACACGCTGTACGTGTTCGCCATCGACAAGGTGCTGCGCTTCGACGACATCGCCACCAACCCCAACGTGGCGCCGGTCGACATGACCCGGGCCTTCAACCTGCCGCCCGAGCAGCACCACAACTGGAAGTACGTGGCCTTCGGGCCGGACGGCAAGCTCTACGTGCCCTTCGGCGCGCCCTGCAACATCTGCGTGCCGGGCCAGGAGTACGCGCAGATCCGCCGCTACAACGCCGACGGCTCGGGGATGGAGGTCATCGCCCGCGGCGTGCGCAACACGGTGGGCTTCGACTGGCACCCGGTCACCAAGGAGCTGTGGTTCACCGACCACGGCCGCGACTGGATGGGCGACGACACCCCCGACGACGAGCTCAACCGCATGAGCCGCACGGGCCTGGACTTCGGCTTCCCGTACTGCCACGCCCGCGGCGTGGCCGACCGCGACATCGTCAAGGCCAACCCCTGCGCGGGCGTGACGCTGCCGGTGGCCGACATGGGCCCGCACGCGGCCGTGATGGGCCTGAAGTTCTACACCGGCAACATGTTCCCGGCGCAGTACCGCAACGCCATGTTCATCGCGCGCAAGGGCTCGTGGAACCGCAGCAAGAAGATCGGCTTCGACGTCGTGGCGGCAACGGCCGACGCCGACGGCCGCAACGTGAAGATCACGCCCTTCCTGACCGGCTTCCTGAACGCGGACGACAGCTTCAACGGCCGGCCCGCCTACATCCACCAGCAGCCCGACGGCGCGCTGCTGATCACCGACGAGCAGCTCGGCGCGGTCTATCGCGTGTCGTACGCGCGCTGAGCATGCCGCTGCCCCGCGCCCGGGCCGCCGTCCTGCGGGCGGCGGCGTCGCTGATGCTGCTCGGCGCGGCCGCCGCCTCGGGGCAGACCCCCGTGGCGGCGGGCGGCACGCTGGCGGCTCCGGCGCCCGCGCGCGCCGCGCAGTGCGGCGCCTGCCACGGCGCCGACGGCAACTCGAAGCTGGCGCTGAGCCCCTCGCTGGCCGGGCAGCCCAGGGTGTTCCTCGAGAACACGCTGATCATGATCCGCGAGGGCCTGCGGCCCATCGCGGCGATGAAGGGCCTGCTCGAAGGCGTGGGCGACGCCGAGATCGTGGCGCTGGCCGACCACTACAGCCGCCTGCCCGCGCGTGCCGATCCCGGCCCGCGCGACGAGGCGGCGTGGCGGCGCGGCGAGGCGCTGGCCTCGCGCAACCTGTGCGGCACCTGCCACCTGCCCAGCTACGCCGGCCAGCAGCAGATGCCCCGGCTGGCCGGGCAGCGCCAGGACTACCTGGCGCAGTCGATGCGCGAGTTCCGCGACAACCGCACGCAGGGCCGCGACACGCAGATGAACGGCGTGCTGCGCGGCTACAGCGACCGCGACATCGACGACCTGGCGCACTACTTCGCGCAGCTGCGCTGAGGCATCGGCGCCGACCTGCGGCGGCCCGGTGCCGGTGTGCTCAGTCGGCCGGCCCGATCCGCAGCCCGACGAGGCCGACGGCCTCGATGCTCTTGTCGACGGAGCGGCCCGTCTCGACCGCGTGGGCGTGGTCGGTGCGCCCGACGAAGAACAGGCGGTTCACCGGCTGGCGCTCGGCCCGGCCGCTCACGGGCCGCGCGCGGGCCGCGCACGGGCAGCGCACGAAGGGCCGGAGGGGTCCAGAGGTCGGTGGGCGACATGGTCGGGCTCGGATTCCGGGGGCGGGGGCTTCAGGCGCGCGTCTCGTAAACGCCCAGCTTGCGGTGCAGCGGCGACTCGTCGGCCACGAACAGGAAGGCCGGCTCGGTGGCGGAGCGGTTGCCCAGCGTCACGGCCTCGTAGCCGGGGGCGCAGCAGGTGTCGGCCTCGGCCAGCGCGAAGGCGCTGCCGGCTACGCCCACGTCGGCCCCGCCCTCGATGACGTGGAACACCTGCGAGGGCGAGCGCGCGGGCAGGCGCAGCACCTGGCCCGGGCGCAGCATCAGCGCGTGGAAGCCGAGGTTGTTCTGCGCGTCGCGGCCGGTCTCGGGGTTGACGTAGGTCACCTGCACGGCCTCCAGGTCCGGCTGGCTGGCCGCCAGCCCGACGAGCGCGGCGCGCGCCTGCGCCCAGGGGTAGCGCAGCATCGGGTAGGCGCTGCCGCCGCGCTCGAACACCGGCGTGGGCACGATGCCGCCGTGCGCGTAGGCCTGGTCGCCGCGGCCGGGCTTGACCGGCTGGCGTGCGCCCTCCACCGCGTACGACACCTCGGCGTAGAACATCAGCGGCAGGTCCAGCACGTCGAGCCAGACCACGGGGTCCTGGCCGTCGTGCTCGTGTTCGTGCCACTCGCCGGTGGGCGTGAGGATCAGGTCGCCGCGCTCCATCGGGCACTTCTCGCCGCTGACGGTGGTGGTGGCGCCGCGGCCCTCGACGACCATGCGCACGGCGTTGGGTGTGTGGCGGTGCGCGGGCGCCCATTCGCCCGGCAGCAGCAGCTGCATGCCGAGGTACATCGCCGGGCTCGCCTTCATGGCCTCCAGCCCGTGTCCCGGGTTGGCCAGCACCAGCACGCGGCGCTCGGCCTTCTCCATCGGCGTCAGCTCGCCGGCGCGCAGCAGCAGCGGGCGCAGCGTGGCGTAGGGCCAGTGGATAGGGCGGGTGTTGCGGCTGGGCACGCGGGGCGGCAGCACGTTGCGCAGGTTGGGCCACAGCGGCACCAGGTTGCGCGCGGCGAGCTCGTCGCGGTAGTCCTGCGGCAGGTCTTCGAGGCGGCCGAGTTCATGCATGGCGGTTTCTCCTTCAGCCCTGCTGCAGGCAGTTGCGGACGTTCCAGCCGTAGAGCCATTCGATGGCGTCGTAGAAGCGCTCCTGCGAGCGGCCCGTCCACAGCGAGTTGCGCACCAGGCGCTCGACGCCAGCGGCGTGGTACAGCCGCCCCATCTCGCGGCCCGACAGCACGATGCGCGCGGTGCGCGCGACGCGGTGCTCCTGGTAGAGCTGCAGCGCCGCGTCCCAGTCGTTGCCCGAGACGCGCAGCGCCTCGCCGAGCGTGACGGCGTCTTCCAGCGCCATGCAGGCGCCCTGCGCCATGTACTGCGTGGTCGGGTGCGCGGCGTCGCCCAGCAGGGTGGCGCGGCCGAAGACCCAGTTGCCGATGGGCTCGCGGTCGGCGGTCGCCCAGCGCTTCCAGGTCCTGGGCAGCTCGATGAGCTGGCGGGCCTTCGGGCAGATGTCCTGGAAGTAGCTCTCCACCTCTTCCTTGCTGCCGTCGGTGACGCCCCACTGCTCCTGCTGGCGGCTGTGGAAGGTGACGACGATGTTGTACTGCTCGCCGCCGCGCAGCGGGTAGTGCACCAGGTGGCACTTCGGGCCGGCCCACAGGCTGGCGGCGTTCCACTGCAGGTCTTTCGGGAACGCGGCCTTGTCGACGACGGCGCGGTAGACGACGTGGCCGGTCACGCGCGGCGGGTCGCCCACGTACTGGTCGCGCACCACCGACTTGCCGCCGTCGGCGCCGATCAGCGCCTGGCCCGTCCAGCGCCGGCCGGTCTGGTCGATGGCCGTCACCGTGCGCGCGGCGTCGTCCTGCTCGATGCGCTCGATGCGGGTGTTGGTGTGGAAGCGGACCCGGCCGGTCTCCTGCGCGCCCTCGAGCAGCGACAGGTGGACGTCGGCGCGGTGGATCACCGCGTAGGGGTTGCCGAAGCGGTGGCGGAAGGCCTCGCCGGTCTCGATGCGGCCGACCAGGGACTCGTCGATCGCGTCGTGCATCACCATGCAGTCGGTGTAGACGGCGCGGCTCCGCGCCTTGTCGCCCACGCCCAGCGCGTCGAAGGCGTGGAAGGCGTTGGGCCCGAGCTGGATGCCGGCGCCGATCTCGCCGATCTCGGGCGCCTGCTCGAGCACCGTGACGTCGAAGCCGCGCCGGACCAGCGCCAGCGCCGCGGCAAGGCCGCCGATGCCGCCGCCGCAGACGATGACCGGGAGGGTGCCGGGCGATCCGTTCATTCGGGGCTCCTTGAGGTAGACATAACATCAGTACACTGACGAAAAGTGTAGTGATAATAGGGTGAACAAAGTTAAGGGTTTACCCTCAATCCGTCATCTGTCATGGCCCCGACGCCCTCGCCAACCATCGACCTCGACAGCCTTCCGGGCCACCACATCCGGCGCCTGCACCAGATCGCCGTGGCCGTGTTCCTGCAGGAGCTCGAGCCGCACGGACTGACGCCCGTGCAGTACGCGGCGCTGCAGGCGGTGGCCAACACGCCGGGCACCGACCAGCGCTCGCTGGCGCGCACCATCGGCCTGGACACCTCCACGCTGGGCGGCGTGATCGACCGACTGGAGGCGCGCGGCCTGGTGCAGCGCAACGCCTCGCCCGACGACCGGCGCGTGCGGCTGCTCACGCTCAGCCGCGCCGGCGGCGAACTGCTCGCGCAGGCCGTGCCGGCCATGCTGCGCGCCCAGGAGCGCATGCTCGAGCCGCTGCCCGCGCGCGAACGCACGGCCTTCATGCGCATGCTGCGCGCCTTGGTGACGGCCAACAACGAACTCAGCCGCGCGCCCAGCGACGTCGCCTGAGCGCCGCCGCCCACGTCGCCCTGGGCCGCGCAAGGCCCGATATCCCCTGCGTGTTCCGTGGGGCCGCTAGATTGCCGGCGTCGTCACCTTCCGGAGCCCGCGCATGGACCGTATCGACGCCCGCCGGCTGTGGCCGCAGACGCGCCTGCTGCTGAGCGCGCCCCCGCCGCCCGACGATCCCGAGCTGCGCCGCGCCGCGCGGCTGCTGGCGGCCTCGCGCAGCGACGTCGTCGAGCTGCTGCTGGCCCGCTGGCTGGCCGACACGGCTGCGGCGCAGACGGCGCCGGCCGAGCCGCAGACCGAGCCCGCGCCGGCGACGATGGAGCCGCCGTCGGCGCGCCGGGCGTCGCTGCGCCGCGATGCCGCGCTCGTCGGCAGCGGCCTGGTGGCCGGCGTGGTGGGCACGGCCCTGCTCGGTGGCCTGCTCGACGACGACGCGGGCGACGCCTTCTGAAGCTGGATCTCGCGGGCGCAAGTTGCCCGCGGATGGCTCTTGATCGAAGAACTGTATATCTATACAGTTTCGGTCTCCAGGAGTCAGCCCATGAACACCCACGCCACCATCGCCCGCGCCCGGGGCCTTCGCCAGCACTACCGCCCGTCGCGCCTGCGCGCGCCGGCCTGGCTGCGCCAGCTGTGGGCCTGGTTCTGAGGCCCGACGCCGACGCCTGGATGCCGTCCGGCAGCGCGCATCGGTGCGGGCCTACGATGCCGGGCCCGCGGGCAGCCTGCCCGCGCTGCCCGGAGATCCGCCCGATGCACCGATCGTTCATGCCTTCAAGCAGGCCGGCTGCGGCCGTCCCGTGCCCGAGCGGCAGCTGACATGGCTGCGCCCAGCCTGACGGCCGCGCCGGTGCTGGTCACCGGCGGCACCGGCTACATCGCCGGCTTCCTGATCCGGCGCCTGCTGGATGCCGGCTGCACCGTGCACACCACCGTGCGCCGGCGCGAGCGCGAGGCGCCGCTGCGCGCGCTGCTGGCCGCCCACGGCGGCAACGGCGGCGAGCGGCTGCGCGTGTTCGAGGCCGACCTCACGGCCGACGCCGGCTGGGCCGAGGCCGCCACCGGCTGCGCCCTCGTGGCGCACGTGGCCTCGCCGCTGCCGCGGGGCGTGCCCAGGCACGCCGACGAGCTGGTGGTGCCCGCGCGCGACGGCGCGCTGCGCGTGCTGCGCGCGGCGCGCGACGCCGGTGCCCGCCGCGTGGTGATGACCTCGTCGGTGGCGGCCATCGCCTACGGCCGCGGCCGCGGGGAACACCGCTTCACCGAGGCCGACTGGACCGACACCGCCCGGCCCGGCCTCACGC
>JBKDQY010000257.1:0-23816 GCA_046341655.1 Betaproteobacteria bacterium | reverse complement strand
CCGCAGTGGCGCTACTGGATGCAGATGACCTTCCTGGCCCCCGTGCCCTGGGAGGCCGACGCCTTCTACGCCCAGCCCGGCATGGCCGAGCGCGGCCTGTCGCTCGACGTGTGGCCCGTGGGCACCGGCCCCTACATGCTGGTGGCCTACGAGAAGGACCGCCGCCACGTGATGAAGCGCAACCCCCACTACCGCGGCGAGCCCTACCCCTGCGAGGGCATGCCCGGCGACCGGGAGGCTGGCCTGCTCGACGATTGCGGCAAGCCCACGCCCTTCATCGAAACCCTCGTGTCCACCGTGGAGCGCGAGGCCGTACCGCAGCGCAGCAAGTTCCGGCAGGGCTACTACGACATCGAGGTCTTCGAGCGCACCGACACCGGGCTGCCCTACCTGGTGAACATGCAGGACAGCGAGAGCGTGCGCCGCGAGTACCTGGACAAGGGCTTCCGGCTCGAGCGCGGCTCCGACGTCAACAGCTGGTACCTGGGCTTCAACATGCTCGACCCGCAGCTCGGCGACGGCGAGCCCGGCCAGCTGAGCCCCGAGCAGCGCGCGCGCAACCGCAAGCTGCGCCAGGCGCTGAGCATCGCCATCGACTGGGAGGAGTACAGCCGCATCTTCCCCGAGGACGCCGGCGACACCGCGATGGGTCCGGTGCCGCCGGGCATCTTCGGCAGCCGCGAGGGCGCGGAGCGGGGCCTCAACCCCGTCACCCACGTCTGGAAGGACGGCCGCGCCGTGCGCCGGCCCATCGCCGACGCCAGGAAGCTCATGGCCGAGGCCGGCTACCCCGACGGCCGCGACGCGAAGACCGGCCGCCCGCTGGTGCTGAACTACGACTACTACGCGGCGCCGACGCCGGGCAACAAGCCCAAGCTCGATTGGATGGTGCGCCAGTTCGCCAAGGTCGACGTGCAGCTGGAGGTGCGCGCCACCGACAACAACCAGTTCCAGGACAAGGTGCGCAAGGGCAAGTACCAGGTTTTCTGGCTGGGCTGGCTGGCCGACTACCCCGACCCCGAGAACTTCCTGTTCCTTCTGTACGGGCCCACCGGCAAGACCAAGCACGACGGCGAGAACACGGCCAACTACGAGAACGCCGAGTACGACCGCCTGTTCACGCAGATGAAGACGCTGCCGGAGGGCGCCGAGCGGCAGGCCGTCATCGACCGCATGGTGGCCATCGCGCAGCAGGACGCCCCCTGGGCCATGGGCTATTTCCCGTACGTGAGCGCGGCGCACCAGCGCTGGGTGAAGAACTACAAGCCCGCGATCCTCATCCGCGACCACGGGCGCTACCTCAAGCTGGACGTGGCCGACCGGGTGGGCGCCCAGGCGGCCTGGAACCGGCCGACCTGGTGGCCCTTGGTCGCCATCGTGGCGGCCCTGCTGGCCCTGGCGGCCGTGGCGCGCGCGCAGTTCCGCCGCCGCGAGCGCACCAATGCGCGGGGCGAGGTGTTGGGATGATGGGTGTGTCATCCGTTCGGGCTGAGCGCACTCCCGCTCGGGCTGAGCCTGTCGAAGCCCCAAGGTCCGCTCAGGCTGAGCCTGTCGAAGCCCCAAGGTCCGCTCGGGCTGAGCTTGTCGAAGCCCCAAGGTCCGCTCGGGCTGAGCCTGTCGAAGCCCTGGTGGCGGTTCGCGGTGCCCTGCGACAAGCTCAGGGCGAACGGGGAGAAGCCCTTCGACAAGCTCAGGGCGAACGGGGAGGTGCCCTTCGACGAGCTCAGGGCGAACGGGGGGGAGTTCTTCGACAAGCTCAGGGCGAACGGCCCGCGGCACCACTCGCCAGGCTGGCCTGAATGCTGCGCTTCATCCTCCGTCGCATCGCCTACGGCGCGCTCGTGCTGCTGGGGGTAAACCTGCTCACCTTCGTTCTGTTCTTCACCGTCAACACGCCCGACGACATGGCGCGGCTCAACCTGGGCGGCAAGCGCGTCAGCGCCGAGGCCATCGAGAAGTGGAAGGCCGAGCGCGGCTACGACAAGCCGCTGTACCTGAACAGCGCCGAGCAGGGCACGCGGCGCGTCACCGAGACCATCTTCTGGGAGCGTTCGGTGTCGCTGTTCGCGCTGGAGTTCGGCCGCGCCGACAGCGAGAGCGCGGGCGACATCGGCGCCGAGGTCGTGCAGCGCATGGTCGTGAGCCTGCAGCTGGCGCTGCCGCTGTTCTTGCTGCAGCTCATCGCCAGCACGGCATTCGCGCTGCTGCTGGTGATGTTCCGCGGCACCGCGCTCGACTTCTGGGGCGTGGTGGCCTGCGTGCTGATGCTTTCGATCTCCAGCCTCTTCTACATCATCGTCGGGCAGGTGCTGTTCTCGCGCGTGCTGATGCTGGCGCCCATCAGCGGCTACGCGCCGGGGCTGGACGCGGTGAAGTTCCTGATGCTGCCCATCCTGCTGAGCCTGGTGGCGCGGCTGGGCGGCGAGGCGCGGCTGTACCGCGCCATGTTCCTGGAAGAGGCGTCCAAGGACTACGTACGCACCGCGCGCGCCAAGGTCCTGGCCGAGCAGGTGGTGCTGTTCCGCCACGTGCTGCGCAACGCGCTCATCCCCATCATCACCTCGGCCGGCAGCTACCTGCCCTACGTCTTCCTGGGCAGCCTGGTGTTCGAGAGCTTCTTCGGCCTGCCCGGCCTGGGGGCCTACGTCATCGAGGCCATCGGCAAGCAGGACTTCGCGGTCGTGCGCACGATGGTCTTCGTCGGCTCGCTGCTGTACATCGCCACCTACGCGCTGATCGACATCGCGTACACGTGGGTGGACCCGCGCGTGCGGCTCGCCTGACCGGACCACGACACCATGCCCAAGATCGTGATCCTGTGGACCGACGCCGCCGTGTGGCTGATGCTCGCGGCGCTGCTGGCCTATGGCGTGGCCGTGTGGCGTGCGCCCGAGAAGCGCCAGCGCTGGGCCCGCGTGTTCCGCGACGGCGCGGCGCTGGCCAGCACCATCGTGCTGCTGCTGGCGCTGGGCGTGACGCTGCTGGACAGCGTTCACTACCGGCCGCTGCTGCCGCCCGCGCCGGGCGCCGGTGCCGGGCAGCCGGCCTACGACACGCGCACGCGTTCCTTGCTCGACGCCCTGCTGGCCGACCTGGTGCAGGGGCGCGAGAGCACGTACTCGAAGCCGCTGGCCTACCTGGGCTTCACCAAGGAATCGGTGGTGGTGGGCGGCGAGGTGCAGCGCGTGGCGCCGCGCCTGCAGTTCGGCGGCGCGCACCTGGCCGACCCGGCCACGCAGTGGCTGCCCGATCTGGTGCGCCGCGCGTCGCTGGGCCTGGCGGCCGGGGCGGTGGGCGCGGCCCTGGCGGTGCTGCTGCTGGTGGCCGCGCTGGCGCGGGCGCGCGGCGCGGGCCTGGCGGCCACCTGGGCTGCCGTGCGCCGGCACGAGTTGCCCGTGCCCTGGCACGTGGCGGTGGCCACGCTCGCGGTCGTCGGCCTGGTCGCCGGCCCGGCCACGGCGCTGTCGGGACCCTATCACCTGCTGGGCACCGACCTCACGGGCAACGACGTGCTCTACCAGTGCCTGAAGAGCATCCGCACGGCGTTCGTCATCGGCAGCTTGGCCACGCTGGCCACGCTGCCGCTGGCCGTGGGGCTGGGCCTGGCGGCAGGTTACTTCCGCGGCTGGGTGGACGAGGCCATCCAGTACCTCTACACCGTGCTGTCCTCGGTGCCCAACGTGCTGCTGATCGCGGCGCTGGTGCTGATGGTGCAGGTGTTCCTCGACCAGCACCCGGAGCTGTTCGAGACCGGCGCCGAGCGCGCCGACCTCAAGCTGTTCATGCTGTGCCTGGTGCTGGGCCTCACGGGCTGGGCGACGCTGGCGCGGTTGCTGCGCGCCGAGACGCTGAAGCTGCGCGAGCTGGAATACGTGCAGGCCGCCACCGCCTTCGGCATCGGCCACGGCCGCATCCTGGCGCGGCACGTGTTCCCCAACGTCGCGCACCTGATGCTCATCGTCACGGTGCTCGAGTTCTCGTCGCTGGTGCTCTACGAGGCCGTGCTCAGCTACGTGGGCGTGGGCGTGGACCCGTCGATGAACAGCTTCGGCGGCATGATCAACCTGGCGCGCGTCGAGATGAGCCGCGACCCGATGGTGTGGTGGGGCTTCGCGTCGGCCTTTGGGTTCATGGTGGCGCTGGTGCTGGCGGCCAACCTGTTCGCCGACGGCGTGCGCGACGCCTTCGACCCGCGATCCAAGCTGTTCCGCGTGCGCCGCCGCGCCGCAGCCCCGCGCAAGGCCTGACCATGCTTGACGCCCGCGAACTCACGGTGGAGCTCGACGTCGAGGCCGGCGCCGATGGCGCCGTCGTGCGGGCGCTCGACGCGCTCACGCTCAGCATCGAGCGCGGCGAGACCTTCGCGCTGGTCGGCGAAAGCGGCTGCGGCAAGAGCATGACGGCGCTGGCGCTGATGCGCCTGCTGCCCGACAACGGCCTCGTCACCGGCGGCGACGTGCACCTGCGCGCACGGGTGGGTGAGGGCGGGGATGTCGACGTGCTGGCCCTTCCCGAGGCCGCCATGCGCCGGGTGCGCGGCGGCCGCATCGGCATGATCTTCCAGGAGCCCGGCACCAGCCTGAACCCCGTGATGACGGTGGGCCGGCAGGTGGTGGAGGCCATCGAGGCGCACACGCCGCTGCGCGGCGCGGCGGCGCGCGCCCGGGCGCTGGAGTGGCTCGGGCGCGTGGGCATCCCCGAGCCCGAGCGCCGCTTCGACGACTACCCGTTCCGCATGAGCGGCGGCCAGAAGCAGCGCGTGATGATCGCGCTGGCCCTGGCGGCCGAGCCCGACTTCCTGGTGGCCGACGAGCCCACCACGGCGCTGGACGTCACCATCCAGGCGCAGATCCTGGCGCTGCTGCGGCAGCTGCAGGCCGAGCGCGGCATGGGGCTGCTGCTGATCACGCACGACCTGGCCGTGGTCAGCGGCATGGCGCACCGCGTGGCGCTGATGTACGCGGGGCAGATCGTCGAGGTGGCCCCGGCGGCCGAGTTCTTCGCCGCGCCGCGCCACCCCTACGCGCAGGCGCTGATGCGGGCGCTGCCCTCGGCGCAGGGGCGCGGGCAGCCGCTGGCGGCCATCGCCGGCACCGTGCCGCCTCTGACGCAGCGCTTCGCGGGCTGCCGCTTCGCGCCGCGCTGCGGCGCGGCCCGGGCCGACTGCGGGCAGCGCGCGCCGCGGCTCGAGCCCCTGCAGGCCGGGCACGCGGTGCGCTGCTGGCTGGCGAGTGAGTCACCGGCCCTCCGGACCGCGTCGACGGCCCCTGCACCCGTGGCGGCCGCCGAGCCCGCTCAGGTCTCGGCCGGCCAAGCGTCAGAGCCGCCGCTGCTGCTGCAGGTGCAGGACCTCTCCGTGCGCTTTGCGCTGCAGCGCCCCTGGCTGGCCCGCGGCCCGCGTGAGTTCGCGGCCGTCGCGGGTGTCTCGTTCGAGCTGCGAGCCGGGCGCACGCTGGCCCTGGTGGGCGAGAGCGGCTGCGGCAAGACCACCACCGGCAAGGCCCTGGTGCAGCTCTTGCGCGGCACGGCGCGCACCGAGGGCCGCGCCTGGCTGCATCCGGCCGGCGGCGGCCAGCCGCAGGACCTGTTCGCGCTGCAGGGCGAGGCCCTGCGCGCCGCGCGCCGGCAGGTGCAGATCGTGTTCCAGGACCCCTTCGCCTCGCTGGACCCGCGCATGGGCGTGGCCGAGATCCTCGACGAGGGCCTGGCCGCGCTGCGCCCCGAGCTGGACGTGGCCGAACGCCGGCAGCGGCTGGAGCGCCTGGTCGAGCAGGTCGGGCTGCGCCGCGACGCGCTCGACCGCTCCCCGCACGAGTTCTCTGGCGGCCAGCGCCAGCGCATCGCGATCGCCCGCGCGCTGGCGGTGGAGCCGCGGCTCATCGTCTGCGACGAGCCCACCTCGGCGCTCGACGTGTCGGTGCAGGCGCAGATCCTGAACCTGCTTCGGGAGCTGCAGCGCGAGCTTGGGGTGAGCTTTCTCTTCATCACCCACAACATCGGAGTGGTGGAGGTGATGGCCGACGAGGTGGTGGTCATGCAGCACGGAATGGTGGTTGAGACCGGCCGCACAGAGCAGTTGTTGCGCGAGCCGCACCAGGCCTACACGAAGGCTCTGCTCGCTGCGGTGCCGCGCGTGCCGACGACCTGAGCGGCCGCGCGCAGCGGCCGGTCTCAGGACGGCAGCACGTCGAAGGCCACGGTCAGGCGCTCGGCGGCGGCGTCGAACGGCGTCGTGCCGTGCCAGCGCATCGACGGAAACAGCACCAGCAGTCCTTCCGCCGGCTGGACCAGATGCTGCACCAGACTGTCTGCCGGCACGCCTGGGATCGGGAAGTCCGGCACACCGAAGCGCAGCCAGCCCTCGCGGCGCACTGGATCCTCGACACCTGGCGGGAGCTGCACGTAGTAGACGGAACTCATCCAGCCATGCGGGTGCACGTGGTCGGTGTGAAAGCCGCCCTGGAACAAGCGCGACGACCACGCGCTGTCGAAGCACCAGCCTTCCGGCGCCGCAGGCCTGCGCCCGAAAAAGGGGTGCTGGCCGAACGCATCGCCAGCATCGGGCATAGCGGCGATCGTACGCGTCACGGCTTGCGCGATCGACTGCTTCAACGCGATCACCGCGGGCAGGCTGGACGCGAACAGGTTGCCGAAGGTCTGCGTGCCGCCCCGCAGGGTTTGGTCAATGGGCTGCCGGCGGTCCAGGCCGTGCAGGCCGTGCAGTTCCGCGGCCAAGTCCTCGTTGAACGATCGGATGTCGGGCCATCCGGGTGGTGCTACCAGCGGGATCTTCCGGATCTCCGCAGACAGGTCGCTCGCAAACATTTCGGGCAGACCCATCAGCCGCCGCGCCAGACACCGCAGCGCCAGCGCACGCTGGTGAGCCGGAGCGAGGTCGCAAGCATGGCTTGCGATGGTCAGTGCTTCGTCGGTGCGCCCGGCGACCAAGAGGCTCGTGCAGAGGTTGGAGAGGATCTCCGGATCCCTGGGCGCCAGCGTCAAGGCCTCCCGATGCAAGGTCAACCCCGGGTCGACCTCGCCGAGCCGCACGAGGCAACCGCCCAGCCCGTCCAGGAAACCGGGGTTGGACGGATCGCGTCGCAGGGCCTCGCGGAAACACGGCACGGCCTCCTCGAATCGGCCCGCTTGACGAAACAACTGGCCCAGCACGCCCGACGCGGTGGCCAGCTGCGGGGCCAGGGCCACGGCACGCCGCGCCTCGGTGTCGAAGTCCGTGTGTCCGAGGCGCCAGCGCAGCCTGGCGAGGTCGTACAGGGCCAACGGGTGCAGGGGCTCGCGCTGGAGCGCGGCCTGGTACGCGGCCAGGGCGTCGTCGATCCTTCCCAGGGACTGCAAGGTGTTGCCGCGGTTGTAGTGCGCATCGGCGGCGTCGAGGCCGAGGACGCTGGCCTGCTCATGAGCCCGCAGCGCCTCGGCATAGCGATGGCCACGCTGCAATGTGACGGCGAGGTTGTGCCACAGCGCCGCGGCTCCTGGGCATTGCGACAGCGCCGAGCGCAAGGTGCTCTCAGCCGCCCCGAGCTCGCCCGAGTCGGACTCGATTTGCGCCTTGAGTTGCCACATCGACGCCGTTGGAGTGGTCGTCAGCTGCCAGGCCCGGGCCAGGCTCGCGGCGGCATCGCGGGGGCGTGCGGTGCGCTGCAGCGCTCGTGACAGGTTGAAGTGGGCATCTGCGTAGGCGGGTTGCAGCGCAACCGCCTGGCGAAGAGCTTGCTCGGCTTCAACCGCGCGAGCACCAGCGAGCAACAGGTTGCCGAGGTTGTTCCACACGTGCGGCTGGGCCGGGTGCGCGGCCAGCGAGCGGCGGAAGCAGGTCTCTGCCGCAGCGTCGTCTCCCAGCCGACGAGCGACGAGGCCCATCAGCTGGTTGGCCTCTGCATGGCCGGGGTCATGCCGCAGCACCTGCTCATAGCACCCCCGGGCCTCGTCAAGCTGCCCCGCCTGATGCGCCTTGAAGCCCCGCGCCAGCATGACTTTCACGGACGATGTCATCGATTCGAAGGATGTCGACCACGTGATGCGATTGTGAGCCGCCGCAAAGACTCTTTCTGCGCAGACGCACCGGTCTGGATGGAGCGCGCCCGGTTGCGAAGCGGGCATTCCGAGTGGAGTGACGCGGCTGGGCGCCGACAGCGCCTCTTGCGGGACGAGCCTGTTGCGGAGTGCCAACAACCTTTGCCCGAGCATGGCCCCTCACTCTCGCAGGAGCAGGCCGCCGGTGCGCTCCAGCCTTGAGCGGCGTTAACGCTAAACCTTTGAATCCATTTATCTTTTTTCTGTCTGATGGCACTGGGATCGTTGTCAGCGCCCGGTTGCAGGCCTCCCGTCCGGGCATACCCCAAAGGCCGGCGGGAGATGTCGACGTCAACAATCGGTTTACATACACGCATGGTTACCAACCTTCGCAAAGCCTGGTAGTGACAAAGGGCGGGGTCGGTTGGTCGCGGCGCGTGTCCACCCTTCCGTCATCCCTCATCACTGGAGTGGTCTCCATGTTCAAGCGAAGCAAGGTGTCCGTCGGCGTATTGGTCGCGCTGGGCGGTGTTCTCGCGATTCCCCATCTGCCCTCTTACGCGCAGGAGCGGGTAGAGGTCACCGGTTCCCGCATCCGCTCGATTGGTGCGGTCTCCAACAGCCCCATCACCAGCGTCTCGGCCGACGAATTCAACTCAACGGCCCCGGTGGCGGTCGAAGAGGTCATCCGGAGCCTGCCCGCTGCCATCCCCGGCATCGGCCCGGGTACCAACAACGGTTCCAACGGCACCGCCAGCATCGACCTTCGCGGCCTGGGCACGAACCGCACGCTGGTGCTGATCAACGGCCGCCGCATCGTGCCGGCCACCCTGGGTGGCGTGGTCGACACGAACTCGATCCCCGTTGCCTTGCTCGACCGGATCGACGTCGTCACTGGCGGCGCTTCGGCGGTGTACGGCGCCGACGCCGTGGCGGGTGTCGTCAACTTCGTCCTGAGGCGCAACTTCAGCGGCCTGGACGCGCGCACCACGTACGGCGTGTCGGAGCAGGGCGATGCGAAGCGCTACCGTACCGATTTCACCCTGGGCGCCAACCTGGCCGAAGGCCGGGGCAACGTGGCCCTGAGCTTCGGCACCTCGCGCACCGATCCGCTGAAACAAGGCGAGCGCTCGTTCGGCCAATTCCAGATTTCCTCGACCAATGGGGCGCGGGGGGGCTCGTCGATCGGTGTGCCCGCTTCCTATGGCGGAATCCCCGCACCGTTCACCGGCAATCAGATCATCGACTACAGCACCGGTGGACTTCGCGCATTCACCCAGGCCGACGAATACAACTTCAACCCGCTGAACTACTTCGTCACGCCGCTGGAGCGCACGCAGTTTTCCGCGCTGGGGCGCTTCACGATCTCCGAGAACGCCGAGGCCTATGCCGAGCTCACCAACACGAAGAGCCTCGTCACCCTGAACCTCGCGCCGTCGGGTTCCTTTGCGTCAGCGGGCTTCCCGAACTGGCGCGTGCCGATCGGCAACCCGTTCATTCCCGCCTTGATGCGCACGCAGCTGTGCGGCGCTTATTCCATCGCGACGGCCGATTGCGTGCTGGGCAACGCGACCGAAGTTCCCATCAACATCGGTCGCCGTTTCGTGGAGAACGGTCCGCGCATCAACACCTTCGACAACAGCACCCTGCAGTGGACCGCGGGCCTTCGCGGCACGCTCCCGATCCTGAGCAACTGGAGCTACGACGCCTACATGCAGAAGGGCACGTCGGAGCAGATTTCCCGTCGCGTCAACTGGGGCTCGGCCAGCCGGGTGCAGCAGGCCCTGCGTGCGCTCAACACCACGTCGTGCACGGTCACATCCGGTGGCTGCGTGCCGATCAACCTGTTCGGCCAGGAGGGCACGCTGACGCCTGCCATGTTGGCGTTCATCAACCAGACTTCGCTCCAGACCACGACGGTCGAACAGGAGGTCATTCAGGTCTCCCTGAGCGGTGACCTGGGACCTATCAAGAGCCCGCTCGCGCGTGATCCCATCAGCTTGGCGGTTGGCTTCGAGAAGCGGGATGTCGCGGCCGGTAACCAGTCGGATGCGCCGTCACAGGTGAACGGGGAAGTCCTGGGCACTGGCGCACCGCTGCCTGACCGCAAAGGTGCGCTGACCCTCAACGAGACCTTCCTCGAGCTGCAGGTGCCGATCGTCAGCAAGAAACCGGGCATCGATTCGCTGAACTTCGAGGGCGGCTACCGATCGTCCAAGTTCGAGACGGTGGCCGGTTCGAAGAACTACGGCAGCTGGAAGTACGGCCTCGACTACGCTCCGATCAAGGGTCTGAGGTTCCGTGCAATGGAGCAGCGCGCCACGCGAGCCCCCAACATCAACGAGTTGTATGCACCGGTGGTGAGCGGTCTGTCGAATCGCGCCATCGATCCCTGCCAATTGGCGCTGATCAATGCTGCCGACGCGTCGACACCTGGCACCTTGTCCAACCTGTGCCGCCTGACCGGTGTACCCACCGCCCAAATTGGCGCCGTCCCTGCGCCGGCGGCGGGCCAGATCAGCCAGCTCAGCGGTGGCAATCCGAGCCTCAGCCCCGAGGAAGCCGATACGCTCACCGTGGGCTTGGTGTTCGAGCCCAGTTTCTTGCCTGGCCTTTCGGTCACGGTCGACTACTTCAAGATCGAGATCAACAAGGCGGTGTCGTCTCCGACGACGAGCCAGGTCCTCGACGGCTGCTACACCGCTGCCCTGAACCCTGGCTTCAATCCGGGCAACCCGTTCTGCGCCTTGATCGCCCGCAACACGCTGACGGGTAGCCTGAACGGCACCACGGGCGTCTCCCAGCAACTGTCGAATCTCGGCCGCGTCAACACCGAGGGCTATGACCTCGGTGTCAGCTACCGCCTGAACGCCGGGGCTGTGGGCCGCTTCGACATCGGCCTGCAGGCGACCGTCACCACCGAGAGCAGCTTCCAGTCGCTGCCCACCGTGGCGGTCATCGACTGCCTTGGCTTCTACGGCCAGGACTGCGGCGGGCCGACCCCGGAAGTCAAGTGGAGCCAGCGTCTTTCCTGGACAAAGGGCGACTTCAGCGCGGGGTACAACTGGCGATACATCGGCAAGTCGAGCGTCCAGGACATCCGCGCCGCCGGCTTTGCGGCCCAGTTCAGGGAGATCAAGGCCTACAACTACGTGGACCTGAGTTTCGCCTGGAACCCGATCAAGGCATTGACGTTGTCGCTGGCCATCACCAACGCTCTCGACAAGCAGCCGCCTGAAGTCGGTAACACGATCGCGACGACGTCCACCAACAGCGGCAACACCTTTCCGCAGTGGTACGACGTGGTCGGCCGGGCGTACTCGGTGGGTGCGCGTCTGAAGTTCTGACGGCTTCCGACCCCTGGTTGGCAAGGCGGGCTGCGGCCCGCCTTTTTTCTTGTCGTGCGCATGTTGCGGCATACCAACGTCGCGCGGCCATCGCCTTGCGACTTGCACGCCGTGCCAGCGCGGCGTCTGTGTCCTAAGTGCTTGGTATTGAAGGATTTTCCCATCATGCCTAGGGCGGAGAGTCGTCGCGAGATGGGTTTGTCCCGGGGACATTGACCCTACGGAAAGGGCAAGAATTCAAGCAACCGGCGCTTGGGCTATCTGATGAAGGGGGCGGTCTAGGACCAGGACCCGCATCGCGTGGCGCCTGGTGCAACAGTGCCGCTTACCCAAGGAGAAGAAACCCATGTTCAAGAAGTCCCAGGTCTGCACCGCCGTGCTGCTGGCGATCGGAGGCGGCCTGCTGGCCGTGCCGGCAGTGGCACAGCAAGCCAGCGAACGCGTCGAGATCACGGGCTCTCGCATCAAGACCGTCAACGGCGAGACCACGAGCCCCATCGTCACCGTCGGTGAACAGCAACTCAGGGAGCAGCAGCCGGTTGCCATCGAAGAGGTGATCCGGTCGCTGCCAGCGGCTGTTCCTGCCATCGGGCCGGGCACGAACAACGGCACCGGCGGCGGCGCCACCATCGACCTACGAGGTCTCGGCAGCAACCGCAGCCTGGTGCTGGTGAATGGTCGCCGCTTCGTGCCGTTCGACCTCAACGCCGTCGTCGACACCAACTCGGTCCCGATCGCGCTGCTGCGCTCGGTCGACATCTACACCGGCGGCGGCTCAGCCGTCTACGGCGCCGATGCGGTGGCCGGTGTCGTGAACTTCATCCTGCGGCGCGACTTCCGCGGGGTCGAGGTCAGCTCCACGTACGGCATCTCGAGCGAGGGCGACGCCAAGCGCATGCGCACCGACATCACGGTGGGTTCGAGCCTGGCTGACGGAAAGGGCAACGTGGCCCTGTCGATTGGCAAGACGCGCACCGACCCCGTTCGCCAGGGCCTGAGGCCCTTCGGCCAGGTGAGCCGAAGCTCGACCACGGGCAATCCCCAGGGCTCGTTCACCAGCGTGCCGGGCTACTTCGACTCCGCGGTGTTCAGCGAAGGCGGTGACGGCGCCGGCGGCTTCAACAGTGCGACCTGGGATACGTTCAACTTCAACCCGCTGAACTTTTACCAGACTCCGCTGGATCGCCTGCAGTCGACCGCGCTGGCCAACTACACGATCAACGACAACGCGACCGTGTACGCCGAGGTGATGTACACGCGCAGCAACGTGACGTCGAACCTGGCGCCGAGCGGCACCTTCTTCAACACCTTCAGCATCCCTATCGGCAACCCGTTCCTGTCGACAGCCGGCCGGGCGGCGCTGTGCGCGGCCTACACCATTTCGCCCGCCAACTGCGTGCCGGGCAACACCACCGAGTTCTCGGTCGACATCGGCCGCCGTTTCGTCGAGCTGGGGCCGCGGGTCAATGACTTCCGCAACAAGACGCTGCAGACGGTCGTCGGCGTGCAAGGTCTGATCGGTGGCAGCTGGACTTACGACGCCTACCTTTCCCGCGGCGAGGCCAGCCAGAACCAGTTGCTGATCAACTGGGGTTCGAGCTCGAAGGTGCAGCAGGCGCTCCGCGCGGTGGACACCACCACCTGCCTGGACCCGTCGAACGGCTGCGTGCCCCTGAACATCTTCGGCAGCGCCGGCAGCATCACGCCCGCGATGCTGGCCTTCATCAACCTGAGCTCCATCAGCACGGTCGACATCAAGCAGGACGTGTTTGCGGCCTCTGCCAACGGCGACCTGTCGATGCTGAAGAGCCCGCTGGCGAAGATGCCGGTCAGCCTGGCCGTTGGCGTTGAGTCGCGCAAGATGCAGGCCGACAACTTCTCCGACGCGGCCGGCCAGATCAATGGCGAGGTGCTGGGCACCGGGGCTCCTTCGCCCACGGTCAGCGGCACGTTCAAGCTGAACGAGGCCTATGTCGAGGCCAAGGTGCCGCTGATCTCGAACCTGCCGGGCGTGCGCAACCTCGACATGGACGTCGCCTACCGCGCCACCGAGTTCAAGACCACCACGTCGACGAACTACGGCAGCTGGAAGGTCGGCGCGAACTGGGAGCCCGTGAAGGGGCTCCGCCTGCGCGCCGCGGCCCAGCGCGCGACGCGCGCCCCGAACGTGGGCGAGTTGTTCCGGCCCGTGATCACCTCGCTGGACAACCTGGCGGTCGATCCCTGCGAAGGTACGCGCATCAATGCCGCAGACGCAAACACGGCGGGTACGCTGTCGAACCTGTGTCGACTGACGGGCGTGCCGCTGTCGCGGATCGGCTCCCTGCCGGCGCCGTCGGCTGGGCAGGCCAACGTGCTCACCGGCGGCAATCCCGCACTGAAGCCCGAAGAGGCCGACACCGTGACTGTCGGCTTCGTGTTCGAGCCCAGCTTCCTGCCGGGCTTCGCGTTGTCGGTCGATTACTACCAGATCGACATCACCAAGGCGATCTCCTCGCCGTCGGTGGCAGACGTGATGGACCAGTGCTACTCGGCGCGCTTCAACCCGTCGTTCTCGCTCAACGCGGCCTGCGCCTCGGTTGGTCGAGGCCCGGGAGGCACGTTCAACTGTTCGTCGGCACCCGGCATCGCGCTGACGCAGACGAACCAGGGCGCGCAGTACACATCCGGCTTCGACGTCAAGCTGGACTATCGCCTGCGCATGGGTTCGATGGGTACTGTGGACATCGGGCTTGACCTGAACAACGTCGACAAGTGGTGGTTCCAGGCCTCGCCGACCTCGGTTCAGCGAGATTGCCTCGGCTATTACAGCGTGGCCTGCGGGGCTCCCAAATACGAGCAGAAGTTCTCGCAGCGCGCTGTGTGGAGCGTGGGCGACTTCGTGGTCGGCTACAACTGGCGCTACCAGAGCGCGGTGATCGAGGAGCCGGGCGGCACGAACTTCTTCGCGCCGTATGCCTCGATCAAGGCCTACAGCTACGTCGACCTGTCGGCCCAGTGGAACGTGATGAAGAACGTGCGCCTGTCGCTGAGCGTGAACAACGCCTTCGACAAGAAGCCGCCCGAGGTGGGCAACACCATCGGCACCACCTCCACCAACAGCGGCAACACCTTCCCGCAGAACTACGACGCCATCGGTCGCTTCGTGACCGTGGGCGCCACGTTCAAGTTCTGACGGCCTGAAGAATCAAGAAGCCCCGGTCCGCGCGAGCGGCCGGGGCGTTTTTCTTGGAACGCGGTCGCGGGACGCCCGTCAGGGTCTCGACCGCCGATGGCTCACTTCGGCGCGAGACGGATCGCCCCGTCGAGTCGGATCACCTCGCCATTGAGCATGTCGTTCTCGATGATGTGCTTGGCGAGCTTGGCGTAGTCGGCTGGCGTGCCCAGGCGGCTGGGAAAGGGCACGCTGGCGGCCAGCGCGTCCTGCACCTCCTGCGGCATGCCGAAGAGCATGGGCGTGCCGAAGATGCCGGGGGCGATGGTCATGTTGCGGATGCCGTTGCGCGCCAGGTCGCGCGCGATCGGCAGCGTCATGCCGACCACGCCGCCCTTGCTGGCGCTGTAGGCGGCCTGGCCGATCTGGCCGTCGTAGGCGGCCACGCTGGCGGTGCTGATGAGCACGCCGCGCTCGCCGGTGGGCTCGGGCTCGTTCTTCGCCATGGCCTCGGCGGCCAGGCGGATCATGTTGAAGCTGCCGATCAGGTTGACGGTGATGGTCTTGGTGAACAGGGCCAGCGCGTGCGCGCCGTCCTTGCCCACCGTCTTGCTCGCGGTGGCGATGCCGGCGCAGTTGACCAGCCCCATGAGCTTGCCGAGCTTCAGCGCCGCGGCCACGGCGGCCTGGCCGTCGGCCTCGGAGCTGACGTCGCACTTCACGAACACGCCGCCGACCTCGGCCGCGACCTTCTCGCCCTTCTCGGCGTTCATGTCGGCCACGACGACCTTGCCGCCGCTGGCAGCCAGCAGTCGCGCCGTGCCCTCGCCCAGGCCCGAAGCGCCGCCGGTGACGATGAAGACCTTGCCTGCGATATCCATGATGCTGATGCTGAAGGAGAGGGTGATGAAACTCAGGCGCCCAGCGCCGCCATGACCCGGGCGGTGATCTCGTCAACGCTGCCCGTGCCGGCGACGCGCGCATAGCGCGGCGCGCCGGCCTCGCCGGCAGCCGCCCACCCGGAGTAGTAGTCCACCAGCGGCCGCGTCTGGCTCTGGTAGACCTGAAGCCGCTTGCGCACGGTCTCTTCCTTGTCGTCGTCGCGCTGGGTCAGCGGCTCGCCGGTCACATCGTCCAGGCCCTCGACCTTGGGCGGGTTGAACTTCACGTGGTAGGTGCGGCCCGAGGGCAGGTGGGCGCGACGCCCGCTCATGCGCTCGATGATGGCCTCGTCGGGCACGTCGATCTCGACGACGTGGTCGAGCTTGACGCCGGCGGCCTTCATGGCGTCGGCCTGCGGGATGGTGCGCGGGAAGCCGTCGAACAGGAAGCCGTTGGCGCAGTCGGGCTGCGCGATGCGTTCCTTGACGAGCCCGATGATGATGTCGTCGCTGACCAGCCCGCCGCTGTCCATCACCTGCTTGGCGGCCAGGCCCAGCGGCGTACCCGCCTTGACGGCGGCGCGCAGCATGTCGCCGGTGCTGATCTGGGGGATGCCGAAATGCCGGCAGATGAAGGTGGCCTGCGTGCCCTTGCCGGCGCCAGGGGCGCCCAGGAGGATCAATCTCATCGCGTTCCTCTTTCGGTGTTGTCGTGCGCCTGTCCCCTCGAATCGAGAATAGCACGCGACCTCTCGCGTCAAGCTGACGCGGCAGGGCCCAAGGACGCAGCCTCGAACTGCGCGCGCACCCGGGCCAGGTCGGCTGGCGTGTCGATGCCAGGCCCCGGCGCGTGGTCCGACACGTGCACCGCGATGCGGTGGCCGTGCCACAGCACGCGCAGCTGCTCCAGCGCCTCGGCCTGTTCCAGCGCCGCCGGCGGCAGCGACGGGAACGCGCGAAGGAAGCCCGCGCGATAGGCGTACAGGCCCACGTGGCGAAGCGGCGCCGGATCGCCGGGCGGGGCGCCGCCGCCGTCGCGCCACCAGGGCAGCGGCGCGCGGCTGAAGTACAGCGCGCGCGAGGCGGCGTCGAGCACCACCTTGACGACGTTGGGGTTGGTGTACTCCGCGGCCTCTGCCAGCGCGTGGGCGGCGGTGGCCATGACGCAGTCGTCGCGCTGCAGCAGCAGCGCCGCCACCGCCTGCACCAGGGCCGGGTCGATCAGCGGCTCGTCGCCCTGCACGTTGACGACGACGTCGTCGCCGTCCAGCCCCAGGTGCCCGCAGGCCTCGGCCAGGCGGTCGCTGCCGCTGGGGTGGTCGGCGCGGGTGAGGACGGCCTGCACACCGTGGGCGGCGCAGGCGGCGGCGATCTCAGCATCGTCGCAGGCCACGACAACGGCGCGGGCACCGGCCAGGCCTGCCACGCGCTCGGCCACGCGCACGACCATGGGCTTGCCGGCGATGTCGGCCAGGGGCTTGCGGGGCAGCCGCGTGCTCGCCAGCCGCGCCGGGATCAACACCGTGAAGCCGAGCGCGTTCACGGGGCGGGCGCGCCGTCGGGGGCCGGGCCGTCCAGCGGCTGGGCTTCGTTCTCCAGCATGACGGGAATGCCGTCCCGGATCGGAAAGGCCAGCCGGTCGGCCGGGCAGGCCAGGTCCAGCGGACGCTGCTCGGCGTCGCGGCGCAGCTGCAGCGGGCCCTTGCAGACGGGGCAGACGAGCAGTTCGATCAGGCGGTGGTCCAGGCTCATGGCGTTCGGGCGTTCGCGGGGCGGGGGCCGAAGAGCTCGGCGTGCAGCGCATCGAGCAGCGTCTCGGGCACGTCCAAGTCTAGCGGCAGCACCCACACGGGCCGGACAGCGGCGCGGGCAGGGTCGAGCTTGACGGCGTCCTTCTCGGTGACCAGCACGTCGCAGCCCGCAGCGGGCCAGGGGAGCGTGGCGTAGTCGTGGTGGTCGGGCAGCGGCAGCGTCTGGACCTGCAGGCCGGCCTCGCGCAGCATGGCGAAGAACTTCTGCGGCGCCGCCAGCCCGGCGGCGGCCAGCAGCGGCCGGCCTCGCAGCGCGGCCAGCGGCGCGGCGGCCGTCGGGTCGTTCGCGTGCCAGGCGGCCAGCGGCCAGGCGCGCTGCAGCCGGCGGGTGGCAAAGGCACCGGGCAGCGGCGTGCTCGCCGAGCCCGCGGTGTAGAGCACGTGGCGGCCCGCGGCCAGCTGCCGCGGCAGCGGCTCGCGCAGCGGCCCGGCCGGCAGCAGCAGGCCGTTGCCGGCGCCGCGCTCGTCGAACACCAGCAGCTCGGCCCGGCGGGGAAGGGCGCGGTGCTGCAGGCCGTCGTCGGAGACGATGACGTCGATCTCCGGGTGCGCCTCGATCAGTGCCCGCGCCGCCGCCACGCGGTCGCGCCCCACCGCCACCGGCACGCCGCTGCGGCGCGCCATCAGCAGCGGCTCGTCGCCCACGTCGTGCGGGTGGTCGGCCTGCGCCACCACGCGTGGGGCCGAGTCCGCACGCCCGTGCCCGCGCGACACGATGCCGGGCCGGTGCCCGCGCTGCGCCAGCGCGGCCACGACGGCCATCACCGTGGGGGTCTTGCCGGCGCCGCCGACGACGACGTTTCCCACCACCAGCACCGGCACCGGCAGCGCCGAGGCGGAGTTTGCGCGGCGGGCGTGGCGCCGCTGCAGCACCCCGTACACCGCGGACAGCGGCTGCAACAGGCGCGCCGCCAGGCCGGGCCGCGACGTCCACCAGACGCGGCGGAAGAAGTCTTCGAGCGCGCCGGGCACGCTGCGTCGCGCGTCAGCGCGGCGTCGTGCCCGCGGTCTGGGCCGCGAACGTCAGCCGCGACAGCCCGGCACGGCGCGCCGCGTCGAGCACGTTGACCACGGACTGGTGCGCCGCCAGCGCATCGGCCGAGACGATGATCACGACCTCCGGCCGCCCGCCGGAGGCCGCGGCCAGCGCAGCGGTCAGCGCCTCGACACTGCGGCCATCGACCGGGCGCCTGTTGACGGCGTAGCGGCCGTCGGCCGCCACGGACACGATGACCTCGGAAGGGCGCTCGCGCAGCCGCTCGGCGTCGGCCGCGGGCAGGTTGATCTGCAGTTCGGTGAAGCGCGAGTAGGTGGTCGACAGCATCAGGAAGATCAGCACCACCAGCAACACGTCGATGAACGGGATCAGGTTGATCTCCGGTTCCTCGACGCGGCGGCGACCGAACTTCATGCGCGCGCTCAGCCGGCCTTGACGGCGAAGCGCATCAGGTGCGGCACCAGGCGCTCGGCGGCGAGTTCCATCGCCAGTTCGTACTCGTCGACGCGGCGGCGGAAGTAGCGGTACAGCATCAGCGCCGGGATGGCGACGATGAGCCCGAACGCGGTGTTGTACAGGGCGATGGAGATGCCGTGCGCCAGTTGCTGCGGGTTGCCGGCCGAGCCGGCCGTGGGCGCCTGCGAGCCGAAGATCTCGATCATGCCGATCACCGTGCCCAGCAGGCCCAGCAGCGGCGCCGCTGTCGCGATGGTGCCCAGCGCGTTGAGGTAGCGCTCCAGGCCGTGCACGGCGGAGCGGCCGGCGCTCTCGATCTGCTGGCGCAGCGCGGTCTCGGTGATGCGCGGCTCGGCAATCACGCTGCGCAGGCCGGCCGCCAGCACACCGCCGAGCACCGAGTTGGCGGCGAGCTTGTTCACGATGTCGGCCGAGGGCAGGCTGGCGCGCGTGACGCCCAGCACCTCATCGAGCAGGGTGGGCGGGGCCACCTGCGAAGGGCGCAGCGTGTAGAAGCGCTCGATCGCCAGGGCCAGCGCGACGATGGAGCACAGGATCAAGGGCCAGATCGGCCAGCCTGCGGCTTGTATGATGGACAGCAACGGTGTCTCGTCTCTCGCGCGATCGTGCGCGGCGGCTGTGCGGGACTGCTGCGGTCATTATGGCCGATGCCTCCGGCGGCTCCGCAGGGTCGCCGGCCCGGCTCGGCGGCGAGCCGTCAAGCACTATCCACGCAGGCTGTGGACAAAGTTGTGGGCAAAGCCTGCGCGCCGATCGCAAGTGGGCGTCGCCACAGGTCCTGGGACCTGCTGCCCAAGAATTGAGCAACGAAAAGTTCATGCGCATCAATCACTTGCGATCGGATAACAGTTGCGTGACAGCGATTTCAGGGCACCCCCCTAGCCTGCGGGGTGCTGTGGACTGCCGGGCTTTCCCCGATGCCTGAACCGCCCGCGCGGGCCCCTTGGGGCGTGGCTGCGCTGTTGCTGGCCACGAGCGACGCGCTGACCGCCCGCTTCGGCGCGGTGGCCGTGTGTGGCGAGCTCTCGGGCCTTTCGCGCGCGGCCAGCGGCCACCTGTACTTTTCGCTGAAGGATGCGGGCGGTGCGCCGGCCCTGTTGCGCTGCGCGATGTTCCGCCGCGCCTCGACGCTGCTGGACTTCGCGCCGGCAGACGGCCAGCAGGTCGAGTTGCGGGGCCGCCTCGGCGTCTACGAGGCCCGCGGCGAGCTGCAGATGGTGGTCGAGGCCATGCGCCGGGTGGGCGAGGGCGCCTTGTACGAGGAGTTCCTGCGTCGGCGTGCACGCCTGGCGGCCGAGGGCCTGTTCGACGCCGCGCGCAAGCGAGCCCTGCCGCCCCAGCCGCGCGCACTGGGCGTGGTGACCTCTCTGGCCGCCGCCGCGCTGCGCGACGTGATCACGGCGCTGCAGCGCCGCGCGCCCCAGGTGCGTGTCGTCATCTACCCGGCCCCTGTGCAGGGTGCCGAGGCGCCGGCGGCGCTCGTCGAGGCGCTGGCCGTCGCGGCGCGCCGCGCCGAGGTCGATGCGCTGCTGCTGGTGCGCGGCGGAGGTTCGCTCGAGGACCTTTGGGCCTTCAACGACGAGCGCCTGGTGCGGGCGATTGCCGCCTGCCCGCTGCCCGTGGTGTGCGGCGTCGGCCACGAGACCGACGTGACCCTGGCCGACCTCGCCGCCGACCTGCGCGCGCCCACGCCCACGGCCGCCGCCGAGCTGGCCGCGCCGGCGCTGGCCGAGTTGCGGGCACAGCTCGACGCCCGTGCCGAGCGCGCACGGCGGGCCGCGGAGCGTGCGCTGCAGCGCCTGGCCCAGCGCACCGACACGCTGGCCGCGCGCCTGGGCACGCCGGCTCGCGCGCTGGCGGCGCAGCGCCAGGGCTTGGAGTCGCGCGCCCAGCGCCTGGCGCGGGCGCCGCTGCTGACGCTGCAGCAGCGTCAGGACGCCCTGGGCCGCCTGGGCGAGCGCGCGCGGCGCGCCCTGCGCGAGCGGCTGCACACCGAGCCGTTGCGGCTGGACGCCGCCGCGGCGCGCTTGAAGGCGCACGATCCCGCGCGCGTGCTGCGCCGCGGCTACGCGTGGGTGCAGACGCTCGACGGCCGCCCGGTGGTGTCGGTGGCCGGCCTGCGGGCCGGCCAGGCCGTGCGCGCCACCTGGGCCGACGGCACGGCCGAGGCCGAGCTGCTGCGCATCGAAGCCCTGCCGCCGCCCCGCTGAAGGGGCGCTGCCTACAATCCCGGACCGGTCAGATCCCGCCACCCTTCAGGAAGCACGAAACGCCATGGAACACACCCTGCCCCCGCTGCCTTACGCCATCGACGCCCTGGCCCCGCACTACAGCCGGGAGACGCTGGAGTTCCACCACGGCAAGCATCACAACGCCTACGTGGTGAACCTCAACAACCTGCAGAAGGGGACCGAGTTCGAGAGCATGGCGCTCGAGGACATCGTCAGGAAGAGCTCCGGCGGCGTCTACAACAACGCCGCGCAGATCTGGAACCACACCTTCTTCTGGAACTGCATGAAGCCCAACGGCGGCGGCGAGCCCGGCGGCGCGCTGGCCGCGGCCATCAGCGCCAAGTGGGGCAGCTACGCCGCCTTCCGCGAAGCCTTCGTCAAGAGCGCCGTCGGCAACTTCGGCAGTGGCTGGACCTGGCTGGTCAAGAAGGCCGATGGCTCGGTGGACATCGTCAACATGGGTGCTGCCGGCACGCCGTTGACCACCGGAGACACCGCCTTGCTGACCGTGGACGTGTGGGAGCATGCCTACTACATCGACTACCGCAACCTGCGCCCGAAGTTCGTCGAGACCTTCCTGGACAAGCTGGTGAACTGGAGCTTCGCCGAGAAGAACTTCGGCTGAAGCGCCCATCGTTGTCCACGAGAAAGGCCGGCCATGCCGGCCTTCTTCATTGGCGCGCCGGAAACGCCGCCAGCGGGTTCAGGGCTTGAACGGCGGACCCTTGAGGCGGAAGCCCGCCTTGATGGCGCGCTTGGAGAACCAGCCCTGGTTCATCTCCAGCGCATAGCGCACGGGCTTTTCCGAGCAATGGGA
The DNA here is from genome assembly GCA_046341655.1 of Betaproteobacteria bacterium. Lineage (GTDB taxonomy): Bacteria > Pseudomonadota > Gammaproteobacteria > Burkholderiales > Burkholderiaceae_C > Rubrivivax. The sequence goes on along the minus strand of JBKDQY010000257.1, from coordinate 2,067 downwards.
GGCCTCGGACCTGGGCTTCATCTCCGCGATGTTGACCACCGTGCCATCGTCCTGGATGAAGGCGATGGACAAGGGCAGCAGCGTGTTCTTCATCCAGAAGCAGCGCGGTGCCACGTCGTCGAACGCGAACAGCATGCCCTCATGGGTGGCCATCTCGGTTCGCATCATCATGCCGATCTGCTGCTGCTGAGGGGTCTGGGCCCATTCCGCGACGATGTTGTGCATGCCGGCTTGCAGCTGCACGGTGGGCAGGCGGGGCTGAGGCATCTGCTGGGCCCGCACCGGCGGACCCACCGTCTGACCCCACAGCACAAGCGTCACGGCGGCCCATGCACCGAAGGGGCGGCCCCGGTGGATGGCGGGCTGGTGGTTCGCCACGGGCGCAGTGAACCCTGGGAAGTGCGTGACGCAGGTCATGACGTGAAGGCGGGTTGCGGCCCATGATTATGGAATCTCCTCAGGCAGTGCTTCGTGACGGCGGGCCACCCGCTGCAGCCGCCACGCCGCTCGACATGAATTCCGCCGAAACTCTTGCGGTCCTTCCGGTACTTCCGGCCTGTAAGCCGGCCGCGGCGCAGGCCCCTGGTCCTGCGCATGCGAGTACCCAGGCCCCTGGTCCTGCGTCCGCGAGAGCGCAGGCCCCCGGGCCTGCGTCCGCGAGAGCGCAGGCCCCTGGGCCTGCGGTGGACGAGCCGGAAGAGGTGGCGCGCTTCACAAGGTGGGAGACGGATGCCGACGGGGCGCGGCGCGGGGTGTCGTCGTTCCAGCTGTCGGGCATGCACTGCGCGGCTTGCGCGGGCATCATCGAAGACGCCTTGGCGGAGCTGGACGGGGTTCATGCGGTGCGCGTCAGCGCCAGTGCGCAGCGGGCCGCCGTGCACTGGGACCCCACACGCACCCGTCCTTCCCGGCTTGTCGAGGCGGTTCGGCGCGCGGGGTATGAAGCGGCGCCGGACGCCGCGCTTGCCGCGCGGGATCTTCGCCGACAGGAACATCGGCAAACGCTGTGGAGGCTGTTCGTCGCCGGCTTTCTTGCCATGCAAGTCATGATGATGGCCACGCCGTCCTATGTCGCCGCGCCGGGAGAACTGAGCAACGACCTGAGGCGGTTGCTGAACTGGGGCAGCTGGATCCTGTCGGTGCCGGTGCTGTGGTTTGCGGGCATGCCGTTCCTGCGCGGCGCATGGGTTTCGCTTCGTGCACGGCGCATCGGCATGGAAGTGCCCGTGTCGCTGGGCCTGCTGGTGACCTTCGTGGCCAGCACGGCCGCCACCTTCGATCCGTCGGGCCCTTTCGGCGAGGAGGTGTACTTCGACTCGCTGACCATGTTCCTGGCCTTCCTGTGGCTGGGGCGGTTTCTGGAAGTGCGCTCCCGCCATCGTGCAGCCGAAACGCTGGAGTCCACGGCGGGGGCCATGCCGCAGACGGCCTGGCGGGTCTCGGAAGACGGCTCCACCCTGCAGATGAGCGTGCATCGCCTGCTGGTGGGTGATCGGGTACGGGTGGCGCGCGGCGGCGTCGTGCCTGCTGATGGCGAGCTGCTGGCCGACGCCGCAGACGTCTCCGAGGCCCTGATCACCGGGGAATCCGCAGCGGTGTCGCGCCACAGGGGTGACGACCTGTGGGCCGGCAGCCTGAATCTGGGGGCGCCCTTCGACATGCGGGTGCTCAAGCTCGGCGCCGACACCCGGCACGACGCCATCGTGGCGCTGATGCGCGAGGCCTTGTCCTCGCGTCCCGCGTCGGTGCGTCTGGCCGACCGCTGGGCGGGCCCGTTCCTGTGGGCCGTGTTGACCCTGGCGGCGCTGGCCGGGCTGGCCTGGTGGGTCATCGAGCCCGCACGCGCCCTGGGGGTGGTGGTGGCCGTGCTGATCGTGACCTGTCCGTGTGCTCTGTCGCTGGCCACGCCCTCCACACTGGTGGCTGCCGCCGGCGGCTTGGCACGGCGAGGCGTGCTGCTGCGCCGTCTGGACACGCTGGAGGCGATGTCCAGCGTGCAGCAGATCTTTCTGGACAAGACGGGCACCTTGACCGAGGACCGGTTGCACTTGCGCCAGGTGCAGCTTC
>JBKDQY010000256.1:0-3234 GCA_046341655.1 Betaproteobacteria bacterium | reverse complement strand
GGATCTCGTAGGCTGGCGCGCCGCCGACCGTGCTCTGCACCACCACCTTGGTGACGGCGCCGCGCACGCGGTGTTCCTCGATGCGCGTGTTGTCGTCTTCCAGCACGGTGACGTGCGGGCGCTCGGCCGGGGCCTGGGCGGCGGGCTGGGCCGGGGCCGCCGCCGTCTGCGCCGAGGCCGCTGCGGCCGCGGCCGCCAGGGCCAGGGCGGGCAGCGCGCGCCGCATCGGGAGGGTGGGAACCATGGCGCCGGATTCTATCGATCGGCCCGGGCTACGATCCCCCGCATGACCGCATCCCCCAACCCCGAGGCCGGCCTGATGCTGCTGGTGGACGGCTCGAGCTACCTCTACCGCGCCTTCCACGCCATGCCCGACCTGCGCTCGCCGGACGGCTTCCCGACCGGCGCCATCCACGGCATGGTGGCCATGATGACCTGGATGCGCGAGCGCTACCCCGCGGCGCACGCCGCCTGCGTGTTCGACGCGCCCGGCAAGACCTTCCGCGACGACTGGTACCCCGAGTACAAGGCCCACCGCGCGCCCATGCCCGACGACCTGCGGCTGCAGATCGAGCCCATCCACGAGGCCGTGCGGCTGCTGGGCTGGCCGGTGCTGGTGCCGCCGGGCATCGAGGCCGACGACGCCATCGGCACGCTGGCCCGTCGCGCGGCCGCGGAGGGCCACCGCGTGCTCATCTCCACCGGCGACAAGGACCTGGCGCAGCTGGTGGCGCCGCAGGTGAGCCTGATCAACACCATGAGCAAGCCGCCCGAGGTGCTCGACGAGGCCGGCGTGCTGGCCAAGTTCGGCGTGCCGCCCGCGCGCATCGTCGACTACCTGGCGCTGATGGGCGACGCGGTGGACAACGTGCCGGGCGTCGACAAGGTGGGCCCCAAGACGGCGGCGAAGTGGATCGCCGAGCACGGCAGTCTCGAGGGCGTGATGGCCGCTGCCGACGGCATCAAGGGCGTGGCTGGCGAGAACCTGCGCAAGGCCCTCGGCTGGCTCCCCACCGGCCGGCGGCTGGTGACGGTGCTGACCGACTGCGACCTCGCGGCCCAGGTGCCGGGCTGGCCCGGCCTGGACGCGCTGGCGCCGCGCGAGGTGGACCGCGAGGCGTTGCTGGACTTCTGCACGCGCTACGGCTTCCGCACCTGGAAGCGCGAGCTCGAGGCCGCGCTGGGCCGCGCGCCCGCGGTGGCGGTGGCGGTGCCGGCGGCCGCGCCGGCCGCGGCCGGCGAATCGCCCGTGCCACCGGCCGTGCCGCTGGCGCGCGAGTACGAGACCGTCACCACCTGGGCGCGGCTGGACGCCTGGATCGAGCGCCTCATGGCCGCCGACCTGGCCGCGCTGGACACCGAGACCGACAGCCTCGACGCGATGGTGGCGCGGCTGGTGGGCATCAGTTTCGCGGTGGAGCCCGGGCGCGCCGCCTACGTGCCGCTGGCGCACGACTACCCCGACGCGCCCGCGCAGCTGCCGGTGGCCGAAGTGCTGGCGCGGCTGAAGCCCTGGCTTGAGAGCCCGGCCCACGGCAAGGTGGGCCAGAACGTCAAGTACGACTGGCACGTGCTGATGAACGCCGGCATCGACGTGCGCGGCTACCGCCACGACACGCTGCTGCAGAGCTACGTGCTCGAGGCGCACATGAAGCACGGCCTGGAGGCGCTGGCCGAGCGCCACCTGGGCCGCCGCGGCCTGAGCTACGAGGAGCTGTGCGGCAAGGGCGCGAACCAGATCCCGTTCGCGCAGGTCGACGTCGAACGCGCCACCACCTACTCGGGCGAGGACAGCGAGATGGCCCTGCAGTTGAGCGGCGTCCTGCTGCCCCGCGTGCAGGCCGACGCGGGGCTGGCCTTCGTCTACGAGCGCATCGAGATGCCCACCAGCGCCGTGCTCGGCCGCATCGAGCGCCAAGGCGTGCTGATCGACGCGGCGGTGCTGTCGCGCCAGAGCGCCGATCTGGGCCAGCGCCTGGTGGCCCTCGAATCCGAGGCGCACGCGCTGGCGGGCCAGCCCTTCAACATGGGCAGCCCCAAGCAGATCGGCGAGATCCTCTTCGGCAAGCTCGGGCTGCCGGTGAAGAAGAAGACCGCCACCGGCGCGCCCAGCACCGACGAGGACGTGCTGCAGGAGCTGGCGGCCGACTACCCGCTGCCGGCGAAGATCCTGGAGGCGCGCAGCCTGGCCAAGCTCAAGGGCACCTACACCGACAAGCTGCCGCAGATGGTGAACCCGGCCACCGGCCGCGTGCACACCACCTACGCGCAGGCGGTGGCGGTGACGGGGCGGCTGGCCAGCAACGACCCCAACCTGCAGAACATCCCCATCCGCACGCCCGAGGGCCGGCGCGTGCGCGAGGCCTTCGTGGCGCCGCCGGGCCACGTGCTGATGAGCGCCGACTACTCGCAGATCGAGCTGCGCATCATGGCCCACATCAGCGAGGACGCGGCGCTGCTGCGCGCCTTCGAGCGCGGGCTGGACATCCACCGCGCCACCGCCAGCGAGGTCTTCGGCACGCCGCTGGACGAGGTGTCGTCGGAGCAGCGGCGCTACGCCAAGACCATCAACTTCGGCCTCATCTACGGCATGGGCGCCTTCGGCCTGGCCAGCCAGCTGGGCATCGAGCAGAAGGCGGCCAAGGACTTCATCGACCGCTACTTCGCGCGCTTCGCGGGGGTGAAGCGCTACATGGACGAGACGCGGCTGAAGGCCCGGGAGCAGGGCTACGTGGAGACGGTGTTCGGCCGCCGCCTGTGGCTGCCCGAGATCAACTCGCCCAACGGCCCGCGGCGCAGCGGCGCCGAGCGCCAGGCCATCAACGCGCCGATGCAGGGCACGGCGGCCGACCTCATCAAGCTGGCGATGATCGCGGTGCAGCGCGCGCTCGACGACGAGCGGCGCGCCACGCGCATGGTGATGCAGGTGCACGACGAGCTGGTGCTCGAGGTGCCCGAGGCCGAGCTGGCCTGGGCGCGAGAGGCGCTGCCGCGGCTGATGGCCGGCGTGGCGCCCCTGAAGGTGCCGCTGGTGGCCGAGGTGGGCGTGGGGGCGAACTGGGACCAGGCGCACTGAGCGCGAGCCGCCCCCGGCGGCTCAATTGCTCGAGGGCCGGCCCAGCAGCTGGATGTCCAGCCGCGGCTCCTTGATCTTCTGGTCGATCCGGCTCTCGACGAAGGTGCGCCGCGGATCGACGCCGCGCTGCTGCAGGAACTGCCGCACCGCGCCCAGGC
>JBKDQY010000255.1:0-18449 GCA_046341655.1 Betaproteobacteria bacterium | reverse complement strand
CCGCTGCTGCTGCCCATCAGCGTGCTGCTGGCCATCCGCGACGCCGTCTCGGCCGTCGGCGGCCACGCCGTGTGCCCGCCGCTGGACGCGCCGGCCACGCCCGAGGCCGTGCTGCGCGCGGTGCAGGCCGTGCGCGAGGGGCGCGGCGCTTGCGCCTGATGCCGCGGGCGGCCGTCCCGTGAATCCCTGCGCCTGGGACCCGGTGCGCGACGCCGCCGAGGCCTGGGCCGCGGCCGGCCGCGCGGCGGTGGTGGTGACGGTGGTGGAGCACCAGGGCTCGGTGCCGCGCGAGACCGGCACGCGCATGCTGGTGGCGGCCGACGCGGTGGCGGGCACCATCGGCGGCGGGCACCTGGAGCTGCAGGCCTTGCGGCGGGCTCGGCAGTGTCTCCAGGCCTGGGCTCCGACAGGTTCCGCCCGGGCGGCGAGAGACCCCGTTCGGGCTGAGCCTGTCGAAGCCCCGGCCGAGACCCAGCGCATCACCCTCGGCCCCAGCCTCGGCCAGTGCTGTGGTGGCGCGCTGGTGCTGCGCTACACACCGCTGGCCGACGATCCGCCCGCCCAGTGGCAGGGCACGCCCCCGCGATTCACGCTGCACCTGTTCGGCGCCGGCCACGTGGGCCGCGCCATCGTCAACCTGCTGGCCGCCGTGCCCTGCCGGGTGCGCTGGGTGGACGAGCGCGAGAGCGAGTTCCCCGCCGTGGCGCTGCCGCCGCACATCGAGCGCGTCTGCGCCGAGCCCGTGCAGGCGGAGGTGGCGGCCGCCGCGGCCGGCGACGCCTTCCTCGTGCTCACGCACAGCCACGACCTCGACCTGGCGATCACGCGCGAGATCCTGGCGCGCGGCGACTTCGGCTTCTTCGGCCTGATCGGCAGCGCCACCAAGCGCGCCAAGTTCGAGCGCCGGCTGGCCGAGCGCGGCGTGGCGCCCGAGCTCCTGGCGCGCATCACCTGCCCCATCGGCCTGCCGGGCTTGCGCGGCAAGGAGCCGGGCGTGATCGCGGTGGCCGCGGTGGCGCAGCTGCTGCTGGCCCATTCCGGCTGACCGCCCTTCGCGCAGGGTCGGCAGCGCACGCGGCCGGCGGGGAAACCGCCGCCAGCGACGCCGCCGCCGTTCAGGCGCGCGGGGACTGCAGCGGTGCCGCAGGCTTGCCGACGCCGTACCAGTCCAGCTTGCGCGTCACCGTCATCACGCCGGCCAGGACGCCGAACAGGAGCAGCGAGCCCATGAGCAGCGCGTTGTCCTCCGACATCAGGATGCCGTAGAGCACGCCGTACAGCGCGGCGAGCAGGCCGCTCATGCCCAGGCCGGGGCCCCAGCCTCCCAGCACGTGGCGCAGGTAGTGGGCCAGCAGGCCGATGCACGCGGTGGTGGCCAGCGCGTAGGCCACCGCGAAGGGCAGGTGCTCGGCGATCGACAGCAGCAGCAGGAAGAACAGCACCAGCGCCGCGCCGATCATCAGGTACTGCACGGGGTGGATGCGCCAGCGACGCACCGTCTCCAGCACGAAGAAGGCGGCGAAGGTCAGGCCGATGAAGAGCAGGCCGTACTTGGCGGCGCGCTCGGCCAGGCGGTAGGGGTCGATCGGGTCGGCCAGCGTCACGTGGAACTGCTCGGGCGGCGGGCGCTTGTCACCGCGGGCCGTGAACATCGCCTGCGCTTGCGTGGACAGGGCCGGCACTCGCCAGGTGGCCTCGAAGCCCTGCGCCGTCACGCTGCGGCTGCGCGGCAGGAAACTGCCGCCGAAGCTGGGGTGCGGCCAGGCGGAGGTGAGGGTGACGGTGGTGTCGTCGGCCAGGGGCACCCAGCCGATGCGGCCCGTGCCGGCGAGCTCGAACTGCAGCTCCAGCGCCAGCGTGGCCCCGGGCTGCAGCAGGTCGGGGTCGATCTCGACGGCCAGGGGCAGCGGCGCGCGGGCCGGAGCCCGCTGCAGGGCGAGCATCTGGCCTGCGATCTGCACCCGCGGCGCACCCAGCAGCCCGCGGGCGTCGCTCACGCCCATCAGCAGCAGGGGTCGGCCCAGCTTGACCTGTCCGCCCGGCCGGGCGGGCTGGGGCTCGGTCAACACGAACTCCCCGCTGGCCTGGTGCTGGCTGGCGTAGACCGTGACGGGAAAGATGCCGCGTTGCCGCTGCTCGGGGACGAGCTGGCTGCGGACCTTCCATGTGGCGGGATACACCAGCAGGGCGTGCTCTTCGGTAACGAGCTCCTGGCGCTGCCGCGGGCCGGCTTCGGTGTCTTCCTTGACCGTGCGGACGAGGGTCTCGGTGTAGGGCAGCCACAGCACGGGGCCGACCACGGTCTGCGGGCCGGCGTGCGCCGCGGCCACCTCGGCCTGCGCCTGCTGCCGGTAGCCGCTGCGCTCGTTGACGATGCCGCGCACTGCGGCCAGCGCCACCAGCAGCACGGCGGTGAGCGCAGCGATGGTCAGCAACTTGCCGAGCAGGGGAAATCGGTTCATGGGCTGCTCCGGGGAGAGTGGGGTGTGCGGACACGTCGCGTCGTCCTCGTCCCATTCTGGAAAGCCCCGGTGCAGCGACCATGCGCCAAACGTGAAACGGGCGTGAAGCCGCAACCGCGGCGACGCCCTCAAGCCGCGTCGTGAAGCGGCAGCGTCAGGCTGGCGCGGCAGCCCGCGGGCTCGGCGGCAGCGTCGCCCCCGGGCACGTTGTCGACGCTCACGCGGCCCCGGTGCAGCTCGCAGACCTCGCGCACGAAGCACAGGCCCAGGCCCGAGCTGCGCTCCTGCGTGTCCTGTCGCGGCAGCGAGTAGAAGCGCTCGAACACGCGCGGCAGGGCGTAGTCGGGCACGCCCGGTCCTTCGTCGCGCACCGACCACGTGGCCTCGCGCGGGTGATCGCCCGAGCGAGCCCAGGCAACGTGCAGCGTGCCGCCCGGCGGCGAGAAGTCGATGGCGTTGTCCAGCAGGTTGTCCAGGGCCTGCGACAGCAGGAACCGGCTGCCCCGCACGCGCAGCGCGTCGTCCAGCACGGCCTGCGCCTGCAGGCCCTTGCGGCGCAGGCGCGGCTCCTGGGCGGCCAGGCGGTCGCGCGTGAGGGCGGCCAGGTCCAGCACCTCGGCATCCTCCAGTTGGCGCAGCTGCTCCACGGCGGCCAGGCCCAGCAGACGATCGATGAGCTGCTGCAGCCGCTCGGTCTGGCGCTGCACGTGGGCCGCGAAGCGCTGGCGCTCGGGCTCGGGCAGCGGCTCCTGCAGCACCTCGGCCGCGCCGCGCAAGGCCGCCAGCGGGCTCTTGAGCTCGTGCGTGAGGGTGTGCACGTAGTGCTCGACGTAGGCCTTGTCCTCCAGGCGCAGCCGCATGCGCTCGACCGCCTGCGCCAGGTCGTGGAACTCGGTGTTGCCGCTGAAGCGGCCCATGCGCGGCGGCACGGCCCGGTCGCCGCGGGCCACGGCCAGGGCGTAGGCCTGCAGCCGCTGCAGCGAGCTGGCGATCCACCACGTGAGCAGGCCGCCCACGGCCAGCGTGACGCCCAGCAGCACCCACGAGGCCTTGAGCACACGCTGCCGGCCGCGGTCGATGTAGGGTTCGAGCGTGCGGTTGGGCCGCGAGACGGTCAGCACGCCGATGATGCGGCCTTGGTCGCGGATGGGCGCGGCCACGTGCATCACGGTGTCGTCGGGCCGGTCGGGCGCGGTGGCGCTGGAGCGGGCGCCGTACTCGCCCCGCAGCGTGCGCAGCACGTCGTTCCAGCGCGAGTGGTCGCGGCCGATGAACCCGGGCCGGGTGTCGAACACCACGACGCCCCGGGCGTCGGTGACGCTCACCTGCGTGTCGATGCGTTCCTTGGGGAAGCCCCAGAGCGTGGCCTGCGGGCGCACCTCGGGCAGCGCGCGCAAGGCCTGCGCGAACGCGCCGGTGGCCAGGGTGCCGGCCTTCAGCTCGGGGGCGGCCAGCTGCGCCAGCGTGTAGGCGGTGTCCACCAGGCTGTCTTCCATGGCCATGCGCGTGCCGGGCTTGATCTCCTCCAGGAACACCTGCAACACCACCACCAGGCCCAGGCCCAGCACCAGCAGGAAGGCCAGCAGCAGCCGAAGTCCGATGCGCATGAGCCTGTCTCAGGGCTGCAGCGAGTAGCCCATGTGGCGGTGGGTCTGGATCAGGTCGGCCGGCAGCCCGGCCTCGCGCAGCTTGCCGCGCACCAGCTTCACGTGGGCGTCGACCGTGCGGTCTGCGGTGTCGGGCGCGTCGACCCAGACCCGCGACATCAGCTCGGCGCGCGAGAAGATGCGCTGCGGCTGGCGCAGCAGCACCGCCAGCAGCCGGTACTCCAGCCGCGTCAGCGGCAGCGGCCCCTGCGGGCCGTGGATGCGCTGGTTGGGTTCGTCCAGCCGCAGCAGGCGGTGGGTCGGGGCCGGTTCGCCCGTCGCCGTGCGCCGCAGCACGGCCTTCACCCGCGCGCACACCTCGCGCGGCGAGAAGGGCTTGCCCACGTAGTCGTCGGCGCCCAGTTCCAGGCCCAGCACACGGTCGATCTCATCGTCGCGGGCGGTCAGGAACACGATCGGCAGGCCGTGGGTGCGCCGAAGGGCACGGCAGACGTCGAAACCATTGCCGTCGGGCAGGCCGACGTCCAGCAGCGCCAGATCGGGCGGCAGGCGCTCCACCTCGGCCAGCGCATCGCGGGCCAGGCGGTGGTGCACGACCTCGAAGCCCTCGCTGCGCAGCACGTACAGCAGCGAGTCGGCGATGGCCTGTTCGTCTTCGAGCAGCAGGAGTCGGGCAGGCATCGGGTGGGGCGACGTACCGGCAGAAGCGGCAAACCGGGTCGAAGGATAGTCCGCCGAACCCGTTCACCGGCGCCATCGGTACGGACCGGCTGCCCGGCCGGCCGCGCCGTCCTGCCGGGCCCGCACCCGGGCAGCCCGGGCGGGGCTCAGCCCCGCGCGCGCCGCCGCGCCAGCGTGCCCAGCACGCCCACGCCGGCCAGCCACAGGGCCCAGGTGCCGGGCTCGGGGATGGTGGCCACCTGGCTGAACAGCACGTTGTCGATGGCGAGGTCGCCGAAGTCATCGACCACCAGCCGCAGGGGCTGCGAGGAGCGGATGGGAACCGGCAGGAACGACTGCACCGTGCTCACCGGGAAGGTGAACGAGCCCGTGTCGAACAGCGTGGTGCCGGCGGCGTCGACCACGCGGACGCGGCTGTCCGGGTAGGCGCTCGAAGACCAGCCCGCCACGTCGAAGCTGGTGAGCACCACGTCCCACCCGGGGTCGGGCGTGAACTCCACGTAGCCCTTGACGTTGAACGATACGTGGCCCAGCGCCGAGGACAGCGAAGCGTAGCCACTTGCCCACACCGAGAACGGTGTGCCGGTGCTGGTGGGCACGAAGTCGAGCACGATGTTCGGCGTGGCACCGCCTTCGAGGCCGATGCCGGTGCCGGCGACCGTGACGCGGTCGCCGTACTCGGAGCCCGTGCTGGGGCCGAGCTGGCTGATGCCGGTGAAGGTGAGCATGGTGGCCTGGGCGGTGCCGGACAGCAGGGCCAGGCTGGCGGCGACGGCGGCGGCGGGGAGCGTGCGGGGGGACGGCATGCGGGTTCTCCTGTGGAATTGGTGACCGCGCCGAGCATGGGACACAGGGCGTGACGCGACCGTTATGCAAGGCCCGCAACTCCCCTGGATCGAGGAGGGGGTCTGCGCCGGGCCGCACCGCACCCGTGGTGCTCCCGCCGGCAACCGGGGTTTGTCAGGCCCACGCCAGCGCCAGGGGCGTAAAGTTAGGGTTTTCCATCGATTCACCATCATTCAGCCGGAGACAACCCCATGAGCCAGCGCGACGTCGTCGTCCTTTCCGCCCTCCGTTCCGCCATCGGCACCTTCGCCGGCAGCCTGGCCGACATCGAGCCGGCCGAACTCGCCGGCACCGTCATGAAGGCCAGCGTCGGCGCCAGCGGCATCGATCCGGCGCAGATCAACTACGTCACGGTGGGCAACACCATCCCCACCGAGAGCCGCTTCGCCTATGTGCCGCGCGTGGCCAGCATCCAGGCCGGCCTGCCGATGGACAGCGTGGCCATGGCCGTCAACCGGCTGTGCAGCAGCGGCCTGCAGGCCATCGTGACGACGGCGCAGAACATCCTGCTCGGCGACTGCGAGTACGGCGTCGGCGGCGGCGTGGAGGTCATGAGCCGCGGCGGCTACCTCAGCACGCAGATGCGCAGCGGCGCGCGCATGGGCAACGTGCAGATGATCGACACCATGGTCGCGACGCTGACCGACCCCTTCGGCGTCGGCCACATGGGCATCACGGCCGAGAACCTGGCCGTCAAGTGGGGCCTCACGCGCGAGGAGCAGGACGCCTTCGCCGTGGAGTCGCACCGCAAGGCCGCCGCGGCCATCGCCGAGGGCCGGTTCAAGGGCCAGATCGTGCCCATCGTGAAGCAGACGAAGAAGGGCGAGGTCGTCTTCGACACCGACGAGCACGTCAAGCCCTCGACGACGATGGAGACGCTGGGCAAGATGAAGCCGGCCTTCAAGAAGGACGGCACGGTCACGGCCGGCAACGCCAGCGGCATCAACGACGGCGCGGCCTTCCTGGTGCTGGGCGATGCCAAGACGGCCGCCAGCGCGGGCGCGAAGCCGCTGGCGCGGCTGGTCAGCTACGCGGTGGCCGGCGTGCCCAACGAGATCATGGGCGAGGGTCCGATCCCCGCCACCCGGCTGGCGCTGAAGAAGGGCGGCCTCACGCTCGACCAGATCGACGTCATCGAGAGCAACGAGGCCTTCGCCGCGCAAGCCCTGGCCGTGGCGCGCGGCCTGGAGTTCGACATGGCCAAGGTCAACCCCAACGGCGGCGCCATCGCCTTGGGCCACCCCATCGGCTGCAGCGGCGCCTTCCTGGCCGTCAAGGCCATCCACGAGCTGCACCGCACCGGCAAGCGCTACGCCCTGGTGACGATGTGCATCGGCGGCGGGCAGGGCATCGCGGCGGTGTTCGAGCGCATCTGACGCCCCCACGGCGGGGTACGCTCCAGGCGTGCTCCGCCGCCTGTCCGAAGCCAGCGCAGGGCCAGCCTTCGAGGGCTGGTCGTATGGTCGCGTGCACGCGGCGGCCTGCTGGCTGGGCTTGCGGCGCTGGGTCGGACGCTGGGCCGTGTTCGCGGCCGTGGCCGTGGTGGTGGCCACCGGCGGCGCCGGGCTGGACACGGCGCTGGGCGCCGCGCAGGCGCTGGCCGCCTGGGCCGCGTGGCCGCTGGCCCGCGGCGCGGCGGCGGGCGGGGTCTGGGTGCCGCTGGCCGTGATGGGCTGCGCCGGCGTGGGCGTGGCGTTGCTGGCCACCGTGCGCCAGCGCCTGTGGCCCTCGGCCTGGGGCGAAGCCGAGCGGGCGCTGCCGCTGGCGCCGCGCGTGACACGGCGCTCGGACCTGCGCATCGTCGCGCTCGCTTCGCTGCCCTGGGCAGGCCTTCAGGGTCTCGGGCTGCTGGCGTGGCTGGCGCAGTCGCCGCCCTGGCTTGCCGGCCGGGCCGGCTGGGTGGTGGCCGCAGGCCTGGCGGCGCTGGCGCTGATGCTGGGCGGCGGCGTGCTGATGCAGCAGCTGCGGCGGCGTGGCGGGCAGCCGCGGCGGGCCAGCCTGGTCCCTGGCGGCAGCGCCGCAGCCGCGCCGAGGCCACGCCCCTGGGCGCTGCGCAGCCGCGTGCTGCTGATGTGGCCGCTGGGGCGCGGGGTGGCACCGCGCTCGGCTCGGCACGCGCTGGCCACCGCGGGGGCGGGCGGGCTGCTGATGGCCGCGGCGGCCTGGCGGCCCGCCTGGGCACCGGCGTGGCTGGCGCTGCACGCCCTGCTGGTGCTGGCAGCCGTGGCGCGCGCCCAGGCGCTGGCCGCGCTGGAACTGCGCCCGCTGCTGGCGGCCTGCGCGCCCTTGCCGTTGCCGCAACGGGCCTGGGGCTGGCGGCTCGACGCCGCCGCCGCCGCGCCGGCCTTGCTGGGCGTGGCGGGCTTGGCCGCGGTGGTGCTGGGCACCGCACCGGCCGTCCGCGGGCCCGTGCTCGCGGCCTGGGGCGGCTGGCTGGTGCTGGCGGCAGTGCTGGCGCTGCGCGTGCCCCTGGCCGACGCCGGGCTGCAATCGGCCCGCTGGATCTTCCTCCTGGCGGTGGCCGTGGCCCTGGGCAGCGAGGTGCTGCCTTGACGGCGCCGCTGCTGAAGGCCGAGGGCCTGTGCTTCTCGTACGCCAACCGCCACGTGCTGACGATGTGGGACGGCGCCTTCGCGCCGGGCCTGACCTGGCTGCGCGGCGCCAACGGCAGCGGCAAGAGCACGCTGCTGAAGGTGCTGGCCGGCGCACTGGAGCCCTTCGCCGGCCGCCGCGTGGCCGCGGGCGCGGATGCCGCCGCCGATCCGCTGGGCTACCGCCGGCAGGTGTTCTGGTGCGGGCCCGGTGCGCTGGCCTTCGATCACCTGCGCGCGCCGGAATTCTTCGGCTTCATGGCCACGCTGTACCCACGCTCGGCCGAGGCCCCGCTGGCCGAGGCGGTTCAGGGCCTGGGCCTGGGCCCGTTCCTGGGGCCGCGCATCGCGCAGCTGTCCAGCGGCAACCAGCGCAAGGTGTGGCTGGCGGCGGCGCTGGCGGCCGGCACGCCCGTGGTGCTGCTCGACGAGCCCTTCAACGCGCTCGACGCGCCCTCGGCGGCCTGGCTGAACGAGGCCCTGGCCCGCCACGCCAGGGCCGCAGCGCAGGCCTGGGTGGTGGCCAGCCATGAGGCCCCGGCGCCCGGCGCACCGGTGGCGACGCTGGACCTGCCCTCGCCCTGACGGCCACGCCGCCCCGCAACTGCAATGGCCCGCGTGGCTGCGCCCGGCGGGGTCAGCGGGGTGCCGAGCCCAGCGATGCGAGGAAGCCGTCGATGAGCGCCGTGGTCTGGCCCGGCGCGTCCACCATCGAGATGTGGGCTGTGTCGAGCACCTCGAAGCGGCCCCGAGGCAGGGTGGCGGCGGCGTCGCGCAGGCTCTCCGGCGGGTACATCGCGTCGTGCCGGCCGGCCACGAACAGCGTGGGCGCCTCGATCCCGCGCATCCTCGGGGCCAGCGGCTCGCGCTCCAGCAGCACCGAGCGCACGGCAGGTGCCAGCGCCGCGCCATCGGCGCGCTGAAGATGGCGATGGAACGCCTCCACGGCGGCACCACCCTGCGCGCGGGTGGCCGGCAGGAAGAAGGCCTTGGCCACGCCTTCGCGGTACAGGCTCAGCCCCGTCAGCCAGCGCGCGCCCCAGACGACGAAGCGGTCGCCGAGGCCGGGGCCGCGCGGTGCGGTATGCACCGGGGTGTTGAGCATGACCACGGCGCGGGTCCGGCCGGGCGCCGCCAGCGCGAACTCGCCGGCCACCAGGCCGCCCCAGGACGTGCCGACGACGACCGCCGGCTGCGCCACGCCCAGCGCATCGAGCACCTCGCCGAGCGCCTGCGCGCAGTCGGCCATCGTGAAAGGCCCCGGGGCCGGGCCGCTGTCGCCGTGGCCAGGGCCGTCGACGACGACCAGGCGGTGTCGGCCTCGCCAGGCCTCGATCGTTGCCCGGTAGATGCCGTGGTCGGCCAGGATGGACGGCCACAGCACGACGACCTCGCCCGCCGGGCCTGGCGGCCCGGTGTCGATCACCGCCAGGGCACCCACCCGCGTGAGCACACGGCGGGCCCCGCCCCCCTCCGAGGCCCGCGCGCCGCCCTGCCGGGATCCAAGTGCCATCGTCATGTCGATCTCCTGAAGTAAACGATGTTCACATACTAGGGGCTTGCCGAGCACAAGTAAACACCAATAACATCAGGCGATGCTGCGCGCTGTGACCTCTGCCCCGTCCGGGTCCGCCCAGGCCCTGGCAGCCAGGGGCTTTCACCACGGCAACCTGCGCCAGGCCCTGCTCGACGCCGCACTGGCCGCCCCGGACATCGAGGGCTTGTCTCTGCGGCAGCTCGCCGCCGGGATCGGCGTGACGCCCGCTGCTGCCTACCGTCACTTCGCCAGTCGCGAGGACCTGCTGCTCGAGGTGGCCCGCGTCGGGTTCGACCGCCTGCACGCCCGCTTTGCGGCGGCCTTCGACATCGAGCGCCCCCCGCGTGACGCCGCCGAGGCGCAGGCACGCCTGCAGGCCCTGGCTCGCGCCTACCTCGGGTTCGCCGACACCGAGCCCGCCCTGTGGCGCCTGATGTTCGGCGCCCAGGCGGCGGCTTACCGCGCGACTGCGGCCCCCCGCACGCGCCGCCCAACCCACGACTACCTGCCCGCGGCGCTGCTGGGCCTGCACCGCACTGGCGTGGTCGCCGCGCCGCCGGACGAGCGCGACGCGCTGTTCGCCTGGAGCGCGATCCACGGCGCCGCAGCGCTGCGCGGCGGGCGTGTTCCCGGCGCACAGCTGCCGCTGGACGAGCTGGCCCGTGAGGTGGCCACGCGGATCGTGCGCTCGATGCGGCCACCGCCGGAGCCGGCCGGGCTGCCAGAGCGCCCCAGCGGGCCGCCCGGCACCTGAACGCCGCAACCACCCCAGCCAAAGGAGACCGACCCATGCTGCTCCACGACCTCACCCCCGGCATGCACCCCCGGCGCGTGCGCATCTTCCTGGCCGAGAAGGGGCTCACGCTGCCGCGGCGCGAGGTGGATGCCGCAGGCCGGGCCAACCAGGCGCCCGAGTTCCTGCGCCTGAACCCGCTGGGCCGGCTGCCCGTGCTCGAGCTCGACGACGGCAGCACGGTGACCGAGTCGCTGGCCATCTGCCGCTACCTCGAGGCGCTGCATCCCGAGCCGCCGCTGATGGGGCGCACCGCCCGCGAGGCCGCGCAGGTCGAGATGTGGACGCTGCGCATGGAGTTCGAGCTCTCGCGCCCCATCGCCGAGGTCTTCCTGCACAGCAGCGAGTTCTACCGCGGCCGCGTCGAGCAGGTGCCCGAGGTGGCGCAGCACGCGCGCGGCCGCGCGCTGGCCGCCATGACCTGGCTCGACGGCGAGCTCGCCGGGCGCGAGTTCATCGCCGGCCCGGCCTACTCGATGGCCGACATCGTCGCGCAGTGCGCCCTGGTGCTGGGCAAGGCCGTGGGGCTGCGCGTCCCGCCCGAGATGAGCCACCTTGCGCGCTGGTTCGCGGCCGTGTCGGCCCGGCCCACCGCGCGCGCGTGAAGGCGGCCGGCATGGACGACGCCCTGCAACAACCCGGCGTGTGCTGCGTGATCGGCGCGGGCGACGCCACCGGCTCGGCCATCGCCCGCCGCTTTGCGCGGGAGGGCTACGAGGTCTGCGTGGCGCGGCGCACCGCCGCGGCGCTGCAGCCGCTGGTGGACGGCATCGTCGCCGACGGCGGCCGCGCCCGCGCCTTCGGCCTGGACGCGCGGCGCGAGGAGCAGGTCGGCGCCTTCTTCGACCGCGTCGAGGCCGACGTGGGCCCGGTGCGCGCGGTGGTGTTCAATGTCGGTGGCAACGTGCGCTTCCCCATCCTGGAGACGACGGCGCAGAAGTACTTCAAGGTCTGGGAGATGTGCGCGCTGGCGGGCTTCCTGGTGGGCCGCGAGGCCGCCCGCGTGATGCTGCCGCGCGGGCACGGCACGCTGCTGTTCACCGGGGCCACGGCCAGCCTGCGCGGCGGCGCCGGCTTCGCCGCCTTCGCCGGGGGCAAGGCGGCGCTGCGTGCGCTGGCGCAGTCGATGGCGCGCGAGCTCGGGCCGCAGGGCCTGCACGTGGCCCACGTGGTGATCGACGGCCTCATCGACACCGCCTTCGCGCGCGAGCACTTCGCGCAGCGCGTGGCCGCTGCCGGCCCTGACGGCATCCTGCACCCCGACCACATCGCCGAGGCCTACTGGTGGCTGCACCGCCAGCCCCGCGACGCCTGGACCTTCGAGCTCGACCTCCGGCCCTCGGTCGAGCGCTGGTAGCGGGCCAGGGGCGCACCCGCCCCCGTCAACGCCCCTCGAAGCGCGGCGGGCGCTTGTCCGCCAGCGCCGCCAGGCCTTCCTGAAGGTCGGCGCTGGTGGCGCAGCGCTGCACGCGCGCGGCCAGCACCGCAGCGTCGGCCGTGCCGGCCGCGATCTCGTCGAGCGAGCGCTTCATGCCCGACAGCGCCAGCGGCGCGCCGCCCAGCAGTGCCGCGGCGATGCGCTCGACCTCGACGTCCAGCGCCTCGGCGGCCACGACGGCGTCGAGGTAGCCGAGCTCGTGCAGCTGTGCCGCGTCCAGCATCTCGGCCAGCAGGAACAGCCGCTTGGCCGCGGCGAGCCCCAGGCGCGACACCGCGCGGCGCAAGCCGCCCGGGTAGTAGTGCAGCCCGATGCGTGCCGCCGGCATGCGCAGCTGCAGGCCGGCGTCGCCGACGCGGAAGTCGCAGGCCAGGGCCAGGTCGACGGCACCGCCGTGGACGCCGCCGTGCAGCCGCGCGAGGGTGGGTACGGGCAGCGCCGCGAGGGCGTCCACCGTCCGCTCGAACAGCTGCGGGTCGTCGGCCGCTGCCGTGCCGCCGCTGCCCAGTTCGGCCAGGTTGAAGCCGGCGCAGAACAGGCGCCCCTCGGCGCGCAGCACCACCACGCGCAGGCCCGGCTCGGCTGCGAGCCGGGCGCAGTGGGCCTGCAGCGCCAGCAGGTCTTCTCGGTGCAGGCGGTTGAGCTGCGCCGGCCGCACCAGCGTGATCGTGGCGCGGCCCGGCGCCGGAAAGTCCAATCGCGGCGGGCCGCCCTCGGCCGGCTCAGCCATGCGCGCGCTCGAACTCGCGCAGGTAGTCCACCAGGGCCTGCACGCCTTCGATCGGCATGGCGTTGTAGATCGAGGCGCGCATGCCGCCCACCGAGCGGTGGCCCTTGAGCTGCGCCAGCCCGCGCTCCTGTGCGCCCTTCAGGAAGGCGCCGTCCAGCCGTTCGTCGCGCAGGCGGAACACCACGTTCATGCGGCTGCGGTGCCCGGGCGCCACCGGCGCCACGAACAGCCCGCTGGCGTCGAGCGCGCCGTACAGCAGCGCCGCCTTGGCGGCGTTGCGCGCGGCCATCGCGGCCACGCCGCCTTCGGCCTTGATCCAGCGGAACACCAGCCCGGCCATGTAGATGGCCCAGGTTGGCGGGGTGTTGAACATGCTGTCGTTGTCGGCCACCACCCGGTAGTCGAAGGCCGTGGGCGTGGCCGGCTGGGCGTGGCCGATGAGGTCCTCGCGCACGATCACCAGAGTCAGCCCCGCGGGGCCGATGTTCTTCTGCGCGCCACCGTAGATGCAGCCGTAGCGCGTCACGTCCACCGGCCGGCTCAGGATGGAGCTCGACATGTCGGCCACCAGCGGCACGTCGCCCACATCGGGCTCTTCGGGGTACTCCAGGCCGCCGATGGTCTCGTTGCTGCAGATGTGCAGGTAGTCGGCGTCGGCGTCCAGCCGCCAGGTGCTGCGCTCGGGGATGCGGGTGTAGCCGCTGCCCTCGCCGCTGGCCACCACGTTGACGGCGCCGTAGCGCCGCGCCTCGGCAATGGACTTCTGGCTCCAGATGCCGGTGTCCAGGTAGTCGGCGCTGGCCGGGCCCCCGCGTCGGCCGCTGCGGCGGCCGTTGAGCAGGTTCAGCGGCAGGATGGCGTTCTGGGCCAGCGCGCCGCCCTGCATGAACAGCGTCCGGTAGTGCGCCGGCACGCCCATCAGCTCGCGCAGCAGCGACTGCGCCTCGGCGTGGATGGACATGAACTCGGGCCCGCGGTGGCTCATCTCCATCACGCCCATGCCGCTGCCGCGCCAGTCGAGCATCTCCTGGGCCGCCTGGCGCAGCACGGGTTCGGGCAGGGCCGCAGGGCCGGCGCTGAAGTTGTGGACGCGGGTCATGGTGCTGGGAGGATACCCGCGCAGCCGGCGGCCGCTGCCGGTGTTGCACGGATCGCGCGGCGGTGCCAGCATCGCGCCGCATCCACCACCCCCGGGAGAAGACCTTGGCCACACCCCCGTTCGACGCCGACGCGCTGATCGAGATGTTCCAGAACGCCGGCACGCGCCAGGGCGCGCAACTGAAGAAGGCGGTCACCGACACCACCCTGGCGGCGCTGCAGGGGCGCGAGCTCACGCTGAAGAACATCCGCGGCGTGCTCAAGCAGGTGGCCGAGGCCGCCGGCGCCGGCGTGGCGAAGAACGCGGTGGCCGGCGTCGACCCCGAGGCGCTGCTGGACAAGGCCGTGGCCGGCATGGACGAGGCCCTGCTCAAGGCCGTGGAGGCCCAGCGCACCGCGCTGGCCACGCTGGCGGCGCAGGGCGCCGACCTGCGCGACAAGCACCTGGGCAAGGCGCTGGCCGACCTCGAGAAGATGGAGGACGGCATGTTCTCGGCGCTGAAGAAGGCCGCAGCCGCCGGCCCCGCAGCCGAGGCCTGGGCGCCGGTGCTGCAGAAGATGCAGGCCGGCGGCACCGCCGCAGGCGCCCAGGCCACGGCCGTGGCCGAGCAGTTCGAGGCCATGGCCACGCAGATGCAGGCGCAGATGCGCGGCGCGCGCGCCGCCTCGATGAAGGCCGCGCAGGCGATGGTGGAGGGCTACGCGGCCATGGCCAGCGGCGTGCTGCTGGGCATGAGCGAGGCGCTGCAGGCCGGCAGCACGGCCCGGAAGACCCCGCGCAAGTAAGGCTGGCATCCCAGGGCGGGCATCCCAGGGCCTGCGCCCCCGGGGCGGCCCCGGAAGGCCCTGGATGCCTAGGGCGGCCCCCAAGGGCCGCGGGCGCGGCCGAACCTACACTGCCGCACCATGAAGAACGTCGTCATCAGCGGCACGGGCCTGTTCACGCCGCCGCACGTGATCACGAACGAGGAACTGGTCGCCTCGTTCAACGCCTACGCCGACCTGCAGAACGCGAATCACGCCGCGGCCATCGCCGCCGGCGAGCGCGCGGCCATCCCGCACTCCAGCGTCGAGTTCATCGAGAAGGCCTCGGGCATACGGCAGCGCTACGTGCTCGAGAAGGACGGCGTGCTCGACCCCACCCGCATGAAGCCGCGCTTCGCGCCGCGGCCCGACGAGGCGCTGAGCCTGATGGCCGAGATCGCGGTGGACGCGGGCGCGAAGGCCATCGCCGCGGCGGGCCTGCAGCCGGGCCAGATCGACGCCGTGCTGTGCGCGGCCGCCAACATGCAGCGCGCCTACCCCGCCATGGCGTGCGAGATCCAGGCCGCGCTGGGTTGCGGGGGCTACGGCTTCGACATGAACGTGGCCTGCTCCTCGGCCACCTTCGCGCTGCAGCAGGCGGTGGACGCGGTGAGGAACGGCAGCGCCACGCGCGTGCTGATCGTCAACCCCGAGATCACCTCGGCCCACCTGGAGTGGCGGGACCGCGACTGCCACTTCATCTTCGGCGACGTCTGCACGGCCCTGGTCGTGGAGGCCGAGGACACCGCGGTCGGCGCCGAGCGCTGGCGCGTGCGGGGCACGCGGCTGCTCACGCAGTACAGCAACCACATCCGCAACAACGCCGGCTTCATCAACCGCTGCGAGGACACCGACCCCGACGCGCGCGACAAGACCTTCATGCAGGAAGGCCGCAAGGTCTTCAAGGAGGTGGTGCCGATGGCCGCGGAGCACATCGAGCGCCACCTGCACGCGCTGTCGCTGGAGCCCACGCAGGTGCGCCGGTTCTGGCTGCACCAGGCCAACCTGGGCATGAACCAGCTCGTCATCAAGAAGCTGGTCGGGGCGGACCTGTCGGGCACGCAGGGCCAGGATCTCGCGCCGCTCATCCTGGGCGAGTACGCCAACACGGCCAGCGCAGGATCCGTCATCGCCTTCCACAAGCACCGCGCCGACCTGCGCGCGGGCGACGTGGGCGTGATCTGCTCCTTCGGCGCGGGCTACTCCATCGGCAGCGTGGTGGTCCAGCGGCTGTAGGCGCCGGCACCGCTAGCGGTGCACCTCGGCCTCGCCGTGCGCCGCCAGCAGCGCCATCAGCTGCCGGCGGATCAGGATGCCCGGGCGGTCGGACTCCATGCTGAACTCCACGCCGCGGCGGCGCAGGTCGACCACGGCGTCGGGGTCGGTGGACTCGAGGATGTCCTTGTCCTCGCGCGTGATGACGTGGTCGAAGTCGATCAGCATCTGCGCCGGGCAGTCGGCCTCGGTGTCGTTGCGGAACAGCCACTGGCACAGCTGGATGCGGCCGTCGTCGATGGGCGTGAAGCCGTTGAGGATGACGTGGCGCACGCCGCTGGGGTACTCGATGTCGAGCCGCCGCGCGAAGGGCAGGAAGTAGGCGTTGCGCATGTGGCGCTGCGTGATCGGCTCGGTGCACCCGCTGACGCGGTGGAAGGCCGGCGGGTTGGTGGCGGCGATCGTCGTCTCGGCATGGAAGCCGCCTTCCCGCTCGACCAGCTCGTAGCGGCTGGGCCGCGGCTGCGCCGCCACGCCGAAGGTGGCGCGGTGCACGAAGCTGAAGTGGCTGTTGTCGAAGCTGTTCTCCAGCGCCCGCAGCGGGCTCGTGGCCCACACCTCGTGGAACTGGAAGATGGTGCGCCAGCCCGGCGCGCCGTACTCGGGCATCTCGGGGATGGGCGCCAGCGGCTCCTCCAGCGCCACCCAGGCGTAGCCGTAGGCCGCCCGGCAGCGGTAGGCCGGCGTGCCATAGCCGGCCGGGATCTCGCGGCCTTCCTCGAGCTGCGGGATGCGGATGACGCGGCCGGTGCCGTCGTAGGTCCAGCCGTGGTAGCCGCACTCCAGCGCACCGTTCACGCAGCGGCCCTTGCTGAGCCGGGCCGTGCGGTGGCAGCAGCGGTCCTTCAGCGCATGGGGCTCGCCGTCGGCGCCGAGCCACAGCACGATGTCCTCGCCCAGCAGCGTGAACGGCTGCGGCGCGCCGCCCTGCAGCGTCGACAGCGGCATCACCGGATGCCAGAACTTGCGGAACACGGGTTGGCGGGTCACGAGCATGGCGGTCTCCTGCCCCGCAGGCTAGCAGGCGGCGTGCCGGCGCCGGCCGGCGGGCTGGGGGTGGGGGGGCGAAGCCGCAGCCGCTGCGGCACGGCCGTGTCAACATCGCCGCTCGCTCGGGCCCGGTGGCCCGCTTCGGAGAGCCCCCATGCCCCTGATCCAAGTCACCCTCTTCGCCGGCCGCACGACCGAGCAGAAGCGCGCCCTCGCGCAGGCGCTCACCGAGGCCACCGTGCGCAGCATCGGCGCCACTCCGGAATCGGTGGACGTCATCTTCACCGATGTCCAGCGCAGCGACTGGGCCACGGCCGGCCGGCTCTGGAGCGACCCGCCGGCCGCGCCGCCCGAGCCCGGCCGCACGGGCTGACGTCCTGCGCCACCCCGACCCCATGGCGAACACCCTGCTGGTGCTCCACGCCGAACGGCTGGTGACCATGGACGCCAGCCGGCGCGAGATCGCCGACGGCGCCGTCTTCGCACGCGGCGGCGTCATCGAGGCGGTGGGCCCCAGCGACGCCCTGCCGGCCACGGCCGACACCGTGATCGACGCGCGCGACCACGTCGTGATGCCCGGCCTGGTGAACACCCACCACCACATGTACCAGACGCTCACGCGGGCGCTGGGCCCGGTGCAGGACGCCACGCTGTTCCCGTGGCTGCAGGGCCTGTACCCGGTGTGGGCGCGGCTGACACCCGAGATGCTGCACGCCAGCACGCAACTGGCCGCCGCCGAGCTGCTGCTGTCGGGCTGCACCACCAGCAGCGACCACCTCTACCTGTTCCCCAACGGCTGCCGGCTCGACGACACGCTGGACGCCGCCGCCGAGGCCGGCATCCGCTTCCACGCCGCGCGTGGCGCCATGAGCGTGGGCGCCAGCGCCGGCGGCCTGCCGCCCGACGAGGTGGTGGAGGACGAGGACGCCATCCTCGCCGACACCGAGCGCCTGATCGCCCGCCACCACGACGCGGCGCGCTTCGCGATGCGCCGCATCGTTGTGGCGCCGTGCAGCCCCTTCAGCGTGAGCCCGCGGCTGATGCGCGAGTCCGCCGCGCTGGCCCGCCGCCACGGCGTGCACCTGCACACCCACCTGGCCGAGAACGACAGCGACATCGCCTACACGCGCGAGCAGTTCGGCTGCACCCCCGCCGAGTACGCCGAGCAGCTGGGCTGGCTGGGCCCCGACGTCTGGCACGCGCACTGCGTCAAGCTCGACGAGGCCGGCATCCGCCGCTTCGCCGCCACGGGCACGGGCGTGGCGCACTGCCCGGGCTCGAACATGCGCCTGGGCTCGGGCATCGCGCCCATCCGCGCCATGCGAGACGCCGGCGTGCCGGTGGCACTGGCCGTGGACGGCTCGGCCAGCAACGACAGCGGCCACCTGCTGGCCGAGTTGCGGCTGGCGCTGCTGCTGCAGCGCGTGGCGCGTGGCGCCGATGCGATGAGCGCGCGCGAGGTGCTCGAGATGGGCACGCTGGGCGGCGCGCGCGTGCTGGGCCGCGACGACATCGGCGCGCTGGCCCCCGGCATGGCGGCCGACCTGATCGGCGTGCCGCTGGCCGACGTGGCCCTGGCCGGCGCCGACGACCCGGT
>JBKDQY010000254.1:0-4688 GCA_046341655.1 Betaproteobacteria bacterium | reverse complement strand
GCTCATCGTGCACCTGGTGCGCAAGGAGACGCTGGAGCGGGAGTTCGAGCGGCTGCCGCACGAGCCGCTGTTCGAAGACGTGCTGGGCCTGCCGGTACGCAAGGTGGTCATCGCGGTCGACGCCGGCCGCAACCTGGCCGTCCTGGTGGAGGCCGCGGTGCGCAACACCGTGCTTCAACTGCGTGGCATCGACACCTACCAGGAATTCCTCCGCCGCCACCAGGCGGCGATGGACAAGGGCGCGACCGGGTGAGCCGCGGTCGGGCCTGAGGGCGTCGGCGCCCTTCGCGCCCGCTCACTTTCCCTGTCGGTGCGGGCAGGCGTCCTTGGCGCAGCGCGCGTACAGGGCCAGCGAGTGCTCCTGCAGCGCAAAGCCGCGCTCGGTGGCCACGGCGCGCTGCCGCTGCTCGATCTGGGCGTCGAAGAATTCCTCCACGCGGCCGCAGTCCAGGCACACCAGGTGGTCGTGGTGCTGGCCCTCGTTCAGTTCGAACACGGCCTTGCCGCTCTCGAAGTTGCTGCGCGTCAGCAGGCCGGCCTGCTCGAACTGCATCAGGACGCGGTAGACGGTGGCCAGGCCGATGTCGGCATCGTCCTGAAGCAGGGCCTTGAACACGTCCTCGGCCGTGAGGTGGCGGCGGTCCGACCGCTGGAAGACCTCCAGGATCTTGATGCGCGGCAACGTCGCCTTCAGGCCGCTGCTCTTGAGTTCGTCGACGTGTTTCACTCGCCTCTCCTGGCGTGGCGGTGCCGCGGGACTGCGTCGCTAGAATCGGCTGATCATATCCAGCACGTGCCGCGGGGCCCTCCGGCGTCCCTCCCGCCGTCCAGCCATGCGCCGACTCCTCGCCCCCGCGGCCACCGCCGCCCTCGTCGCCGCCAGCGCCCTGCTGGCGGGCTGCGGAACGCTGGACCGCACCGACGGCCTGCTCGGCGCGATCACGCCCTACCGCATCGACATCGTCCAGGGCAACGTCGTCACGAAGGAGCAGCTGGCCGTCGTCCGCCCCGGCCTGACGCGGCTGCAGGTGCGCGACGTCCTCGGCTCGCCGCTGCTCACCGACCCCTTCCACGCCGACCGCTGGGACTACCTCTTCACGCTGCGGCGCCCCGGCACCGAGCCGCAGCGCCGCGCGGTCGTGGTGTTCTTCGACGGCGACCGCGTCAAGTCCGTCCAGGCGCCGCCCGACCTGCCCAGCGAGCGCGAATTCGTGGCCTCGATCGGCCGTCCGCTGGGCCAGCGCGCCTTGAAGCTCGAGCTCACCGAGGCCGAGCGCCAGGCACTGCCGAGGCCGGCGCCGGTGGCCGCCCCTGCGGCCCTGCCGGCGCCGCAGGGCCCGGCGCGCAGCTACCCCCCGCTGGAGGGCGGCTGAAGCCCGTGGCCCTGCGCATCGCCATCGCCGGTGCGGGCGGCCGCATGGGCCGCATGCTGATCGAGGCCGTGCTGGCCGATCCGCAGGCCCGGCTCGTCGCCGCGCTCGACCTGGCCGGCACCCCGGCGCTCGGGCAGGACGCCGGCGCGCCGCTGGGTCGCGCCACGGGCGTGCCGGTGGTGGCCGACGCCGACGCCGCGCTGGCCGGCGGCGTCGACGTGCTCGTCGACTTCACGCGCCCCGAGGGCACGATGGCGCACCTGGCGCTCGCGCGCCGCCACGGCGTCGGGCTCGTCGTCGGCACCACCGGCTTCACGCCCGCGCAGAAGGCCGCCATCGGCGCGGCGGCGCAGGACATCGGCATCGTGCTCGCGCCCAACATGAGCGTGGGCGTGAACGTGATGATCACGCTCGTGGAGGCCGCCGCGCGCGCGCTCGACGACCGCTACGACGCCGAGGTCTACGAGGTGCACCACCGCCAAAAGGTCGACGCGCCCAGCGGCACCGCGCTGGCCCTGGGCGAGGCCGTGGCGCGCGGCCGCGGCATCGACTTCGCGGCCCACGCCGTGCTAAGCCGCGAGGGCCACACCGGCGAGCGCCGCCGCGGCAGCATCGGCTTCGGCACGCTGCGCGGCGGCGACATCGTCGGCGAGCACGTCGTGATGTTCGCCGGCACCGGCGAGCGCATCGAGATCGCGCACCGCAGCGGCAGCCGCGCCAACTACGCCGAGGGCAGCCTGCGCGCCGCGCACTTCCTAGGCCGCCACGGGCCCGGCCTGTACGGCATGGCCGACGTGCTGGGCCTGCAGCCGGCGGCCCGCTGACGCCATCGTCGCCACGATGGAAGGCCTCACCCAGCTCTGGAACGCCGCCGACGGCGTGGGCCGCGCCGCCGCGGTGCTGCTGCTGGCGATGTCGATCGCGGCGTGGGCGCTCATCGTCTGGAAGACCTGGCTGCTGCGCCGCGCCGCTGCCGACCTGGCGCGCGCGCTGCCTGCCTTCTGGGACGCCCCGTCGCGTGCCGACGCCCGCGCACGACTGCAGGCGCTGGACCGCGAACGGCTGCTGCTGCCCCTGCTGGCCGCCGCCGAGGCCGAGCCCGCCGCCGCCACGCTGGAGGCCGCCGCGCGGCCCGAGAGCCAGCGCACGCGGCGCCTCCGCGGCGCGCTGCTGGCCGCGCAGGCCCAGCTGCGATCGGGGCAGGTGGTGCTGGCCAGCATCGGCGCCACGGCGCCCTTCGTGGGCCTGTTCGGCACCGTCTGGGGCATCTACCACGCGCTGGTGGGGCTGGTGGGCGCGGGGCAGGTGTCGCTCGACCAGGTCAGCGGCCCGGTCGGCGAGGCGCTGGTCATGACGGCCGCCGGCATCGCCGTGGCCGTGCCCGCGGTGCTGGCCTACAACCTGTTCGGCAGCTGGATCGCCGACCGCGAGGCCGAGCTCGAGGGCTTCGCGCACGACCTGCTGGAGCTGTAGCGGCATGGCTTTCGGACGCCTCACGCGGCAGCCGCCCGGCCGGCCGATGAGCGAGATCAACATGACGCCGCTGATCGACGTGATGCTGGTGCTGCTGGTGATCTTCATCGTCACCGCGCCGCTGCTGGCCACCCGGCTGAAGCTGGAACTGCCGGCCGCGGATGCGGCCGCAGCGCGCGGGGCGGGGGCCGTGCTGTCCGTGAGCATTGACGCGCAGGGCCGCGTCTTCCTGGGCGACGAGGTGCTTCCCGAGGCGGAGTTGCGCAGCCGCCTGCAGGCCGCCGCCCGCCAGGCCGTGGCGCGCGACCCCGCCACCGAACTGCAGCTGCGCGCCGACCGTGCCGTGCCCTACGGCCGCGTGGCCGAGCTCATCGGCTGGGTGCAGGGGGCGGGCCTGGCGCGCATCGGCCTGGTCACCGAGGCGCCGGCCGCCGCCGCGGCAGGGGCGGCGCCCAGGTAGCGCTCCCTACAATCCCGGGGATGAACGACAAGTACGTCCCCAGCGAGGTCGAAGCCGCCGCCCAGGCGCACTGGCAGGCCACCGATGCCTACCGCGTGACCGAAGACCCGAGCCGCCCCAAGTTCTACGCCTGCAGCATGCTGCCCTATCCCAGCGGCAAGCTGCACATGGGCCACGTGCGCAACTACACCATCAACGACATGATGGCGCGCTGGCTGCGCATGAAGGGCTACAACGTGCTGATGCCGATGGGCTGGGACGCCTTCGGCCTGCCGGCCGAGAACGCCGCCATCGACAACGGCGTGGCCCCGGCGGCCTGGACGCGCGCCAACATCGCCGACATGAAGAGCCAGATGCAGCCGCTGGGCCTGGCCTTCGACTGGACGCGCGAGCTCGCCACCTGCGACGCGAGCTACTACAGGTGGAACCAGTGGTTCTTCCTGAAGATGCTCGACAAGGGCATCGCCTACAAGAAGACGCAGGTCGTCAACTGGGACCCGGTCGACCAGACCGTGCTCGCCAACGAACAGGTGGTCGACGGCCGCGGCTGGCGCAGCGGCGCGCCGGTGGAGAAGCGCGAGATCCCCGGCTACTACCTGGCCATCACGAAGTACGCCGACGAGCTGCTGGCCGGCGTGACCGACCCCACGCACCGCGACTACCTCGAGGGCTGGCCCGAGCGCGTGCGGCTGATGCAGGAGCACTGGATCGGCAAGAGCGAGGGCGTGCGCTTCGCATTCACGCACGACATCCGTGGCGCCGATGGCGCGCCCATCCAGGGCGGTCTGATGCACGTGTTCACGACGCGCGCCGACACCATCATGGGCGTCACCTTCTGCGCCGTCGCCCCCGAGCACCCGCTGGCGGCGCACGCCGCGGCCACGCAGCCCGCGCTCGCCGCCTTCATCGAGAAGTGCAAGCTCGGCGGCACGACAGAGGCCGAGCTGGCGCTGCGCGAGAAGGAAGGCATGGACACCCGCCTCGTCGTGCGCCACCCGCTCACCGAGCAGGACGTGCCGCTGTGGGTGGGCAACTACGTGCTGATGAGCTACGGCGACGGCGCCGTGATGGGCGTGCCCGCGCACGACGAGCGCGACTTCGCCTTCGCACAGAAGTACGGCCTGAAGATCCAGCAGGTGGTGCACGTCGACGGCGAGCACTACGACTACCACCGCTGGCAGGACTGGTACGCCGACAAGCAGCGCGGCATCACCGTCAACTCCGACCTCTACAGCGGCCTGGCGTACAAGGACGCGGTGGACGCCATCGCCAAGGCGCTGGCCGAGCGCGGCCTGGGCGGCAAGAAGACGACCTGGCGGCTGCGCGACTGGGGCATCAGCCGACAGCGCTACTGGGGCACGCCCATCCCCATCATCCATTGC
>JBKDQY010000253.1:0-3909 GCA_046341655.1 Betaproteobacteria bacterium | reverse complement strand
CGGTGAGCGAGCCGGTGGTGGTGACGTCGAACACGCCGCCGCTGACCGTCAGGGGCGGCAGGGTGGCCGCACCCGTCAGTGCCAGCGTGGTCTGGCCGCCGCTGGCCAGAAGCCGCGAGCCGCTGGCCATCACCAGGGCCGAGCCCGGCAGCGTGCGGGTTCCGCCGCCGAAGGCCAGCCCCGTGTTCGCGGCCAGCTGGTACGTGCCGGTGTCGGTGCCGCTGGCGTTGAGCGCCAGGGTGCCGGCGTTGACGTTGACGGTGCCGGTGTTGGAGAAGGTGCCGACCCAGCTGCCGTTGGCCAGGCCCAGCGTCTGCACGCCGGGCGCGTTCTTGTTCAGCGTGCCGGCATTCGTGAACACGGGGATGACGCCGCCGTCCATCCACACCGGCTGGGCATCCGTGCTGGTCAGGTTGAACACCCCGCCGACCTCGTTCACGAAGGTCGGCGCCTGGCCCGAGGGCCCGGTGTAGCTGAAGTAAAGCCGGTCGTCGCCGCCCAGCGTGGCCGTGCCGGCGTTGAGCCAGCGCCGGCCGTCGTTGATGAAGAAGCGGCCGCGGGAGCCGCTGAGGTTGATGGTGCTCGTCGAGCCCGCCGGCGTGAGCAGCGTGCCGCTGCCGGCCAGGGTGGCGCCGCTGCCGGTGGCCGTGAACGTGCCGTCGACGCGCAGCGTGCCGGCACCGCCGAGCACGCCGTCGAGCGCCAGGTTGCCGATCGAGCCGCTGCCGTCCACCGTGAGCGTGCGCCCGTTACCCACCGCCAGCGAGCCGCTGCCCGAGACCGGGCCCGCCAGGCGCAGCGCGCCGGTGCCCGAGACGGCCAGGCTGCCGTCGATGCGGCTGTCGTAGCTGACGGTGAAGCTGCCGCCGGTGACGGCCAGCGCGGTGGCCGCATTGACGCGCAGGCCGCCCACCGTGGTGGTGCCGGCCGCGTGCGTCACGGAGAAGCCGCTGCTCAGCACCGCGGTGTCGCCAATGCCCGGCAGCGCGCCGCCCCAGTTGGCGGCGTTGTTCCAGTCCAGGTCGCCGGCGGCGTTGCTGAACACCCGCGACGGCAGGCCGTCGCCGGCCGCGAAGATCAGCCGCACGGCCTCTCCCGCGGCCAGGCCGTAGCCGGCCGACAGGCCCGACGCGCCGGTGACCGCGGTGAACAGCCCGCTGCGCGTGCCGGTGGCGGTGAGCACGGGTGCGAAGTCGCCGGTGGCCGGCGTGTAGCCGCTCGCCAGCGTGGCGTCGATGCGCCCGGCCATCGACACGTTGCCCGTGATGGCCAGCCGGTCGGAAGCACCCGCGATGCTGCCGCCCATGCGCACGGCCAGCGTGCTCGCGGGCCCGAAGTCGACGTTGCCCTGCACGCTCAGCGTGCCCGCCAGCGACGCGCTGCCCGGCTGCAGCGTGCCCAGGTTGGTGAGCGTGTTGGTGCCGCTGGAGCCCACGCGCAGCGTGCCGGCTCCGCTGATGACGCCGCCGGTGGCGTTGGTGAACCCGCCCTGCGTGGCCAGCGTGGCGCCCGCGGCCACCTGCACGGTGCCCGACTGGGTGATCGCGGCGTCCAGCGTCAGCGTGCCGGCATCGACCCGCCACGTGCCTTCGTTGGCCAGGCTGCCGGTGGAGCCATTGTTGAGGTCGATCAGCTGCGTCGTGCTGCCCGTCTTGCGCAGCAGGCCCGCGTTGGCAAAGGTGGGAATCCCGCTGCCCACGTTCTCGACGGGCGTGGCAGCGCTGCTGTTGAGGTTGAAGGTGGCGCCGGCTCGGTTGGTGAAGCGCGTGGGGAGGCAGCAGGTCGTCAAGGTCGAGAACAGCAGCCGGTCGTCGCCGTTGAGGTTGGCGGTGCCGGCATTGATCCAGTGCACGCCGTCGCTGAGCACCAGCGCGCCGCCGGCGGACGACAGGTCGATGGTGGTGGTGCCTTCGGTGGTGAGCGTCAGGGTGTTGGCCAGCGCGCTGTTGGCGCTGCCGGCGACCGTGGTGGCCCCGGTCACGCGCACGGCGCCACTGCCGCCCAGCGTGGTGCCGCTGAGCGCGAGGCTGGTGAACACCGTCTCGACCGGTGAACTCAGGTTCAGCCGCGCAGCCCCCAGGCTCAGGCTCGCCGGTATGGACAAGGCGCCGGTGGTGGAACTCAGGCTCAGCGTCGCCCCGGTGCCCAGGCTCAGGGCCGGCACCGCCACGTTGCCGGCGGCCGAGAGGCTGGCGGTGCCGGCCGTGACGGTGAGGCTGGGCAGGCTGAGGTTGCCGCTGGCGTTGACCGTGAGGCTGGACGCTGCCGCCACGGTGGTCGGCAGCAGCGCGGTGGCCGCCCCGCTGCCCGTGATCGTGACGCTGCTGGTCATGTTGGGCACGCCCACGATCGCCATCGACGCGCCGCCGGCCGGCGGCGACGCGAGCGTGCGCACGCCGCCGAACTCGATGGCCGTGCCCGCGGCCATGGCGTAGATGCCGGTGTCGGTGCCTTGGGCCAGCACGCTCAGGGTGCCGGCGTTGTGGTTGACGGTGCCGGTGTTGCTGAAGCTGCCGGTCCAGCCCCCGTTGAGCAGGCTGAAGGCCTGTGCCCCCGGGGCATTCTTGTTCAGGATGCCGGCATTGGTGAATTGCGGCAGACCGAAGGACGACGACAAGGGCGTGGCGTTCGTCGTGTCGATGTTGAACACGCCGCCGGCCTGGTTGGTGAACGAGCCCGGCGTGGCGCTGGAGGTGTTGACCTCGAAGCGCAGCCGGTCGTCACCCCCCAGCGTGACGGTGCCGGCGTTGAGCCAGCGCCGTTCCTCGCTGATGCGCAGTTCTGCGCCGGCAGACGCGAGGTTGATGCTGCTGGTGGAGCCCGCCGGCGTGAGCAGCGTGCCGCTGCCGCGCAGGGTGGCGAGGTTGCCGTTGGCCGCGAACGCGCCCGTCACCGCCACCGTGCCGCTGCCGCCCAGGCTGGCGCTGGCGCCGGTGAGCGTGAGGTTGGTCAGGCTGGTGGTGGAAGGCGAGCTGATGTTCAGCCCGGCATTGCTGACCGTCAGGCTGGCCGGCAGGGCGATGGCCCCGAAGGTGGAGGCCAGGCTGAGCGTGCCGGCCGTCAGGCTGAGCGACCCCACCGACAACGCGCCCGCGGCCGTCAGGTTGGCCGTGCCGGCCGAGAGCGTCACGCTCGGCGCGCTGAGCGTGCCGCCGGCGTTGAGGCTCACGGTGCCGGTGCTGCTGCTGCCGAGGCTGGCCAGGCTGAGGTTGCCGCTCGCGTTGACCGTGAGCGAGGCCGAACCCGCGACGCTGACCGCGGGCAGCGATGTCGCCGCGCCGCTGCTGGTGATGGTCAGGATGGCCGCCGTGTCCACCGCGATCGATGCAGCGCCGATCGGCACCGCGCTGAGCGTGCGCGTGCCGGCGGCAAAGCCGATGCCGGTGCCGGCGGCCATCGCGTAGCTGCCGGTGTCGGCGCCGTTGCCCCACACGTTCAGCGTGCCGGCGTTGACGTTGACGGTGCCGGTGTTGCTGAAGGTGCCGGTCGAGCCGGAATCAGCCAGGCTCAGCGTCTGCGTGCCGGGCGCGTTCTTGTTCAGCGTGCCGGCATTCGTGAACACCGGGTTGACGCAGCAGTCCATCGTCACCGGCGTGGCGTGGGTGCTGGCGATGTTGAACACGCCGCCGGGCTGGTTGACGAAGGTGGGCGTCTGCGCGCTGGAAACGCTCGGGAACAACAGCCGGTCGTCGCCGCCGAGCGTGACGGTGCCGGCGTTGAGCCAGCGCCGGCCGTCACCGATGGCCAAGCTGCCGCCTGCGGTGCTGAGGTCGATGCTGCTGGTCGACGCTGCCGGCGTCAGCAGCGTGCCGCTGCCGAACAGGCCGGCCGCGGCGCCGTTGGCCGTGAACGCGCCCGTCACCGCCACCGTGCCGCTGCCGCCGAGCGCGGGGCTCGCGCCGGCCAGCG
>JBKDQY010000252.1:0-13506 GCA_046341655.1 Betaproteobacteria bacterium | reverse complement strand
ATCTCCGAGCCGGTGTTCGGCCACGGCAGCGGCGGCATCCGCGAGGTGGTGCACCCGGGCAACCGCGAGTACGTGCAGGGCGACCGCATCGAAAGGCCGAAATCCGGGTCTGGCGGCCAGGGCGGCGGCAGCGGCCAGGCCAGCGACCAGGGCGAGGGCGAGGACGACTTCGTCTTCGCGCTGAGCAAGGAGGAGTTCATGCAGGTCTTCTTCGAGGACCTGGCCCTGCCCCACCTGGTGCGCACGCAGCTGGCCGAGGTGCCGGAGTGGAAGACGCAGCGCGCGGGCTTCTCCAGCGACGGCACGCCCAACAACCTGCACGTGGTGCGCAGCATGCGCGGCGCCCTGGGCCGGCGCATCGCCTTGGGCGCCGGCAAGCGGCGCACGCTGCGCGAGCTGGAGGAGGAGCTCGCCGCGTGCCGCCGCGCACCGCTGCCCGCCGACGCCGCCGACCGCGCGCTGGCCCTGGCGCACATCCAGGCGCTGGAGGAGCGCATCGGGCTGCTGCGCACCCGCATCGAGCGCATCCCCTACCTCGACCCCATCGACCTGCGCTACCGCAGCCGCGTGCGCGTGCCGGTGCCCACCAGCAAGGCCGTGATGTTCTGCCTGATGGACGTCTCGGGCTCGATGGACGAGGGCCGCAAGGAGCTGTCCAAGCGCTTCTTCATCCTGCTGTACCTGTTCCTGACGCGGCACTACGAGAAGATCGAGCTCGTTTTCATCCGCCACCACACGCAGGCGCAGGAGGTCGACGAGCAGAACTTCTTCCACGCCCGCGAGACCGGCGGCACGGTGGTCAGCAGCGCGCTGGTGCTGATGGAGGAGATCGTCCGCGCCCGCTATTCGCCCGGCGAGTGGAACATCTACGGCGCGCAGGCCAGCGACGGCGACAACTGGCACCACGACAGCGGCCGCTGCCGCGAGATCCTCAGCGAGAAGCTGCTGCCGCTGGTGCGCTACTTCGCGTACGTGCAGGTGGCCGAGGAGGAGCAGAACCTCTGGGAGGAGTACACGCAGCTGCAGGCCGCGCACCGGCACTTCGCCATGCGCAAGGCCACCAGCGCCGACCAGATCTACCCCGTGTTCCGCGACCTCTTCAAGAAGGAAGGCGCGAAAGCCGCATGAAGGTCGCTGCATGAAGCCCCGCCCCCTGGCCCTGGAGCACCCCCTGCCGCTGGCCGAGCGGCCCGGCGAGCCGCTGCCCGGCCCCAGCGACTGGAGCTTCGAGCTGATCGAGCGCTACCACCGCATCATCAAGGCCACGGCCGCGCGCTTCGGGCTGGACACCTACCCGAACCAGCTCGAGATCATCACCGCCGAGCAGATGATGGATGCCTACGCCAGCGTGGGCATGCCGGTGAACTACCGCCACTGGAGCTACGGCAAGGAGTTCATCGCCACCGAGAAGAACTACAAGCGCGGCCACATGGGGCTGGCCTACGAGATCGTCATCAACAGCAACCCCTGCATCAGCTACCTGATGGAGGAGAACACGCTGGCGATGCAGGCCCTCGTCATCGCGCACGCCGCCTACGGCCACAACAGCTTCTTCAAGGGCAACTACCTGTTCCGCATGTGGACGGACGCGGCGTCGATCATCGACTACCTCGTCTACGCGAAGAACTACGTCGCGGCCTGCGAAGACAAACACGGCATGGACGTGGTCGAGGCCTTCCTGGACAGCTGCCACGCGCTGGCCAACCACGGCGTGGACCGCTACCGCCGCCCCACGCGCAAGAGCCTGGCGCAGGAGCTCGCCGAGCGCGCCGACCGCGAGGCCTACGCGCAGCGCCAGGTCAATGACCTGTGGCGCACGCTGCCGCGCAAGGCCGACAAGGAGGCCGCGGCCAGCCAGAGCAAGCGCTTCCCCGAAGAGCCGCAGGAGAACCTGCTGTACTTCATCGAGAAGAACGCGCCGCTGCTCGAGCCCTGGCAGCGCGAGATCGTGCGCATCGTGCGCAAGGTGGCGCAGTACTTCTACCCGCAGCGCCAGACGCAGGTCATGAATGAAGGTTGGGCAACGTACTGGCACCACCGCCTGCTCAACACCATGTACGACGACGGCTACCTGACCGACGGCGTGATGATCGAGTGGCTGAAGTCGCACACCAACGTCATCGCGCAGCCGCCGGTGGGCCACCCGGCGTACAGCGGCATCAACCCCTACGCTCTCGGCTTCGCGATGTACACCGACATCCAGCGCATCTGCGAGCGCCCGACCGACGAGGACCGCGCCTGGTTCCCCGACATCGCCGGCAAGCCCTGGCTGCCGACGCTGCACGAGGCGATGCGCAACTACAAGGACGAGAGCTTCATCGGCCAGTTCCTGAGCCCGAAGCTGATGCGCGACATGCGCCTGTTCGCCATCCGCGACGACGAGCGCGACGCCGAGTACGAGGTGGCGGCGATCCACGACGAGCGCGGCTACCGTCGCGTGCGCGAGATGCTCAGCCGCCAGTACGACCTGGGCAGCCGCGAGCCGAACATCCAGGTCTGGAACGTCAACCTGCGCGGCGACCGCAGCCTCACGCTGCGGCACTTCCAGCACAACGACCGCCCGCTGCACGACGGCGCCGCCGAGGTGCTGAAGCACGTCGCGCGCCTGTGGGGCTTCGGCGTGCAGCTCGAGAGCGTCAACGCCCGGGGCGACGTCACCCGGCGCTACGGCGTGCCGGCGCCGTCGGCCTGAGAGCCGGCGTCAGGCCCGGAACACCTTGCCCGGATTCATGATGTTGCGCGGGTCCAGCGCCTGCTTGACGCTGCGCATCAGCGCCACCGCGCCCTCGCCGGCCTCCTGCACCAGGTAGCCCATCTTGTGCAGGCCGATGCCGTGCTCGCCGGTGCAGGTGCCGCCCAGGCGGATGGCACGATCCACCATCTGCACGTTCAGGCGCTCCACGGCCTCGGCCTCGGCCGGGTCGTTCGGGTCCATCAGGTAGCTCAGGTGGAAGTTGCCGTCGCCGACGTGGCCGACGATCCAGTACGGGATGCCCGAGGCCTCGGCCTCGGCCACGCTGTCGTTGATGCTCTCGGCCAGGCGCGAGATCGGCACGCAGGTGTCGCTGCTCTGGCAGCGGCAGCCCGGGCGCATCTGCAGCGCCGCGAAGTAGGCCTGGTGGCGTGCCGTCCACAGCCGCGTGCGCGCCTCGGGCGTGGTGGCCCACTCGAAGCCGCCGCCGCCGAACTCGGCCGCGATGGCCTGCACCGTCTCGGCCTGCTCCTTCACGCCCGCTTCGCTGCCGTGGAACTCCATCAGCAGCATGGGCTGCTCGGCCAGGGAGAGCCTGCTGTGGCGGTTGACGGCGCGGATCGCGTGCGCGTCGAGCAGCTCGCAGCGCGCGATGGGCACGCCCATCTGGATGACCTGGATCGTCGTGCGCACCGCGGCGTCGATGCTCGGGAAGTGGCAGGTCGCGGCACTCACCGCCTCGGGCAGCGGGTACAGCTTCAGCGTGATCTCCGTCATCACGCCCAAGGTGCCCTCGCTGCCGACGAACAGGCGCGTCAGGTCGTAGCCGGCGCTGCTCTTCTTGGCCCGCGTGCCGGTGTGCACCAGGTCGCCCGCGGCGGTGACCACCGCCAGCCCCAGCACGTTCTCGCGCATGGTGCCGTAGCGCACGGCGTTGGTGCCGCTGGCGCGCGTGGCCGCCATGCCCCCGAGGCTGGCGTTGGCGCCGGGGTCGATGGGGAAGAACAGGCCGGTGTCTCGGATCTCGCGGTTGAGCTGCTCGCGCGTGACGCCGGCCTGCACGGTGACGGTCAGGTCCTCGGCGTGCAGCGCGAGGATCCTCGTCATGCGTGAGAGGTCCAGGCTGATGCCGCCCTGCACGGCCAGCAGGTGGCCCTCGAGCGAGCTGCCCACGCCGAAGGGGATGACGGGCACCGCGTGCTCGTGCGCCAGGCGCACCGCGAACTGCACGTCATCGTTGCTCTCGCAGAACAGCACCGCCTCGGGCGGCGCGGCGTCGTAGACGCTCTCGCCGCGGCCGTGCTGCTCGCGCACCGCCAGCGCGGTGCTGCAGCGTTCGCCGAAGCGGGCCTTGAGCGCGTCGAGCATGGCCGCCGGCACGGGCCGGGGCTCGACGGGGGGCAGCACGTGGGCGGGCAGCGGTGCGTTCATGGGGGGGTCTCCGGTGTTGGCCGCCATTCTGGGGCGACGGCCCGCTTCAGATTCTCCAGTACAGCCTGCGGCGATGCAGCCAGGCGGCCAGCGCGGCGTAGGCGGCCAGGTGGAGCAGGGCGAAGGTCAGCGAGGCCAGGCGCGGGTCGGTGCTCGCCAGCGCGGCCAGCGGCGTCGCGACGTGATCGTGCACCCAGGGCAGCGGGCTCGTCCAGCGCGGGCTGCCGTCGGCGGCCGTGCCGGCCGGCCAGCGGAGCAGCCCCAGGAATCGCGGCACCAGCCCGGCCAGCACGAACAGCCCCAGCGGGTTGCGGCCGAACCAGGTGCACAGCGCCACCCAGCCCCAGGTGGCGCGCGCGGGCCGGCCATCCGGGCGCGCGCCGTGGTGCAGCAGCTGCAGCAGCGCCGCCAGCGCGGCCATGGCCAGCGCGCTGGTCAGCAGCACGTAGGACGAGGTCCAGGTCTTCTTGTTCAGT
The DNA here is from genome assembly GCA_046341655.1 of Betaproteobacteria bacterium. Lineage (GTDB taxonomy): Bacteria > Pseudomonadota > Gammaproteobacteria > Burkholderiales > Burkholderiaceae_C > Rubrivivax. The sequence continues at coordinate 8,907 of JBKDQY010000252.1, read as the reverse complement.
GGCATGCCCAGCTGCCAGGCGTAGGCCAGCACGCCCAGCACCACCGCGGCGGTGAACAGCCGCGCCACGGCCCGCGCGTCGACCGCGCCATGCGCGAGCCGGCGCCCCGCCCACCAGCCCAGCAGCACCTGCGCCACCGCCGGCGGCGTGCTGGCCAGGCCCTCGGGGTCGAAGGGCCGGCCCTCGCCGCGGTAGAGGTGGCTCTCGCCGAGCAGGGCCTTGTCCCAGGCCGTGCCGAACCAGCCCTGCAGCGAGTACGGGTCGCCCGGCGCGCCCAGCGCCACGCACAGCGCCTGGTAGCCCAGCAACAGCGCGGCCACCACGCCCAGCACGGCGCGGTCGGGCCGCGCCGTGCGGCGCTCGGCCCACCAGACGACGGCCGCGGCGGCGCCGAAGCACAGCGCGATGCGCTGCAGCACGCCCATGATGCGCAGCTGGGTCCAGTCGCGCCACACCAGCTCGCCGGCGGCGTCCCAGCGAAGAAAGGGCGCGGCGTTGAGCAGCAGCCCGAGCGCGAAGATCAGCGCCGAGCGCCGCGCCACGCGCAGCCAGAACACGCGCGGCGGCTGCGCCAGCAGCGGCGGCATCACCAGGGCCAGCGCGTGGCCCACGGCGAACAGGAAGAACGGGAACACCAGGTCGGTGGGCGTCACGCCGTGCCAGGCGGCGTGCGCCAGCGGCGGGTACAGCGCGTTCCAGCTGCCGGGGTTGTTGACGAGGATCATCAGCGCCACGGTGGCGCCGCGGAACACGTCCAGCGCCGGCTCGCGCGCGGTGGTCATGGCTAGCGGTTCATGGGCCACCGTTCGGGCTGCTCACGGACCACCGTTCGGGCTGAGCTTGTCGAAGCCCTGGTGCGGAGCCAAGGGCGCTTCGACAGGCTCAGCGCGAACGGTGGCTGGCGCTTCGACAGGCTCAGCGCGAACGGTGGCTGGCGATTCGAAAGGCCCAGCGCGAACGGAGGAGGGAATCAAGGCCTGCTGCACGCTGCCGTCGGCGGCGGCCAGCCGCGCCTCGGCGGTGGCGGCGTCGACGCCGGCCTTCAGCATCACGATGGCGGTCTTCACGCGCAGCCCGGCGGCCTGCAGCGCGGCCTGCGCGGAGGCCTCGTCGGCGCCGCTGGCGCGCACCGTCAGGCGCAGCGCGCGCTTCACGAGCTTGGCGTTGGTGGCGCGCAGATCCACCATCAGGTTGCCGTACACCTTGTGCAGCCGCACCATGCAGGCGCTGCTGAAGCTGTTCAGGGCGATCTTCTGCGCCGTGCCGGCCTTCAGCCGCGTGCTGCCGCTGACGACCTCGGGCCCGGTGTCGAGCAGCACGGCGACGTCCGCCGCCGCCAGCAGCGGCGCGCCGGGGTTGTTGGCGATGCCGATGGCCAGCGCGCCGGCCGCGCGCGCCGCGTCCAGCGCGCCCAGCGCGTAGGGCGTGCTGCCCGAGGCCGCGATGGCGACCACGACGTCGTCGGGCCTGGGCTTCAGCGCCAGCAGGTCCTCGGCGCCGCGCGGCGCGCTGTCCTCGGCACCTTCGACGGCCACGAACATGGCGCCCTCGCCGCCGGCCAGCAGCGCCGGGGCGCGCTCGCGCGGCCAGTCGAAGGTGGGGCCCAGCTCCACGCTGTCGAGCACGCCCAGCCGGCCGCTGGTGCCCGCGCCCACGGTGACGATGCGCCCGCCGCGCTTCAGCCGGGGCACGGCGGCGTCCACCGCCTGCTGCAGCGCCGGCAAGGCGGCGCGCACGGCGTCGGCGGCGCGCGCCTGGTCGTCGACGAAGGCCGCCAGCAGCGCGGGCGTGTCGTAGCCATCCAGCCCCGGGTGGTCGGGGTGGGGTTGCTCGGTGCGGGGCAGGGTCATGTCGGCATCAGGGCTGGAACAGGTGGCGCGGGCCTTCCACGCCGGTGCGGCCGACGGCCGCGAGCGCCACGCGGTCGGCGCCGCCCGGCGCCAGGCTGCGCGCCGCGCCGGGCAGCACGTCGAAGCGCCAGCGGCCGCCCACGTGCCGCCACAGCGCCCAGCGTGCCACGGGGACGTCGCCCGCGCCAGGCTCGATGCGCAGCGCCGCGCCCGCGCGGTGCAGCGTGGGTGCGGCCGGCACGCGGGCGTCCAGCCACGGCGTGGCCGGCACCAGGGCCGGCTCCGCGTAGGGCCCGCGCTGCAGCGCCATGGCCAGGCCGTCGCGGTCCTGCAGCAGCGCGACCATGCTGAAGTGCACGTGGCCCGCCGTGCCCTGCTCGCGCATCAGCTGCACCTGGGCCAGCAGTTCGGCGGCAGGCCACGCGCGCGGGCCCGGGGCGTCTTCGGCGCGGCGGCGCACCTGGCTGGTGAACAGCCCCGGCCACAGGTGGCGCTGCGGCGCGGGCGACAGCTGCTGCAGCTCGCGCTGCCAGTGCGCCAGCAGCACCGGGAACTGCTGGCCCACGCGGTCGATGGGCCAGTACAGCTGCGGCACCAGGTAGTCCAGCCAGCCCTCGGCGATCCAGCGCTCGACGTCGGCGAACAGCTTGTCGTACTGGCTGAAGCCGGCGATGCCGGCGGGCCGGCGGTCGGGCCGGCCGATGCCGAAGGGGCTGATGCCGAAGCGCGTGCCCGGGCGCGTGCGCTGCACCGTGGCGTGCATCTGCCGCACCAGCTCATCGACGTTGGCGCGGCGCCAGTCGTCGCGCGCCAGCGTGGCGCCGGTGGCCTGGTAGCGCGCCCAGGGCGCGTCGTCCGGGAACGGCAGCTCGGGGCTGCCCGGCCCGGCCCCGGGGTTGGCGAGCACCGGGTAGGGATAGAAATAGTCGTCGATGTGGACGCCGTCGACGGCGTAGCGGCGCAGCACGTCGGCCACCACGGCCAGCGTGTGCCCGGCGGCGGCGGGCTCGCCGGGGTCCATCCACAGCTGCTCGCCGTAGCGCCGCACCAGCGCAGGCTGGCGCACCGCCACATGCGGGGCCACCGGGGGCGACTTGGCCGCCGAGTGGCGCGCGCGGTAGGGGTTGAACCACACGTGCAGCTCGATGGCGCGGGCGTGCGCCTGCTCCAGCCAGAAGGCCAGCGGGTCCCAGCCGGCCTCGCCCGGGCCCCAGGGCGGGCGCCCCTGCTCGCCCGAGAGGAACTCGGTCCAGGGCTCGAGCGCCGAGGGGTAGATCGCGTCGCCGGCCGGCCGCACCTGAAGCACCAGCAGGTTCAGGTTCAGCGCCTGCGCGCGGTCGAGCAGCGCCAGGGCCTCGGCGCGCTGCTGCGCCGCGGGCAGGCCCGGGCGGCTGGGCCAGTCGATGTTGGCCACGGTGGCCACCCAGGCGCCGCGCACCTCGCGCGGGCTGGCCGGCGGCAGGTCGGCGGCCGGCCAGGGTAGCGACGCCGGCGCGGGCGGTTCGATCAGCGGCGAAGGGCGGTCGGGCACCGCGCAGCCGCCGGCCGCCAGCGGGCCCAGCGCGGCCAGCGAACCCAGCGCCCCCAGCCGGCCCAGGGCCCGGCGCCGCGACGGCAGCGGCCTCATCGCGGAGCCGGCGCGGCCGGCGGGTTGTTCAGCACCCACAGGATGGCGGCGCTCTCGGCGTCCATCTCGGCGCGGTAGTCGGCGGGGCGGTACCGCATCTGGAAGTTCATCATCACGCGGCGACTCTGCTCGTCCCACTGGCCGGTGGTCTCGATCACGTAGCCCCACTGGCGCAGCTGCTGCTGGAACCACGCGGCGTCGGGCAGCGCGGCCTCGTAGACGGCGCGCTGCGCGGCCACGCGGGCCGCGTCGGGCAGCGGCGGCACCAGGCCCTCGGCCGCCAGGCGGTGCCAGGGGAAGGTGGGGCCGGGATCCTCCTTGTAGGCGGGCGTCACCTCGCCGTGGCCGAGCACGCGATCGGGGCGGATGCGGTGGCGCGTGACGATGTCGCGCACCAGCGGGATCAGGGCGTCGATCTGCGCGTCGCTGAAGGGCAGGTACTGGCGCACGCCGTCGGGGCCCTTGCGGAAGCCCGGGTGCACGATCTCGATGCCGATGCTGCTGGCGTTGAGCAGCCGGTGGCCCTTCCAGCCGCTGACGCCGGAGTGCCAGGCACGGCGGTTCTCGTCGACGAGGCGGAAGACGCGGGGCGGCGTCTCGTCGCTCAGCAGGTAGTGCGCCGAGACCTCGCGCTCGGTCAGGATGTGCAGGCTCTGCGGCAGGTCGGCGACGGTGTAGTGCAGCACCAGGAACATCGCGCGGCTGTCCTGCCCCTTGGCCGTGTGCGTGACGACCACGGGCAAGCCGCCCGGCGTGGTGCCCATGCCGGGCGGCGGCGTGGCGCAGGCGGCCAGCAGCAGCGCGGCCAGCAGCACGGCGGCGGCGCGCAGCCCTCGGTTCATCGCGGTTCGTGCTCCGTCGGGGGGTTCGCCGCGGCCGCGAGCCGGGCCGCGGCGGCATGGGCCGCTCCGGGGCTGTGCGACACGGCCACGCCGGGCAGCGCGGCGCACAGCGCGGCCTCGACGGCGGGGTGCAGCGTCCACACGCGGCCGGCCAGGGCCACGGGCAGCGCGGCCCCCAGCCGGCCGTGCAGTGCCTGCACCAGCCGCGCGAGCTCCACGCCGGCCTGCTGCAGCAGCCCCAGCGCGGCCGCGTCGCCCGCCTCCGCCGCGGCGGCCACGGCCAGCGCCAGCGTGCCCATTTCGCCGCGGCTGGCGCCGTAGACGAAGGCGCGCGTGGCCGCCCAGTCCTCGCCCCCCACGGCCTGCGCGAGCGCCCGGCCCAGCGGCGTGGCCCCGCCTTGGCCGGGGGCCGCGTCCTCAAGCCGCCAGACGAGCCTGAGCGCCTCGCGCGCGATCCAGTGGCCGCCGCCGGCGTCGTCGATGATGGCGCCGCGGCCGCCGGCGCGGTGCAGCGTGCCGTCGGCCCCCAGCACCGCGGCGATGGCGCCGGTGCCGGCCACCAGCAGCACGCCCTCCCCGGGCGCGAAGGCGGCGCGGCAGGCCAGCTCGATGTCGGCGCACACGCGCACGGCCGCAGGCGGCAGGGCCAGCACGCCGCCCAGGGCCTGCGCCATCACCGGCGCCAGCACTTCATCCAGGCCCGTGAGCCCGGCCCAGGCGCTGCGCAGCACCCTGCCCGCGGGCAGCGCCGCGGCCAGTCCCTGCAGCGCCGCCCGAAGCGTGGCGCGGCCTGCGGGGTCGAGCAGCATCAGGCCCGACAGCGGTGGCGCCGAGCCCTCGGCCACGACGCGGCCGGCGGCGTCGGCCAGGGCCCAGCGGGTCTGCGTGCCGCCGGCGTCCAGGCCGAGGTGCAAGGCGGGGGTGGGGGTGGGGGCTGGAGCGTTCACGCCGGGCATTGTCGCGGCGGCCGCGGACAATCCCGGGCATGACCTTCCCGCACCAGAGCCCTGGCACCGGCCCCGGCCGGCAGCCGAATCGGCGCGCGATGTCGCGCCGCTGGGTGCTGGCCGCCGCCCTGGCCGCCGCCCTGGCCGCCGCGCTGCCGCTCGGTGCGCGGGCCGAGGCCAGCCCGCCCGAGCCCGTGCTGCGCGCGCTGGCGCAGGCCCGGCTGCCGGTGGACGCGCTGGCCTACGCCGCGCTGCCGCTGACGCGGCGCGGCGGCGCGGTCGGATTCCGGGCAGCCCAGGCGGTGCAACCGGGCTCGACCATGAAGCTCGTCACCAGCCTCGTGGCGCTCGATGCGCTGGGCCCCAACCACCGCGGCTTCACCGAGCTGCTGAGCGCGGCGCCGCGCGAGGGCGACGTGCTCGCCGGCGACCTGGTGCTGCGCGGCGGTGGCGAGCCCGAGCTCGGCGTGCCGCAGCTGTGGGCGCTGCTGCTGGAGCTGCGCGAGGCCGGCGTGCGCGAGATCCGCGGCGACGTGCTGCTCGATCGCTCGCGCTACGAGCCGGCGCGCGCCGACCTGGGCCTGCCGCCCTTCGACGACGCGCCCGAGTTCCCCTACAACGTGATCCCCGACGCGCTCAACCTGGCCGGCAGCCTGCTGCCGCTGCAGCTGCAGGCCACGGCCGACGGCGTGGTGGCGCGCAGCGTGCCCGCGCTCGACGGCCTGGTGGTCGACGCGCGTGCGATGGCGCTCACCGACGCGCGCTGCGCCGACTGGGACGACCACTGGCAGCCCGCCGCCGTGGCCCGCGACGGCGCCACCACCACGATCGCGCTGCGCGGCGCCTTCCCGCGCGGCTGCACGGTGCGAGCCAACCTGCAGCTGCTGGACCGCGACGAGCTGGCCGAGCGGCTGCTGCGCACGCTGTGGCGCGGCCTGGGCGGCACCTGGCAGGGCCGCGTGCGCGCCGCCGCCGCGCCGCCGGGCGCTGCCGTGCTGGCGCGGCGCCAGGGCCGGCCCTGGGGCGAGCTGCTGCGCCACCTGAACAAGGCCAGCGACAACGCCTTCACGCGCGTGCTGTTCCACGAGATCGGCGCGCTGGCGCCCGAGGCGCTGGCGCCGCGCGGCCTGGCCACGGCCGAACGCGCTGACCGTGTGGTGCGTGCTTGGTTCGAGCGCCACGGCATCGACGCCGCGGCGCTCGTCACCGACAACGGCTCGGGCCTGTCGCGCCGCGAACGCGTGAGCGCGCGGCTGCTGGCCGAGATGCTGCGCGCCGCCTGGCGCAGCCCGCACCGGCACGACCTGCTGGCCACGCTGCCCACCGTGGGCGTGGACGGCACGATGCGGCTGCGGCTGCGCGACTCGCCCGCCGCCGGCTGGGCGCGCCTGAAGACCGGCACGCTGCGCAACGTGGTGGCGCTGGCCGGCGTGCTGCGCGACGCCGAGGGCCACGACTGGGCGGTGGCGATGCTGATCAACCATGAGGGCGCGGCGCGAGGGCGCCCGGTGCTGGACGCGCTGGTCGACCACTGGGCGCGGACGGCCCCGGGCGCAGCCCCGCTGCCGCGTGTGGGGCCGCTGGGCGAGGGGCCCTGAGGCCCGGGGGGGCTTCACCCATCGCCCCGCATGACCGCGCGCAACAATCACAAGCAACGACCGCGAGGAGACACCGATGCACCCGACCACCCTTCCCCGCCGCCGCCTGCTGCAGGCCGGCGCCGCCACCGCCGCGACGCTGGCGCTGCCCGCGCTGCACGCACAGGGCTGGCCCACCAAGGCCGTCCGCTTCGTCGTTCCCTTCGCGCCGGGCGGCAGCTCGGAGATCATCGCCCGCGCCGCCGCCGTGGAGATGAGCAAGGCGCTGGGCCAGTCGGTGTTCGTCGACAACAAGCCCGGGGCCGCCGGCAACCTGGCGATGCAGGAGGTGGCGCGCGCCGACGACCAGCACCCCGTGATCCTGGGACACATCGGCACGCTGGCCGTCAACCCGTACATCTTCGACAGGCTGCCCTACGACGCCAACCGCGACTTCAAGCCCGTGTCGCTGCTGGCCAAGGTGCCCAGCCTGTACCTCGTGCACCCCGACCTGCCGGCGAAGACCCTGCCGGAGTTCGTGGCGCTGGCCAAGAAGCAGCCCGGGCGCCTGAACTACGGCTCGGCCGGCAACGGCAGCGCCGGCCACCTGGCGATGGAGTACATGAAGAAGGAAAGCGGCACCTTCATCACCCACGTGCCCTACCGCGGCACCGGGCCGATGCTGACCGACCTGCTGGCCGGCCGGCTGGACGCGGCCTCGGTGGGCGCGGCCGCGGTGCTGCAGTTCGTGCGCACCGGCAAGCTGCGCTGCATCGCCACCGGCACGCCGCAGCGCATCGCGCAGATGCCCGAGGTGCCCACGGTGGCCGAGCAGGGCTACGCCGGCTTCGAGATGTCGCAGTGGTACGGGCTGAACGTGCCGGCCTCGATGCCGGCGGCGGCCATCGACAGGCTGGCGCAGGCCGCGGCGCGGGCGATGAAGGAGCCGGGCACGCTGGAGCGGCTGGCGCACGACGCGGCCATCGCCGTGGGCAGCACGCCGGCGGAGTACGCGGCCTTCATCGCCGCCGAGCAGAAGCGCTGGCAGCCGGTGATCGCGCGGGCGAAGATCAAGCCGGATTGAGGAGGCCGGCAGCCCCCAGGGCCCTCAGCGCCGTCCCGGGCGTGGGCGCGGGCGGGGCGGGGGCGACGGGGCGGCCTCCCGAAGCTCCGCCGCGAACGGGTTCACCACCTCCAGCGGGCCGAAACGCCGGCCGGCCTGCAGGTCTTCGCTGAAGAGCACGTCGCAGCCGGCCTGCAGCGCGGCCTGCACGATCATCGCGTCCCACACCGACAGCTGATGCCGGACGGCCAGCTGCAGCGCCTCGAGCTGCGTCTCGGGCGTCAGCCCGACCACGCGCAAGCGCTTCAGCAGCGTGGCCGCGGCCAGCGCGTCATCGCCCGTCCAGCCCAGCTTGCGCGTCAGCACGCTGAAGGTCTCGGCCAGCACCTGGGTGCTCAGGCTGGGCCGCGCCGCTCCGCGCTCGGCCAGCAGGCGCTGGGCCACGACCCCTCGCCCCGGGTCCTGGCCGCCGAGGGCGTAGACGACGATGTTCGTGTCGACGAACGGCCGCACGGAACGGGCGCCGTCAGCGCGGGCCCAACAGCGTGGGCAGGCGTTGCTGCAGTGCCTCGTCCATCAGCGCCTGGCGCGAGGGAGGGCGAGCGTCGGCGGATGCGGCAACGGCCTTTGCACGGCGCCGGCCGCGCGCCGACACCACCCTCAGCTCGCGCAGGAAGTCGTCGCTGCTGCCGTCGGCCGCGAAGCGCTCGATGGCCTCGCGGCAGACATCGTTGACGCTGGTGCCCAGCTGCACCGCCTTGACGCGGGCGCTGCGCAGCAGTTCGTCGTCGATGGCGAGGGTGAGGTTGGCCATGACGACGATGCTACACGGGTTCCGTGTGGCACGGAACCCGGCCCCGTCAGGCCAGCAGCCGCTCCGGCGCCAGGTAGGCCCGGCGCCAGCTCTCGAAGTCGCCGGTGTCGGCGCGCTCGATGGCGATGCGGCGCTCCACCGACGCGCGGGCCTCGGCGGCGAAGCGTTCGCGCTCCTCGGCCGACAG
>JBKDQY010000251.1:0-3204 GCA_046341655.1 Betaproteobacteria bacterium | reverse complement strand
TCGGGCGGCAGGTCCAGCGCCGCCTGCTCGGGCCCGCCGGCCACCCCGATGCGGTCGAGCCAGTCGCGCAGCGGCTGCTTGTCCAGCGCCTCGATGCGGCCCTGGGCCAGCGCGTCGGCCAGCCAGAAGCGGCTGGAATCGGGCGTGAGCACCTCGTCCATCAGCGTCAGCGTGCCCTGCTCATCCAGGCCGAACTCGAACTTGGTGTCGGCCACGACGAGGCCGCGAGTCCGGGCATAGGCCGCCGCGGCCTTGTACAGGCGGATGGCGGCGTCGCGCAGCTCGGCCGCGCGCGGCGCGCCGATCAGCGCCTCGAGCTGCGCGAAGGAGATGTTCTCGTCGTGGTCGCCCACCGCGGCCTTGGTGGCGGGCGTGAAGATGGGCTCGGCCAGCGGCGTGGTCATCGACAGCCCCGGCGGCAGCGGCTGGCCGCAGACGGTGCCGCTGCGCTGGTACTCCTTCCAGCCCGAGCCCGCCACGTAGCCGCGCACCACGGCCTCGCAGGGCAGCGGCTTCAGGCGGTTGACCAGCATGCTGCGGCCGGCCACGAGCGGCACCTCGTCGGGCTGCACCACGCTCTCGGGCGGCTCGCCCGTCAGGTGGTTGGGCACGATGTCCTTGAGATGCGCGAACCAGGCCAGCGCCATCTGCGTGAGCAGCGCACCCTTGCCCGGCACCGGCGCCTTCATCACCACGTCGAAGGCGCTCAGGCGGTCGCTGGCCACCATGAGGATGCGGTCGGTGCCGACGGCGTAGTTGTCGCGCACCTTGCCTTGGCTTAGCAGCGGCAGCGAGTGCAGGGGGGCGGGGGGGGCGGGGGCGGTCATGGATGTGCGGTGCGGCGAAAACGGGACATTGTCTTCCGGCGCTTCGACAAGCTCAGCGCGAGCGGTGGGGGGTGCGATCAGGCTCAGCGCGAGCGGTGGGGGGACGATCAAGCTCAGCGCGAGCGGTTGGAGGTCCGATCAAGCTCAGCGCGAGCGGTGGGGGTCCGATGTCCCGGGGTGCCGGCGGCAGCTCGCCGACGCGGCCCGGCTCAGCCTGCGGGCGCTGCCAGGGGCTCCAGGAGCGTCAGCGTGCCCGCGCCGGCATCCAGCCGCACGCGCAGCCCCAGCGGCAGCGGCCGGTTGGGCGTGCCGTGCCCCGTGGGCCAGCCGCCCAGCAGCGGCTTGCCCAGCTCGCGGCACAGCGGCAGCAGCCGCTCGCGCAGCAGCGCCTCGGGCGCCTCGCTCTCGGTGAAGCTTCCCAGCACGATGCCGGCCACCGCGTGCAGCACGCCGGCCAGCTGCAGCTGGGTGAGATAGCGGTCGACGCGGTAGAGCGATTCGCTCACGTCCTCGAGGAACAGGATGGCGCCGTGCGGGTTCCAGGCCCAGGGCGTGCCGCACAGGGCCGCCACCAGGCTGAGGTTGCCGCCGATCAGCACGCCCTCGGCCACGCCGGGGTGCACGGGCTCGCCGGGCTCGAGCTCGGGCGCCAGCACGCTGCCGGCGGGCAGGCCGCCCTCGAGGAGGGCCACGAGCGCGGCCTCGTCGTCCTCGCGCCCGGGGCGGACGAGGTCCGAGGCCGGCATCGGCGCATGCAGGCTGGGCAGGCCCTCGGCGGCCCAGAGGGCGTGCAGCGCGGTGATGTCGCTGTAGCCCATCAGCAGCTTGGGTTTGGCGCGCAGCAGCGCGGTGTCGATGCCGGGCAGCAGGCGCATGGCGCCGTAGCCGCCGCGCAAGGCATGGATGGCGGCCACCTCGTCGTCGGCCAGCGCGGCGTGCAGGTCGGCCAGGCGCTGCGCGTCGTCGCCGGCCAGGTAGGGCAGCACGGGGTGGCGTGCGCCGCACGAGGGGTACAGGCGCGCGCGCCAGCCGTGGCGCGCGTACAGCGCCTCCACCGCGGGCAGCACGGCGGGGTCCACGGGGCCGGCGGGGGCGACGACGCCGACGAGTGCGCCCTTGCGCAGCGGCAACCAGGGGGTGGGGGTGGTCATGACAGCCCCATCATGGCAGGGACTGCACCAGCGCGTGCACCGAAGCGCCCAGCGCCGGCAGCTTCCAGGTGGTGGCGGCGCGCTCGTCGTCGGCGCCCACGAAGCGCGGGCGGTAGCGGCTGCCCAGGTTGCTGAGCAGCGCCACCGCGTAGCGCGGGCTGCCTGGCACGGCCACGATGCCGGCATCGGACGCGTAGTTCTCGGTGGTGCCGGTCTTGTGCGCGAACACCGGCGCGTCGGGCAGGCCCGGCTGCCAGCCGGGCAGGCCGCGCAGGGCGCCGGACGACAGGATCTCGTCGAGCTGCTGCGCCGCCAGGGCGGCCATCAGCCGCTCCTTCGTGGCCTCGGCGAGGGTGGGCGTGCCCGGGGGCAGCCACGGCGGGGGCGGGGCCTGCGGGTCCAGGATCCACAGCAGCCGCGCGGTGTCCCAGGCCGTCATGTGGATCTGGCCGACGCCCGAGCCGTCGCCGTTGCGCCAGCCGCCCCGCGGCGTGGTGCGGTTGAGCTGCAGCGTCGGCAGGCCCCAGGCCTGCTGCAGCGTGCGGTTGAGCGCGTCGACCACGCCGGCGCGGTGCAGCAGCGCCACCGCGCGGTCGGTGGCATCGTTGTCGCTGACGGTGATCATCGGCGTCAGCTCGGGCATCACCTCGGCCCAGCCCAGCCGGCCGGCATCGACCGCCAGGCCCAGGCCCACGGCCACCATCAGCTTCAGCAGCGAGGCCGGGTAGGGCGCCACGAAGCGTGGCGCGCCCGGGGGCAGCCCGGGCGGGGTGAACAGCGACGGGAACGGGATGCGCGCCCAGTCGGCGCCGGGCTGCCAGGCCACCGAGGTGCCCGCGGCGTCGCGCAGGTCGGCGTCGAAGCGCAGGTTGGCCACCGGGCCAAGCCCGCCGCCCGCCGGCCCGAAGCGCGCCACCACGCCGCGAGGGTGCTCGCGCGAGAACAGCAGATTGGCGGCGTGCATCGAGCGGCCCCCGCCCGCGAAGCGCAGCACGGCCAGGTCGAGGCTCGGAAAGGCCTCGACCGGCGCGCCGCCACGCTGCCGGTCGGGGGTTGTGTCGAAGCGCTGCGCCAGGACGGCGGCGCGCAGCGCTTCGGCCAGCGGCGCCGCGCCGGCACTCATGCGCGTCCCGGTGCGATGGCATGGCGCATCTGCGCCGCCATGTCCATGCCGCCCGACAGCTTTTCGACCATCACGAACACGCCGCCCCAGGCCTGTGCCCAGG
>JBKDQY010000250.1:0-23575 GCA_046341655.1 Betaproteobacteria bacterium | reverse complement strand
GGCCTACATCTTCTGGCGCGGCCACGGGCTGCCGGGCGGCGGCTTCATCGCCGGGCTGATCACGGCCGTGGCGCTGGTGGTGCAGTACATGGCGCGCGGCCAGGGCTGGGCCGAGGGCGTGCTGCGCGCCGGCGGCGGCACCCGCTACACGCGCTGGATCGGCAGCGGCCTGCTGATCGCCGCGCTCACCGGCCTGGGGGCCTTCTTCCTGGGCCGGCCGTACCTGACGAGCGCGCACGGCCACCCGGTGCTGCCGCTGCTGGGCGAGGCCCCGCTGGCCACCGCCGCCATCTTCGACCTCGGCGTCTACATCACCGTGGTGGGCGCGACGATGCTGATGCTTTCGGCGCTGGGCGCGGCCTCCAAGGAGCCGCCGCGCCGCCAGCCGGCCGGGGGGGGCGCATGACGCTGAGCCTGGAACTGCTCGTCGCCACCGGCATCGGCTGGGTCACGGCCTGCGGCATCCTGCTGCTGCTGCGTGGCCGCAGCTTCCCGGTGGTGCTGGGCCTGAGCCTGATCGGCTACGCCGTCAACGTGTTCATCTTCGTGATGGGCCGGCTGTGGACCGGCGCGCCGCCCATCCTGGGCACTGGCGCCACCGTCTTCGCCGACCCGCTGCCGCAGGCGCTGGTGCTCACGGCCATCGTCATCGGCTTCGCGACCACGGGCTTCGTCATCGAGCTGGCGCTGCGCAACCACCACGAGGGCGGCAGCGACCACGTCGACGGCCTGTCCGACGACGAGCAGCGCCGCCGGGAGCACCCGCACGGGCACCGGCACGGCCGGCCGCCGGAGGGCCGGCGATGAACTGGCTGGACCACCTGCCGGTGCTCGTGGTGGTGCTGCCGGCGCTCACCGCGGTGGCCCTGCTGTTCATCGGCGACGGCGGCAGCGACGCGCAGGGCGGCCACGGCCACCGCCGTCTGCCGTGGGCGCGCCGCGTGTCGCTGGCTTCGGTGGCGCTGTTCGGCGTGCTGGCCGCGTTGCTGGTGCAGCGCGTGGCTGGCGGCGAGATCCTGGTCTACCGCGTCGGCGAGTGGCCGGCGCCCTTCGGCATCGCGCTGGTGGTGGACCGTCTCGGCGCGCTGATGGTCGCGCTCACCGCCGCCGTGGCGCTGCCGGTGCTGCTGTACGCCAGCGGCGGCTGGGACAGCCACGGCCGCCACTTCCACCCGATCTTCCAGTTCCAGCTCATGGGGCTGGCGGGCGCCTTCGTCACCGGCGACCTGTTCAACCTCTTCGTGTTCTTCGAGGTGCTGCTGATCGCCAGCTACGTGCTGATGCTGCACGGCCAGGGCCGCGAGCGCTTCAGGGCCGGCCTGCACTACGTGGTGCTGAACCTGGTGGCCTCGGCGCTGTTCCTCATCGGCGTGTCGCTGCTGTATGCGATGACGGGCACGCTGAACCTGGCCGACCTGGCGCTGAAGGTGCCGCAGCTGCAGGGTGCCGAGGCCGCCATCGCGCAGGCCGCGGGGCTGGTGCTGCTGGTGGTGTACGGCTACAAGGCCGCGCTGATGCCGCTGGCCGCGTGGCTGCCCGGCACCTACGCCGCCAGCAGCGCGCCGGTGGCGGCCCTCTTCGCCATCATGACCAAGGTCGGCGTCTACTCGTTGCTGCGCGTGCACGGCGTGGTGTTCGGTGGCGGCGGCGAGGGCGGGGCGGCCGGCGCGGCCGAGCCCTGGATCCTGCCGCTGGCGCTGCTGACCAGCGCCGTGGGCGTGATGGGCGCGCTGGCCGCGCGCACGCTGGCGCGGCTGGTGGCGTGGGTCACCGTGGCCTCGGTGGGCACGGTCCTGGTGGGCATCGGGCTGTACACGCCCGCGGCCTGGGGCGCGGCGCTGTACTACATGGTCAACAGCACGCTGGTGGTGGCGGGCCTGTTCCTGCTCGGCGAGATCGTGGCTTCGCAACGCGGCGACGCTGCCGACCACCTCGAGCCCGGGCCCGCTGTCGGCCAGCCGGTGCTGCTGGGCCTGGCGCTGCTGCTGGCCACGGCCTCGGCCGCCGGCCTGCCGCCGCTGCCGGGCTTCATCGGCAAGGCGATGCTGCTGGAAGCCGCGTCCGCGCACCCGTGGATGGGCCCGGTGTTCGCCGTGGTGCTGGTGGCCGGCCTGCTGACGATCGTGGGCCTGGCGCGCGCCGGCAGCATCCTGTTCTGGAACGTGCGCGAGGACCTGCCCGCCAACGCGGCCAGCGGCGGCAGCGCCCGGCTGCAGGGTGCGACCGCGCTGCTGCTGGCGGCGAGCGTGGCCCTGAGCGTGTTCGCCGGCCCCGTGCAGCGCTACACGCAGGCCGCGGCCGAGCAGCTGGGCGACCGCGCCGCGTACGGCCGCGCCGTGCTGGGCGAGGGCGCGCAGACCACGCGCCCCTACCGCTTCGAGGCCCCGCGATGAAGCCCCAGGACACCACTCCCGCCGCCCGCTGGTTCGCGCACCCGGTGCTGTCGCTGATGGTGGCCGCGGCCTGGCTGCTGCTGCGCGAGAGCGCCGGCCCGGCCGACCTGCTGTGGGCCGCGGTCTTCGGCCTGGGCCTCCCGCGGCTGCTGCACCGCTTCCTGGGCGAGCCCACCCGCCCGCGCGCGGCGTGGACGGCCGTGCGCCTGACAGGCATCGTGCTGTGGGACATCGTCGTGTCCAATCTCACCGTGGCGCGCATCGTGCTCGATCCCGTGTCGAACCCCCGGCCGGCCTGGGTGCCCGTGAAGCTGGACGCCACGCACCCCACTGCGATCACCCTGTTCGCCACCATCATCACCACCACGCCCGGCACCGTGAGCTGCGTGGTCGACGAGCTGCGCGGCGAGAGCCTCGTGCACGCGCTGGACTGCGACGACCCGGCCGGCGCCGCCGAGCAGATGAAGGCGCGCTACGAGCGGCCGCTGATGGAGATCTTCGAGTCATGACGTCTGCAGCGCCGTCGTTCATCTCGCTGGCCTTGCTGTTCGCGCTGGGCGCCGTGGGCCTGGCGATGCTGCTGTGCGGCTGGCGGCTGCTGCGCGGCCCCACGCTCACCGACCGCGTGCTGGCGCTGGACACGCTGTACGTCAACGTCGTGGCCTTCGTCGTGCTGCTGGGCATCCGGCAGGGCACGGGGCTGTACTTCGAGGCGGCGCTGCTGATCGCGCTGCTGGGTTTCGTCTCCACTGTCGCGCTGGGCCGCTACCTGCAGCGCGGCGACGTCATCGAGTGAGGGCCTGCTGATGAACAGCCTGGAGCAACTGCCGCCGGCCTGGCAGGCCGTGATCATCGCGATGCTGCTGGTGGGCGGGGTCTTCGCGCTGGTGGGCGCGATCGGCCTCGTGCGGTTTCGCGACTTCTACATGCGGCTGCACGCTCCCACCAAGGCCTCGACGCTGGGTGTCGGCGGCGTGCTGCTGGCGGCGATGGCGGCGGGCGTGGCGCAGGGCTCGCTGTCGGTGGCCGAGCTGCTGATCACGCTGTTCGTCTTCGTGACGGCGCCGGTCTCCGCCAACCTGCTGGCGCAGGCGGCGCTGCACCGGCGCGAGCGCAGCGTGGCGCCGGTGCCCGACGATCAGCCCTTGCCCTGACCGGGGACCCCGCCGCCGCCGCTGCGGCGGCCGAACAGCGTGACCACCAGCGTCACGATGGTGAGCGGCACCACGAAGCTCATCATTACGCCTGAGAACGCGGCCAGCGCGTCGTGCTGCTGCGCCGCCAGGATCAGGTAGGCCACGTAGGCCACGTAGTAGCCGACGAACACGACGCCTTCCCAGCGCGCGATCTCGCGGCCGGACATGAACACCGGCAGGCAGGCCAGGGCCACGGCCAGCATCACCCAGATGTCGAAGGTCAGCAGCGACGGCGCGATGCCCAAGCCGGCTGCGCCGGAGGCCAGGCCCGACAGCCCCACGCAGCCCAGGATGTTGAAGGTGTTGCTGCCCACCACGTTGCCCACCGCGATGTCGCGCTCGCCTTTGACGGCCGCGGTGATGCTGGCCGCCACCTCGGGCATGCTGGTTCCTGCGGCGACGATGGTCAGGCCGATGACGAGGTCGCTCACGCCCAGGGCCTTGGCGAAGTTCACGGCAGCCTGCACCAGCAGGTCGGAGCCGCCCACCAGCGCAGCCAGGCCCACGACGATGAGCAGCAGCTGCACCGGCAGCTTCGCGTCCCACTCGCCGGCGGCGGCGGGCACGTTCTCGCGGGCGTATTCATCCTGCGCGGCGGCCGTCTCGCGGCGCGACTGCACGATCAGGAACACGGTGTAGCCGACCAGCAATGCGAACAGCAGTCCGCCCTCGAACATCGAGACACGGCCGTCCAGCGCCAGCGCCGCCAGCAGCAGGCTGGCGCCCAGCATGATGGGGACCTCCTGGCGGATGAGTTGGATGTTCACCACCAGCGGCGTGATCAGCGCGCTGATGCCCAGGATGAACAGCACGTTGAAGATGTTGCTGCCCACCACGTTGCCGACGGCGATGTCGTTGCGGCCGTCGAGCACCGCGCCCACGCTCACGGCCATCTCGGGCGCGCTGGTGCCGAAGGCCACGATGGTGAGGCCCACCACCAGCGGGCTGATGCCGAAGGAAAGGGCCAGTTTCGACGCGCCACGCACCAGGGCGTTGGCACCCACGACCAGCAGCACGAGGCCGCCGACAAACATGAGGAGGTTCATGGGGCCGCGACTGTAGCGGGCTCCCGGCGTCGGCGATGCGCAGCCCCGGTAGGGCCTTGCCGCGGCGGGCCGGCCGCCAGGGCTTGACGGGGCTGTTACCCTGATGGGAATGCGTTCGCAACAAGCGCCGTTCCGGCCCTTCCGGGCCGCCCGCCCTGCCGCCCAGCGGCTGGGTGTGGCGCTGCTGCTGCTGGGCTGGCTGCTGGGTGTGGCGTTGGCGCTGGAGCACCGGGTGGCCCACGGGCACGCGGAGGCCCATGGCGAGCCGCATGCGCTGGGCGACCCGCACCAGGGCGACGAGCCGGGCTGCCGGTTGGCCGACCATGCGGGACTGGGCGACACCTTGCCCTCGGCGCCGTGGGCCCCCGCAGGCTCGTCGCTGGGAGAGACGGTGTATCCGGCGGCACCGGGCTCCCCGGATCCATGGTCGCCCGGGTGCTGCTACCAGGCGCGCGCACCGCCCCGAGGTTGAACGCCGCACTCGCGCCCGGGCCCATCAAGGCCTGGGCACCGTTCGCCCCGTTCTCGAGAGGATCTGCATGAACCGCCTGCCCTTCCGGCCGCGGCGCGCCCGCGTGGCCGCCGCCTGCCTGCTCGCCTCTGTCGCCGCCGTGGCGCAGACCACCCCCACCACCCGCATCGACCCCGTCGTGGTCACCGGCAACCCGCTGGGCCGCGACGACGCCACACGCCCGGCTGCCGTGCTGGGTGGCGAGGCCCTGCTCCTGCGTCGCGCTGGCACCTTGGGCGAGACGCTCGACGGCCTGCCCGGCGTGGCCGGCAGCGGCTTTGGCGCCAATGCCAGCCGACCCGTGATCCGCGGCCTGGACGGCGATCGCATCCGCCTGCTCGACAACGGCGCCGGCCTGGTCGACGCCAGCAACCTGAGCTTCGATCACGCGGTGGCCGTCGACCCGCTGGTGGTCGAGCGCATCGAGGTGCTGCGCGGCCCGGCCGCGCTGCTCTACGGCGGCAATGCCGCGGGCGGTGTGGTCAGCGTGCTGGACAACCGCATTCCGCGCGAGGCTGCTGCCGGCCTGGCCGGCCGGGCCGAACTGCGCCTGGGCGGGGCGGCTTCGGAGCGCGCTGGCGCGGTCGTGCTGGACGGCGGGGCCGGCGCCCTGGCCTGGCACGCCGACGTGGCATCGCGACACAGCGGCGACCTGCGCACCCCGCGCTTCACCCCGATGGCCGACGGCCAGCCGCTGGAGCCTGCCAACCGCGTGCGCAACTCCGCGTCCTCGAGCCGCGCCGGCGCGGTCGGCGGCGGATGGGCGTCGGCCAGCGGCTACGCCGGCGTCTCCCTGGACCGCCTGGACCACGACTACGGCGTCACCGTCGAGCCCGACGTGACCATCCGGCTGCTGCGCGAACGCGCAGCCTTCGCTGGCGAGTGGCGGGCGCTGCCCGGACCGCTGGCCAGCCTGTCGCTGAAGGCCTCGCGCACCCGCTACGCGCACGAGGAGGTCGAGGGCAGCGGCGAGGTCGGCACCCGTTTCGCGAGCACCGGCGACGAGTGGCGCGCCGAGCTGCGCCACAAGCCGCTGGGCGGTCTCGAAGGCGTGCTCGGCATGCAGAGCGAGCGGCTGGACTTCTCGGCCTTGGGTGAAGAGGCCTTCGTGCCCGGCATCGCCACGCGCAGCGACGCCGTGTTCCTGCTCGAGGAGTTCAAGCTCGGCAGCGCCACCTTCAGCGCCGGGCTGCGCCGCGAGCGCGTGAGCGTGGCCTCCGACGGCGACGCGCCGGACGCTGCCGACCCGCGCTTCGGCGAGCCGCGTTCGCGGCGCTTCACGCCGGGCAGCGCGTCGCTGGCGGTACGGCTCGATCTGGGCGGCGGCTGGCAGGCCTCGGGCTCGCTGGGCCGCACCGAGCGCGCGCCGGCCTACTACGAGCTGTACGCCAACGGCCTGCACCTGGCCACGGCGGCCTTCGAGATCGGCGACCCCGATCTCGGGCCCGAGCGCAGCCGCCACGTCGAGTTCGGTCTTGCGTTCCGCCGCGGCGGCGAGCGTGTGTCGGTGAACGTGTTCTCGACGCGCTTTGCGCGCTACATCGCGCTGCGCGACACCGGCAACGTCGTCGTCATCCCGGCCGAGGACCCGGGCGAGCCCGACACCGAGGTGCCCGAGTACCGCTTCGAGGGCGTGCGCGCGCGTCTCACCGGCGCCGAGGTCGAGGCCGCGACGACGCTGGCGCTGGCCGGCGCGCCGCTGCAGCTGAGCGCCACGCTCGACCTGGTGCGGGGCGACGACCTCGACCGCAACGAGCCGCTGCCGCGCCTGCCGCCGCTGCGGCTGCGCGTGGGCGCGGCCTGGACGCTGGGCAGCACCACGCTGGGCGCCGATGTGCGCCACGCCGCACGTCAGGGCCGCGTGCCGGCCACCGACACCGCCACGCCGGCCGCCACGGTGCTGGACCTGTGGGCCCGCGGCCGCATCCAGGCCCTGCCGGGGCTGGGCTGGTACGCGAAGCTGTCGAACCTGACCGACGAACTGGCCTTCAACGCCGCCGCGGTGGCCGCGGTGCGTGGCCTGTCGCCGGCGGCCGGGCGGGCGTTCGCGGCCGGCGTGCAGTGGCGCTGGTAGCCCCGCGCCGCTGCGTCAGGGGGCCAGGCGCTCGCGCACCCAGGCCCCGCCGTCGAGCCGATAGCGCAGCCGGTCGTGCAGCCGGCTCTTGCGCCCCTGCCAGAACTCCCAGCGGTCGGGCACGAGCCGGTAGCCGCCCCAGTGCGGCGGCCGCGGCGGGTTCAGGCCGTGCGTCACGGCGGCCTTGGCCGCCGCGGCTACCAGCACGGCGCGGCCGGGGATCACCTGGCTCTGCGGCGAGGCCCAGGCGCCCAGGCGCGAGTCCAGCGGGCGGCTGGCGTAGTAGGCGTCGCTTTCCTCGGCGCCGGTCTTCTCCACCCGGCCCTCGATGCGCACGACGCGCTCCAGCTCCACCCAGTGGAACTGCAGTGCCGAGAAGGGCTGCGCCGCAAGTTCGCGGCCCTTGCGGCTGTCGTAGTTCGTGTACCAGACGATGCCGCGCTCGTCGCAACCCTTGATCAGCACCACGCGCGTGGAGGGGCGTCCGTCGGCGCCCACGGTGGCCAGCGTCATGGCGTTGGGCTCCGGCAGCCCGGCCTTCAGGGCCTGGTCCAGCCAGGTGCGGAATTGCGCCAGCGGATCGGCCGCGGAGGCGGATTCGTCGAGCTCGTCGCGCTCGTAGCTCTTGCGCAGGTCGGCGATGGAGGTGCTCATGCGGGCCAGTATAGGAAGCGGGCCACGGGTGCATCCCTTACGGAGAAGGACTTAAGGGGAGGTCCCACTTCAAGGCGTCGCCCGGCGTCGCCATCCTGAGGCCCAAGGAGGACGTCGGCACCGTGTGCACCCGAGGCACGGTCGCCGTCGCCAGAACACGCATGACCGCCCGTCCGACCCTCATCGTGCCGGCCGCGGGCCGCGGCAGCCGCTTCAGTGCTGCCGGGGGCCTGGGCCACAAGCTCGCGCAGCCGCTCGACGGCAGCAGCGTGCTCGAGTGCACGCTGCGCGCGGTGCTGGCCTCGCAGCTGCCCTGCCTGGTGGTGACGACGGCCGAGCTGGCGCCGTTGGCCTGGCGGCAGCTGCCCCGCCGCGACGTGCTGGTGCTCAGCGCAGGCGAGGCCGTGCGCGGCATGGGCTACAGCATCGCTGCCGGCGTGGCCGAGCGCTCGGCCTCGCCCGGCTGGCTGGTGCTGCCGGGCGATATGCCGCGCGTGCAGCCTGCATCGCTGCAGGCCGTGGCGGCAGCCTTGTCGCAGCAGATCGTCGTGTGGGCGCAGCACCGCGGGCGCCGGGGCCACCCGGTGGGCTTCGCGGCCGAGCTCTATTCCGAACTGGTGCAGCTCGACGGCGACGACGGCGCGCGCCGCATCGTGGCGCGCTACCCGGGGGTGGCGGTGGAACTGCCCGATCCCGGCGTGCTGCAGGACGTGGACACGCCCGAAGACCTCGACGCGCTCGGCGGCGCTGCCGCCGCCGTGCCCAGACAGGTGGCGGGCTCCTAGACGAGGCCCTCGCGCCGCGCCAGCGCCATCAGGCGCTCGATCTCGCGGTCGTGCACCCCGCGTGCGCGCAGCGCCACGGCGGTCTCGGCCAGGTATTCCAGCGTCGTGCCGTAGCGTCCCCGCGCGTGGCGCAGGATGTGGCAGACCGCGTCGTCGCCCAGGCGCGGCAGGCAGGCCTCGCTGCGGCGGCTGAGCGTGAAGGCCAGCGCGGTGACGTTGCCGTGCGGCGTGCGGCAGGCCAGCAGGCGTGGGTCGTACACGCCGGTGGGCATCTCGCGGGCCCAGAGGCGCTCCAACTCGGCTTCGGCCTGCTCGGGCCTGAGCCGGTAGACCACGCCGCGGCAGGCCCCGCCCGGCAGCAGCGCGAACACCAGCCCCGGTTGCTGCGGCGTGCCGCGGTTCACCCGCGAGCGCATGCGCAGCGCGCGGTGCCAGCCGTGCACCAGGGCAGGGCGGTGCTCGGCGGCGTCGAACTCGGGCCGCCAGATCAGCGAGGCGTAGCCGAAGATCCACCACTGCGCGTGGCCGCGCCACTGCCGGCGCAAGGTGGCCAGCGCGAGGCCGGGATCGCGGACGGTCAGCGACGAGAGCTCGGAGTTCGGAGACAAGATCGGGGATAGACGGGACGGCCCGGTGGCAACGCAAGAGCCGCGCCCGGCGTTGACCACCGGCCAGTGTCCGGCATTGACGATGTAACCGGGTTTCTTCAAAATTGATGTCATGGTTACAACCCCGCCCCCGCTGTCGCCCGTCGTCGAACGCGTCACCGCGCGCATCCGCGAGCGCAGCGCGCCGCTGCGCCGGGCCTACCTGGCGCGCATCGACCGGCTGGCCGCGCGCAAGCCCGGCAGCGCCCGCATGGGCTGCGCCAACGGGGCGCACGCCTTCGCGGCGCTGCCGGCCAACGACAAGCTGCGCGTGGTGGCCGCCAAGGGCCCGCACCTGGCGGTGGTCACGGCCTACAACGACATGCTCTCGGCCCACCAGCCCTACGAGCGCTTCCCCGACGTCATCCGCGACGAGGCGCGGCGCCTCGGCGCCACCGTGCAGGTGGCCGGCGGCGTTCCGGCCATGTGCGACGGCGTCACGCAGGGCCTGCCCGGCATGGAGCTGAGCCTGTTCAGCCGCGACACCATCGCCATGGGCACCGCCGTGGCGCTGACCCACGACGTGTTCGATGCCGCGCTGCTGCTGGGCGTGTGCGACAAGATCGTGCCCGGGCTGCTGATCGGGGCGCTGCATTTCGGGCACCTGCCCTGCGTGTTCGTGCCCGCGGGGCCCATGAGCAGCGGGCTGTCCAACAGCGACAAGGCCAAGGTGCGCGAGCAGGCGGCGCAGGGCCTGGTCGGCCGCGAGCAGCTGCTCGCCGCCGAGAGCGCGGCCTATCACGGCCCCGGCACCTGCACCTTCTACGGCACGGCCAACAGCAACCAGATGCTGCTCGAGGCCATGGGCCTGCACGTGCCCGGCGCCGCCTTCGTGCACCCGCACGACGGCCTGCGCGAGGCGCTCTCCCGCGAGGCCGTGCGCACCGCCGTGGGCATCGTGCGCGACGGGCCGCCCGGTTCGCGGTACACGCCCATCGGCCGCCTGGTGGACGAGCGCGCCATCGTCAACGCCATGGTCGCGCTGCTGGCCACCGGCGGCAGCACCAACCACCTGATCCACTGGGTGGCGGTGGCGCGGGCGGCGGGCATCCTGATCGACTGGACCGACTTCGCCGAGCTCTCGGCGGCCACGCCGCTGCTGGCGCGCGTCTACCCCAACGGCACGGCCGACGTGAACCAGTTCCAGGCCGCGGGCGGGCCGGGCTTCGTGATCCGCGAGCTGCTGGCCAGCGGCCGCATGCACGCCGACGCCGCCACGGTGGCGGCCGGCGGCATGGCCGCTTACGGCACGCTGCCGTCGCTGCACGAGGCCGCGCCGCAGGGCCTGCGCTGGCAGCCGGTGCCGGCCGACAGCGGCGACAGCAGCGTCGTGCGCCCGGCGGCCAAGCCGTTCTCGCCCAGCGGCGGGCTCAGGCTGCTGCAGGGCAACCTCGGTCGCAGCGTCATCAAGGTCTCGGCCGTGCCCGACGACCGCCACGTCGTCGAGGCGCCGGCGCGTGTGTTCGACGGCCAGGAGGCGATGCTCGCTGCCTTCGCCGCCGGAGAACTGGAGCGCGATGTCGTGGTGGTGGTGCGCTTCCAGGGCCCGCGGGCCAACGGCATGCCCGAGCTGCACAAGCTGACGCCGCCGCTGGGCGTGCTGCAGGGCAAGGGCTTCCGCGTCGCGCTGGTCACCGACGGCCGCATGAGCGGAGCCAGCGGCAAGGTGCCGGCGGCCATCCACGTCAGCCCCGAGGCCGTGGCCGGCGGCCCGTTGGGCCGGGTGCGCGACGGCGACCTGATCCGCCTCGACGCGGTGGCCGGCACGCTGAAGGCCCTGGTGCCGGCCGATGAGTGGGCCGCGCGCACGCCGGCCGAGCCCTCGGCCGAGTGGCTGGAAACGCACGCGCACGACCTGGGCCGCGATCTCTTTGCCGGCATGCGCCGCAACGTGCTCAGCGCCGAGGAAGGCGCCGTCACCTGGTTGTGACTCCGAAGGACATCAAGGACCGCTTCGTGCTCGACACCCGCAGCCTGGCCAGCCACGGCCCCGTGATCCCCGTGATCGTCGTGCAGCGCCTGGAGCAGGCCGTGCCGCTGGCGCGCGCGCTGGTGGAGGGCGGCGTGAAGGTGCTTGAGGTGACGCTGCGCACCCCCGTGGCGCTGGCCGCCATCGAGGCCATCGCCCGCGCCGTGCCCGAGGCCGTGGTGGGCGCCGGCACGCTGCGGCTGCCGGCCGACGCCAGAGCCGCGCGCGACGCCGGCAGCACATTCGCGGTGAGCCCCGGCTACACCGCCGCGCTGGGCGCCGCCTGCCGCGAGGCCGGCCTGCCGCTGCTGCCCGGCGTGGCCACCGGCAGCGAGGTGATGGCGGCCATGGCCGACGGCCTGCGCTTCCTGAAGTTCTTCCCGGCGGTGCAGGCCGGCGGCATCCCGATGCTCAAGGCGCTGGCCGGGCCGTTCCCGGACATCGCGTTCTGCCCCACGGGCGGCATCACGCCCGAGACGGCGCCGCAGTTCCTGGCCTTGCCCAACGTTGCGGTCTGCGGCGGATCGTGGCTGACGCCCGCCGATGCGGTGGAGCAGGGCGACTGGCCCCGCATCACGCGGCTGGCCCGCGAGGCGCAGGCCCTGCGCAAGGCCTGACGAGCGCCGGGCCTCAGGCCTTGGGGGCCGTGCCCTCGGCCACCAGGCGTGCCATGTCGGCCTGCGAGGCTTCCGCCGCCAAGCCCGCGGCGACGCCGGCGCGGTCGGCCTCGTCGCGGTTCTGGCTGACCTTCCACTTGCCTACCAGCGCATCGACCGGGATGCGGATGCCCACGATCGCGCGCAGCATCTGCTGCACGTAGTCGTCGGGCGCGTCGTGCACGGCCCAGGGTTGCGCGCGCGGGGCCTCGTGGGTGTCGGTGAGCAGGCCCACCAGCTCGCGCAGCCAGGGTGCGTCGTCCACGGCGTGCAGCGAGCCCCGGGCCTGCACCACGGTGTAGTTCCAGGTCGGCACCACCTTGCCGTGGCGCGGCTTGCTGGCGTACCAGCTCGGGGTCACGTAGGCCTGGGGGCCCTGGAACATGGCCAGCACCGGCTGCCCGTCGGCGTGGCGCCACAGCGGGTTGGCGCGTGCCACGTGGCCGCGCAGCTCGGTGCCGCCGTCGGCCGTGGCGTGGCGGTGCAGCGGCACCAGGTCGGCCACCATGCCGTCGGGGCCGGGCGTCACCAGCGTGGCCAGCGGGTGCTCGGCCATCAGCGCGTGCAGCGCCCCGGTGTCGCGCTGCTCGAAGTGGGCGGGCAGGTACATCGCCGGGTTCCTGGCTGCTCAGGCGGCGCGGCGCTCGATCAGTTCGATCTTGTAGCCGTCGGGATCGGTGATGAAGGCGATCACGGTGCTGCCGCCCTTGACGGGCCCGGCCTCGCGCGTGACGGCGCCGCCCAGCGCCACCGCCCTGTCGCGAACGGCGGCGCAGGTGGCCGCGGCGTCGTCCACGCCGATGGCAATGTGGCCGTAGGCCGTGCCGAGTTCGTAGCGCGCGATCCCGTAGTTGTAGGTGAGCTCGATCTCGGCGTGCTCGGGGTTGCTGCCGTAGCCCAGGAAGGCCAGGTCGTACTGCTGATCGGGCCGCCGCGTCGTGCGCAGCAGCGTCATGCCGAGCACCTGGGTGTAGAAGTCGACGGAACGTTGCAGGTCACCGACCCGCAGCATGGTGTGGAGGATGCGCATGGGCGCGCATTATCCGGTCAGTCCCGGCATCACCGTGGCGATGCTGTGTCTTGTCGCCCATGCCGCCGAGGGCGACGACGCCCGGGCTGACGGCGAAGGCTTCGAGGCTCAGACCGGCACCGTGTAGTTCAGCGTCATGCGCCCGCCGTCGACGACGACGATCTCGCCGGTCATGTAGCTGGCGGCGTCCGACAGCAGGAAGGCGCACACGTCGGCGATCTCCGAGGGCTCGCCCAGGCGCTTCATCGGCGTGCGGCTGAGGATGCGCAGCCGGGCCTCGTCGCTGGTGAGCACGGCGCTGCGGGCAAGCTCGGTGGCGATGGTGCCCGGCGCCACGGCGTTGACGCGCACGCCCTGGTCCGCGAGCGACAGTGCCATCACGCGCGTGAGCTGGTTGATGGCGCCCTTGCTGGCGTTGTAGCTGGCGATGCTGGGGATGGCCAGCGTGCCGTTGACGCTGCTCATGTTGACGATGGCGCCGCGGCCCTGACCCTCGGCGACGCCGCCGCGCGCCACCATGTGCCGCGCCACGGCCTGGCCGACGAGGAAGCTGCCCTTGAGGTTGACGGCGATCACCGCGTCCCAGTCGGCCTCGGTGATGTCGAGGAACGGCGCGGCGCGGAAGATGCCGGCGTTGTTGACGAGCCCGTCGACGTGGCCGAAGCGCGCCACGGTGGCGGCCAGCGCGGCGTCGACGCCGGACTTGTCCGCGACGTTGCAGTGCTGGTACTCGACGGCGGCACCGCCGGTCGCGAGCTCGGCCGCCAGCGCCCGGCCGGGGCCGTCGGCCACGTCCCACAGCGCCACCGCGGCGCCGTCGGCGACGAGCCGCCGCACGCAGGCCTCGCCGATGCCCTGCGAGGCGCCGGTGACGACGACGACGCGGCCCTGCAGGCCGAAGTGCACGCTGTGGGTCATGCGAAGGCTCCTCAGCCGCGGGCCGGGCGGTCCAGCCACACGGCCATGCCCTGGGCGTTGAGTTCGAGGTCGATGGCCAGCAGTTCGGCGATGCGGGCCTCGGTGAAGCCGACGCCGTGCGCGCGCAGGCTGCGCGTGAAGATGTCGAGCTGGCCGCGCTTGAGGGCCTCGTGGCGCGCGCCGGCGTCGCCCGTGCCGCGCTGGCTCTCGCCGAGCGCCACCATCTCGGCGAGCAGGCCCAGCAGCAGCCGCCCGAGCCGCGGTACGTCGCCGTTGCCGCCGACGCAGCCATAGTGCGTGAGGTACATGCAGCGCGGCGCCCGCTCGAGCAGCCGCTCGATCGAGTCGCGCAGCAGGTCGGGCTCGAACTGCACCGGCGTCGAGGTGGGCACGATCCAGGCGCCTGCCGCGGTGTCGAACTCGCGGTAGCTCAGGCCGAAGGTGTCGCCGGTGAACCAGCCCTGGGTGAGCGGATCCCAGATGCAGTGGTGGTGTCGCGCATGGCCGGGCGTGTCGATGAGCACGAGTCCGCGGCCGGCCCAGTCGAGCACCTGCCCGTCGGACGAGGCGCGCACGCGCTGCGCCGGCACGGGGGTGACCTGCCCGTAGCTGCGCGCCATCTCGGCCTCGCCGTAGACCGCCGAGGCGCCGGCCCACAGCGCCGAGGGGTCGACCATGTGGCGCTCGCCGCGCGGGTGCACGAGCATGGTCGCGTTCGGCAGCGCGGCCATCAGCGAGCCGGCGCCGCCAGCGTGGTCGAGGTGCACGTGGGTCGGGATCACCCAGTCCACGGCCTCGCGCGACAGGCCCAGGGCCTCGAGCGCGCCCAGCAGGCGCGGCAGCGCGAAGTGCGTGCCGGTGTCGATGAAGGCCGCGCGGCCCTCGTGCACCACCAGCCAGGCGGCGTCGAAGTGGTCGCGGTGGAAGCCGGTGTCGATGGCGTGCACACCGCCGCCCACGGCGTGCAGCCAGGCCGGCTGCGCTGCCGCGGTCATCAGGGCTGCACCGCCGTCCACAGCCGGGCGATGTCGGCCGTGCCGTCGGCGCCGCGCACCGCGCGCAGCGTCTGCAGGCCGGCGGCGCGGGTCTTGGCCGACTGGATCTGCGCCATTCCCAGGCGCAGCCGCGCCTCGTCGGGGCGCTTCAGGCCCGGCATGGCCAGGCCCTGCTGGATGATCGCGAGGCCCTTGTCGAAATCTCCCAGGGTGACGGAGGCGTAGCCCCACTTGACGAGCGCGTCGCCGTCCGTGGCCTGCTCTGCCTCGGTGGTGAGGCCGCCGATGCTGGCCTTGGAGTCGGCCTCCTGCTTGACCGCGAGGTCGCGCAGGCGCTGGTGGCGGCCGGCTTCGGGGCCGGTGCCCAGCAGCTTGTTGGCGTAGCCCTGTTCGACGATGCGGCGCGCCTCGGCTGGGAAGCCGGCCTGCAGCGACAGCTGCGCCATCTCCATGTACTCCTCGGTCTTGGTCAGCGTGCCGCTGGCCAGCCGCAGGCGCAGCACGTCGAGCTCCAGGCGCTGCGAGAAGCCGCTCTTGCGCGCCAGCCGTCCCAGGTAGGCGCTCCAGTAGTCCTTCTTGGGGTAGTTCAGCAGCAGCTTCTCGAGCGTGGCGACGTAGGCATTGGTCTGGCCCAGGCGGTTCTGCGCGTCGGCCAGGCGCAGCAGGTCGTCTTCGCCGGGGCGGCGGCCGCCCTGCTCGGCGGCCTGCACGGCGGCGGCGGCGTCGCGTGCGATGGCGTTGAAGTCGCCGCTGTTGCTGAGCAGGAACTGCTGCAGCTGGCGCAGCGTGGCACTGCTGTTGCCCGCCGCCACCGCCTTGTTCACCCACTCGGTGGCCTTGGCGTTGTTCCGCGTCTGTGCGTAGGCCGCCGCCAGCTGCTCGGCGATCTGCCCGGCCTCGGCGCCCGACACCTTGGGGTGCACGGCCTCCAGCGCCGCGATCGCGGTGGGGAAGTCGTTGGCGCGCTGCGCCGCGGCCGCCTTCATGCGGTCGATCAGCAACTGCTCCGCGGCGGTCTTGCCGCCCACGGCGTCGGCCTCGCGGGCCTTGGCCAGCGCTTCGCGGGCCTTGCCGGCGCGCAGCAGGTCGGAGGCCTGCTGCAGCGGCTTGCCGACCTCGGCTCGCACGCCCTGGGCATGGGACATCGACGCCGCAGCCAGCGTCAGCAGGGCGGCGGCAGCCAGCGTGGTGAGGACTCGCAGGGATTTCATGGTGCTCGGCGCCGGCATCGCTGAAAAAGGATCGGGACCCGCGGTGGACCCCGCTGGCGAGGTCGAGTTCCGAGGGTCCCGGGGTTTGGGGTGGGGCGCGGGGGCTGGGCCTACAGGAACTGCTCGTTGCCGACGATGCCGATCTTCGTGACGCCCAGCCGCTGTGCCGTGGCCATGATCATGGCCACGTGCTTGTAGGTGACGAGCTTGTTCGGCCGCAGGTGCACTTCCGGCTGGTCGGGCATCTGCGAGATGGCCAGCAGCCGCTGCTCGATGGCGCCGCGGTCGCCGGCCTGGATGATCTCGCCGTTCCAGCCGATGGTGCCGTCGAAGTCGAGGTCGATGCGGACGATCTCCGGCGGCTTCGGCGGCGGCGCCGCGTTGTTCGGCACCGGCATGTTCATCTTCACCGCGTGCGTCTGGATCGGGATCGTGATGATGAACATGATCAGCAGCACCAGCATCACGTCGATCAGCGGCGTGGTGTTGATGTCGACCATGACATCCGCGTTGTCGTCGCTGTTGCCGACGCTCATGCCCATGTCTTGCTCCTTGCCTCAGCCGCCGCTGCCGAGCTGCGGCTCGGTGATGAACCCGACCTTGAAGATGCCCGCGCGCTGGCAGGCCACGATGACGCGGCCCACGGACTCGTAGCGGGCCTCGAGGTCGCCCCGGATGTGCACCTCGGGCTGCGGCTCCTTGATCGACTCCACCTTGAGCCGCGCCACCAGCGCCTCGATGTCGGGCAGCCGCTCGATGCCCCAGAAGATCTCGCCCTCGCGGTTGACCGCGATGGTGATGTTCTCCGGCTTGGTCATCAGCGGGATGTTGTTTTCCTTGGGCAGCTCCAGCTTGATCGTCTGCGTGATCACGGGCACCGTGATCAGGAAGATGATCAGCAGCACCAGCATCACGTCCACGAGGGGCGTGGTGTTGATGGTGTTGTTGAGCTGCTCCTCGTCGTTGCCGCCGGCGGAGCCTACCTGCATGGCCATGGCGTTACCTCGGTGCCGCGGGTTCTCGGGGGCTCAGCGCTTGCCCGACAGCAGCACGTTCTGCAGGTCGCCGGCGAAGGCCAGGGTCTCGTCGAGCACGGCCTTGTTGCGGCGCACGAGCCAGTTGTAGCCCATCACCGCCGGCACCGCGACGGCCAGGCCGACGGCGGTGAGGATCAGCGCCGCGCCCACCGGGCCTGCGACCTTGTCGATGGAGGCCTGGCCCGACAGGCCGATCTTGACCAGCGCGTCGTAGATGCCCCAGGTGGTGCCGAACAGGCCCACGAAGGGGGCGGTGGAGCCCACCGTGGCCAGCACGGCCATGCCGTCGGACAGGCGGCTGCGGATGTTGTTGACCGCGCGCTCGACCGACATGCCGATCCAGGTGTGCTTGTCGATGGACTCGACCATCGTGCCCTCGTGGTGGTCGGCGGCCTTGATGCCCTGCTCGGCCAGGTAGCGGAAGGCACTGCCTTCCTCCAGCGCGCCGACGCCGGCCTTCACCGAACTGGCCTTCCAGAACTCGTCGCTGGACTTCTTGGCGCTCTTGAGCATCGAGCGCGTCTCGGCGACCTTCACGAAGATCACGTACCAGCTCCACATCGACATCACGATCAGGATGACCAGCGTGCCGCGCTTGACGGGGTCGGCCGACGCCCACATGCCCTTCAGGCCGAACGGGTTCTCGACGGCTTCCTTGGTGACGGCGCCGGGCGCGGCGGCGGGCGCCGGCGCAGCGGCCGGGGCCGGCCCGGAGGCGGCCTGGGCCAGGGCCGGCGCGGCCGGCACGAGCGCCGCGGAGGCGACGATCAACAGCGCGCTCAGCGCCACACGCATACGGGTCAGGGACATGGTCACTCCATTGACGGTGGTGCAGCGGGATCGGGCCGGCACCAGGGGGAAAGCGATGAGGGGGTAGGGGGCGTGCGGCCGGCGGGTGAGCCGGATCGCGGTGTCAGTCCAGTTTCCAGACGTACTCGACCTGAGTGCTGCCGGCCACGGCCTTGCCCTCCTCGTCGCGGGCAGGTGTCGCCTTGCAGACGTTTGTAATCTTGCTCACGACGAGGCGGTCCAGAAGCTTGTGTTCCCGCGTCGGCCCCGCGGATTTGACGACGTCGACGCTCGCGATCTTTCCGGTCGCATCCACGTTGACCCGTACCACCGTGGTGCCCGTGGCCTCAGCACGGATGGCGGGAGCGGGGTACTCGTCGCGCCCTGGCGCGCACCCTTGGAAATCGCTGATGACGGGCCGCGGCGCGACCCTTGCCACCGGTGCTGGTGCGGCGACCGGAGCAGCCGGCCCAGGCGGCGCGGGCGAGATCGTCACGGGCGCCGGCGGCGGCGCCTCGCGCGTGACCGTGATGGTGGGTGCCGGCGTGGGCGGCGGGTTGACCTGGATTTCGGGCGGCGGCACGAAGGACGGCGGCGGCGGCGCGAACTTCGGAGGCGGTGGCAGGTTCTCCGGCGGCGGGGGCGGCGGCGGCTTGGTCTCTTCGATGATCTTGGTTTCGATCGGCGCCTTGATGACGTCGACCACCCGCTGCGCGAGCCCGCTCACCACCGCCCAACCCAGCAGCAGGTGCAAGGCCAGAACGATCCCGATGCCGATGGTGTGACGGCCCGGGTTGCGTTGTTGTTGGGCGAAATCCACTCGATCCTCCAGCCGGCCCTGCACTCGACATCGAGCGGCACGGCATGACCACGTGTGACAGGCCTCGTGGGCCTGACTGGGACGTCAACCGTCCGCGGCGCGCGACTATATCGCGAAGGATTCGCGCCTCTCCTCGGGGCATCACCCTAAGCAAGGGGCCTCGAAACCCTGCCGTCGACCGTACCCGCGCCGTACCTCGCGACGGCAGCGCGGGAGTCGCCGCAGCCCCTCCGACGCCATCCGCGGGCCAGGGCTGCGGGGCGGCCCATCAGGGCCGCAGGCGGCTGGCGTGCACCCGCAAGGCGTCGAGTGCAGCGGCCAGGCCCACGGCGTCGTCGCACGCGAACACCTGGCGCGACGAAATCGAGCGTAACCAGGTCAGCTGCCGCTTGGCCAGCTGGCGCGTGGCAGCCACGGCGGCATCCTGGACGGACGCGGCCGCGGGGCCGCCGCGCGGGGCGTCGGGCGCGTCGAAAGCCCCCTCGTCCAGGCCCTCCCAGACCTGGCGGTAGCCCACGCAGCGCATCGAGGGCAGGCCGGGGTGCAGGTCGCCGCGGGCCCGCAGCGCGCGCACCTCGGCCACGAAGCCGGCCTCGAACATCTGGGCCAGCCGCCGTGCGATGCGCTCGTGCAGCCAGGCTCGCTGCCGCGGCTCCAGCGAGATCACGGGCCAGGCGGCGTCGGCGTCGGCCGCTGCAGACCCTGCGGGACGCGCCTGCGCGTGCCAGGCCGACAGCGGCCGGCCGCTGACGCGCCAGACCTCCAGCGCACGCTGGATGCGCTGGGCGTCCAGCGGCGGCAACCGCGCCGCGGTGGCCGGGTCCACGCGCGCGAGCTCGGCGTGCAGCGCCGGCCAGCCGCGCTCGGCGGCCTCGGCGTCGAGCGCGGCGCGCACCGCGGCGTCGGCCGGGGGCAGCTCGTGCAGGCCCTCGCGCAGGGCCTTCACGTACAGCATCGTGCCGCCCACCAGCAGCGGCAGGCGGCCGCGCGCACGGATGTCCGCCGCCAGCGCCGTGGCGTCGGCGGCGAAGCGGGCGGCCGAGTAGGCCTCGGTGGGGTCGAGGATGTCGATCAGGTGGTGCGGCACCGCGGCGCGCTCGGAGGGCGTGGGCTTGGCCGTGCCGATGTCCATGCCGCGGTAGACCAGCGCCGAGTCGACGCTGACGATCTCCAGCGGCAGCCTTCCCGCCAGCTCCAGCGCCAGCGCGCTCTTGCCGCTGGCCGTGGGGCCGGCCAGCACCACGCCCTGCAAGGCGGTGCGGGTCATCGTGGGGCCAGCGCCCGGCGCACCAGCGTCCAGGCGATGAGGCTGGTGGCCAGCGCCCAGAAGCCCAGCCCGCCCATCAGCGGTGCCACGCGGCCATCCAGCGCCACGCCCAGCCAGCGCCCCACGCCGAAGGCCACCAGCGCCAGCACGAAGCCTGCCAGCGCGCTGGCCGCGCCGGCCTGCGCCGGGAACGGCGCCACCACGCCGGCCTGGCCGCAGGGCTGGTGCAGGCCGTGGCCGAACAGGTACAGGCACTGCGGCACCAGCACCGCGGCCCAGTGCTGCACGCCCGCCAGCACCAGGCCCACGCCCAGCGCGCCGCCGGCCAGCGTGAAGAAGCCACCGCGGGCCACC
This sequence comes from Betaproteobacteria bacterium, assembly GCA_046341655.1. Lineage (GTDB taxonomy): Bacteria > Pseudomonadota > Gammaproteobacteria > Burkholderiales > Burkholderiaceae_C > Rubrivivax. Next base: position 3,223 of record JBKDQY010000250.1, on the reverse strand, counting down.
GTGCCAGCCAGTCCGTGGCGGGGGATCCAGCGCCTGCACACCACGGTGCCGGCGAGGTAGGCCAGCGAGCCCGCAGCCATCGCCAGGCCGTAGGCCGCGGGGCTGAGGCCCAGCACGTCGATGTAGACGAAGGACGACCCGGCCAGCAGCGTGAACAGCCCGCCGTAGGTGGCCGCCACCAGCAGCGCCCAGGCGCGGAACACCGGGTGACGTGCAATGCCCCACCAGGTGCGCAGCAGCACCGCCGGCTGCAGCGCGCGCGGGTTGGGCTCGGCCAGCGTCTCGGGCAGCCGCCAGGCCACCCAGGCCAGCGTGGCCAGGCCCACCGCCGCCACCAGGGCCAGCGCGCCGCGCCAGCCCACGGCGTGCGCCGCGGCGCCGCCCAGCAGCGGGCTGGCCAGCGCGATCAGGCCCAGGCCGGTGAGGGCCAGCGACATCACCTGCGCGCCCGGCACGGGTTCGTAGAGGTCGCGCACGATGGCGCGCGCGCAGACCACCGCCGCGGCCATGGCCGCGCCCTGCACGGTGCGCCACAGCACCAGCGCCTCGATGCTGGCGGCCAGCGTGCCGCCCAGGCTGGCCAGCGCGTACAGCGCCAGGCCGGCCAGCAGCACCGGGCGGCGACCCAGCCGGTCGGCGAGCGGGCCCCACAGCAGCTGGCCGACGCCGAAGGCCAGGATCAGCGCCGACATCGTCAGCTGAGCGGCCGCCATGCCGGCCCCGAGCTCTCGCGTGAGCAGCGGGAACGCCGGCAGGTACATGTCGGTGGTCACCGGCTGCAGGCCCATCAGCAGCGCGAGCGTGATGGCGGCCAGTGCCAGCGGCACGGCCTGCCGAGCCGGCGGAGCGCGGTCGGCGGCAGTCGGGCTCATCGTGGCGAGGTTATCAGCCGGCCACTGCGGCCTGTCGTGCCCGGGCGACGCTTCGTCGCACCGGGGGCTGCCGGCGGGGCGCAGAGCGGGCAGCATGCGCGCACTGTCACTGCCGGGGCTCGCCCATGACCGACCGATCCGCCCGCCTGGCGCCGCGCCGCGCCATCGCCGCCCTCGCGGGCCTGGCCCTGGCCGCCGGCGCGGGCGCGCAGATGCTGTCCGACCCGGCGCTGGCGCCGCTGTACGAAGCGGACCGCACGGCCGAGCTGGAACGCAGCGCGCGCGAGCGTCTGGCCGCGCGGCCCGACGACGCCCAGGCCGTGCTCGCGCTGGCGCTGGCGGCGATGGAGCGCACCGACGACACGCTGCGCCGCGACGCGCTCGAGCGCGCCCGCGGCTGCGCCAAGCGCCAGCCGCAGGCCCAGCCCTGCCACTACGCCCACGGCATGCTGCTGGGCGTGCAGGCGATGAGCGAAGGCATGTTCGCCGCGGCCCGCAGCGCCGGCACCGTGCGCGAGGCGCTGACAACGGCCCACGGACTCGACCCGGCCTGGTACCCGGGCCGCATCGCGCTGCTGGAGTTCCACGCGATGGCCCCCGGCTTCATGGGCGGCAGCACCGCCCGCGCCGCCGAGCTGGCGGCAACGGCCCCTCGGCCCGACCAGGTGGCGGCGCTGCAGGCGCGGCTGCTGCTGGGCGAGCGCAAGCCGGCCGAGGCGCTGCCCCGCCTGCTGGCGCTGCTGCCCGTGGCCGACCCGGCGCTGCGCGGCGACGTGCTGCAGTGGGGAACGCAGGCCGGGCTGGGCCTGGTCAACGACGGCAAGGCGGCGCAGGCGCAGGCCTGGTTCGAGCGGCTGGCGCGCGAGCACCCCGAGGAGTCGGCCGGCCCCTATGGCCTGGCCCGCGTGCGCGGCGAGCTCGGCGACTGGGCCGCCGTGCCGGCGCTGCTGGAGCGCGCCGGCCGGCTGCGCGGCGCGTCGCGGTGGCCGATCGACTACCGGCTGGGCATCGCACATCAGCAGCTGGGCCAGCGCGAGGCGGCGCGCGCCTCGCTGCAGCGCTTCGTCGACGCCGGCCGCGGGCAGAAGGCCTCGCTGGAGGACGCGCGCAAGCGCCTGACGGAGCTGGGCGGCCGCTGAGAGCTCGTTCAGGCTCCCCGCGCGGGCGATCAGAAGCGCTCGTCGGTGCGCAGGTAGCGCCAACGGCCCTCGGGCAGCGGGCCCAGCGGCACGCTGCCGATGCGCACGCGCTTGAGCCCCAGCACGCGCAGGCCCACCAGCTCGCACATGCGGCGGATCTGCCGCTTGCGGCCCTCGCGCAGCACCATGCGGAGCTGCTGCTCGTTCTGCCAGCTCACCTGGGCCGGGCGCAGCGTCACGCCGTCCAGCACCAGGCCGTGACGCAGCGGCGCGAGGTCGGTGTCCTGCACGGGCGCGCCGTCGACGCGCTCCACGCGCACCAGGTACTCCTTCTCGACGCGCGTCTCGTCGCCGATGAGGTGGCGCGCGATGCGGCCATCCTGCGTCAGCACCAGCAGCCCGGTGGAATCGATGTCCAGCCGCCCGGCCGGCGCCAGGTGTCGCAGGTGGCCGGGGTGGAAGCGGATCCCGGAGCGGTCGCCGTCCCAGTGGTTGGCGGCCGTCACCAGCGTCACGGCCGCCTCGTAGCCGTCTTCCGGCTGGCCGCTGACCCAGCCCACCGGCTTGTGCAGCAGCACCGTCACGCGCTGCTGCTGCTCGCGGCGGGCGCGCTCGGCGATCTCGACCACCGCAGCGGGCGCCACGCGCTGGCCCAGCTGCGCCACGGTGCCGTCGACGCGCACCCAGCCGGCGGCGATCCAGTCGTCGGCCTCGCGGCGCGAGGCCAGGCCCCGCTCGGTGAGCAGCTTGTTCAGGCGCGTGCCCTCGCTCGCCGCCGAGTCCGCGCGCCGGGGTGCCTGGCCCGGCTGCGGCGCCGCTGGCGGCGAGGGCCTGGGCGCGGGCTTCGCCGCCGCGCGCCCCGGGGGCTTGGCTGGCGTCTGGGAACGTGCCGGCGGGGCGGCCCGGGGCGGCTTCGGAGGCCGCGGGGCCTCGCGCCGCTCGGCCGCTGGCGCCCCGGCCGCGGCACCGGCCGGCTTGGGCGGCGGTCCGCCACGGACCCTGGGCCGGCGCGGGTCGCGGGCCGGCTTGCCGGTCTTGATGGAGAGGGTCGGTCGATCGGCCATGTCGGGAGTGGACCATGCGGCCGCGCGCGGCCCCTGACGGGGCGCTATCGTGGGTCGATGCGCACCGTTGCCCTGCTGCTGTGCTCCGCCCTGTGCCTGGCCACCCCGGCGCCGGCCGCGCCGCCGCTGGCACCGGCCACCCAGGCCC
>JBKDQY010000249.1:0-12703 GCA_046341655.1 Betaproteobacteria bacterium | reverse complement strand
GCAGGGCGGCGTGGGCCTCGTCGCCTACAGCCGCAAGGAGGGCCGCGCGCTGGGCGAAGTGACGAAGTTCCTCGTCTACAACGCCCGCAAGCGCCAGACCGGCGGTGACTCGGCGGCCAACTACTTCCTGCGCACCGAGTGCGTGGCCGGCGTGCAGGACATGCGCTTCCAGGAGCTGATGCCCGACGTGCTGCACTGGCTGGGCATCACCCGGATCCACCGCCTGGTCAGCATGAGCAACGACAAGTACGACGCCATCACCGGCAGCGGCATCGAGGTCGGCGAGCGCATCAAGATCCCCGACGAACTGGTGCCGGCCGACGCCAAGGTGGAGATCGAGGCCAAGATCGCGGCCGGCTACTTCACCGACGGCGCCGTGCCCACCGAGGAACAGCTGGCGCAGGTGGTGGGCCGTGGGCTCGTCTGACGCACCCGTCGCCGTGCCGGCCGAGCGCCCGCACCTGCTGGCCGCGCTGCACGACCCGGCCACCATCCGGCTGCGCTGCGCCAGCGTGATGCGCGCGGTGGAGGCCAACCTCAGCCCTAGCTTCCGCCTCGACCGCGAGGCCCTGCCGGCGCTGGCCGAACGCGTGGCCCGGCTCACGCGCGAGCGGTTCCCGACGCTGGACATCCCGTTCCACAGCCGTTGGCGTCACTTCGAGGCCGGCGGCGTCGACCGCAAGGCCGAGATGGACGCCGCCCTGGCCGGACTGGACCGCCTGGGCGTGGCGCGCGCGCGCTTCGACCTTGCGGTGGTGAGCGTGCTGCTCGACGCCGGCGCCGGCGCGCAGTGGGCCTACACCGCGCGCCAGGCCCTGGGCGCGGCCGCGCGGCCGCGGGCGGCGGCCGATGAGCTGCTGGCGATGCTCGACCAGGCGGCCACCACGGCCACGACGGCCTCCGCGTCGCCACCGGCCGGGCAGCCCGTGCCCGCCAGCGGCCGGCGCTTCACGCGCAGCGAAGGCCTGGGCGTGGCCAGCTTCCGCGCCTTCATGGCCGGCGCCTTCTCGTCGCGCGCCGGCGAGCCGTTGCGCGCCGACGCGGGCGCCTTGCGGCACGTCGACGCCGCTGCGCTGCGCGCCGTGTTCCAGAGCAGCCCCGACAACCCGGTCGTGGGGCTGGAAGGCCGCGCCGCGCTTCTGGCCCGCCTGGGCGCCGTGCTGGCCGAGGAAGCCGGCCGCGACGCCGCGCGCGGCCATCCCACCGAGGCCCGGCCCGCCCTGCTGTTCGACCGCGTCACCGACTTCGGCCGGCGCCGCGGCGTCAACGCCACCGAGGTGCTGGGCGAGTTGCTGCGCACGCTGGCGCCTATCTGGCCGCGCGGCGCGCGCATCAAGGGCGTGGCCGCGGGCGACGTGGGCGCGCACCGCTGGGCCGGCGACGCCCTGCCCGGCGGCGGGCACGACGCCACCACCGGGGGCTGGGTGCCCTTCCACAAGCTGAGCCAGTGGATGACCTACTCGCTGCTGGAGCCGCTGCAGTGGGCCGGCATCGAGGTCACCGGGCTCGGTGGCGAACACGGGCTCACGGGCCTGCCCGAGTACCGTAACGGCGGCCTGTTCATCGACGGCGGCGTCATCGTGCCGCGCTCGCCCTGGCTGCTGGAGCGCACGTTCAAGCCCGAGGACGAGACCATCGTCGAGTGGCGCGCGCTCACCGTGTGCCTGCTCGACGAGCTCGCCGCGCTCGTGCGCGGGCAGCTCGGCCGCGGCGAAGACACCCTGCCCCTGGCCTGCGTGCTGGAGGGCGGCACCTGGGCCGCCGGCCGCGCCCTGGCGGCCGAGCGGCGGCCGGGTGGCGCGCCGCCGCTGAAGGTGGAGAGCGACGGCACCGTCTTCTAGTCCGCCCGTCGTGGACAGCACCCGCGCCCCCTTCGGCCGCCTGCTGCGGCAGGGCCGGCAACACGCCGGGCTGTCGCAGCTGACGCTGGCGCTGCTCGCGGACGTGTCGGCGCGCCACCTGAGCTGGCTGGAGACCGGGCGCGCCCAGCCCAGCCGGGCCATGGTGCTGCGTCTGGCCGAGCGCCTGGCCGTGCCGCTGCGCGAGCGCAATGCCTGGCTGCAGGCCGCGGGCTACGCGCCGCTGTACGCCGGGCGCCCGCTGTCCGATCCCGCCCTGGCCCCCGCACGCGCGGCTCTGCAGCGCCTGCTGGTCGCCCACGAACCCTGGCCCGCACTGGTGGTGGACCGCCACTGGAACCTCCTCGCCCACAACCGCCCGGTGGCGCTGCTGCTGGGCGCCGTGGCGCCGGCGCTGCGCGAGCCGCCCGTCAACGTGCTGCGCCTTTCGCTGCACCCGCAGGGCCTGGCGCCGATGATCGAGCAGCTGCCGGCCTGGCGCGCCCACATGCTCGCCCGCCTCGGCCGCCAGGCCACCGCCAGTGGCGACGCCGCGCTGCAGGCGCTGCACGCCGAACTCGGCGCATGGCCGCTGCCCGACGGCGCCGGGCCCGCAGCGGCCGAGGCCCCGCCCGAGGACGCCGTGGCCGTGCCACTGGTGCTGCGCACGCCCTGGGGCCGGCTGAGCTTCCTGACCACCGTCACGGTGTTCGGCGCGCCGCACGACCTGACCTTGGCGGAACTGGCCATCGAGACGCTGCTGCCGGCCGATGAGGCCACGGCCGCCGCGCTGCGCTCGGCGCTGGAGGCCGTGCCGCTCAACCCTTGAAGGGGTTGGCGGTGGCGAACCACAGCCCGATGCCCGTGGCGATGATGAACGCGCCGTCGAGCACGCCCACGAGCAGGAACACCTTGCCCTGCAGCGGCTCCATCAGCTCGGGCTGGCGCGCGCTGGCCTCCACGTAGCGGCTGGCCAGCAGGCCGACGCCGAGGCAGGAGCCGACGGCCCCCAGGCCGATCATGTGGCCGACGGCCAGCGGGAGGAGATCGATGCCGTTCATGGCGGGTGTCCTTTCGGTGCGGTATCTGATGCGGGGTCGATGTGGCACCATGCTGGCGCGGCGTCGACCCGCCGTCGATGACCTTCGAGGTCATCGCCCCGCCCGAGGAAACGCCCCGATGAGCACGACCCCTCCTGCCCAGGCCTCCGTCACCGTCGTCAGCCACCCGCTGGTGCAGCACAAGCTCACGCTGATGCGCCAGAAGGACCTGTCCACCAGCAGCTTCCGCCGCCTGCTGCACGAGATCAGCGTCCTCATGGCCTACGAGGTGCTGCGCGACATGCCCATGACGATGATCGACATCGAGACGCCGCTGGAGAAGATGCGCTCGCCGGTGATCGAGGGCCGCAAGACGGTGTTCGTGGTCGTCATGCGCGCCGGCGCGGGCTTCCTCGACGGCATGCTCGAGGTGGTGCCCGGCGCGCGCGTGGGTCATGTCGGCCTTTACCGCGACCCCAAGACGCTGGTGGCGGTGGAGTACTACTTCAAGATGCCCGGCGAGATGCACGAGCGGGACGCCATCGTGCTCGACCCCATGCTGGCCACCGGCAACAGCGCCGTGGCGGCGGTGGACCGGCTGAAGGAGACCAAGCCGCGTTCGATCCGCTTCGTCAGCCTGGTGGCCGCCCCCGAGGGCATCGCGCAGATGCAGCAGCACCACCCGGACGTGCCCATCTTCACCGCGGCCATCGACCGCCAGCTCAACGAGCACGGCTACATCGTGCCGGGGCTGGGCGACGCGGGGGACCGGATCTACGGCACGAAGTAGCCAGCGCGCGCAGTGGCTCAGCGCGAGGCGCCGCCCTCGGCAAAGCGCGGCAGCCCATCCAGCTCGGCGCGCTCGAAGGGCGGGTTGCGGAACAGGCGCGGGTAGTAGAACCCACGCAGTTCGGCGTGGAAGGCCCGCACCCGCGACTCGTAGGCCAGGGCTGCGGCCAGGTCGGTGCGCGCAAGCCGCTGCAGCTGGCGCTCCAGCAACACGGGCGGCAACAGCCAGGCCAGGCGCGCGGCCCAGCGGTCGCGGGTGCGGCGGCCTTCGGTGTAGGCGGCCGAGAGCGCCTCGGCGCGCTGGTCGCCCACCTGCTGGAAAGCGTAGTACCACCTCCATTCGAACGGCCGCTGCACCGCGCTGTACGGCGCCCACTCGGGGTGGCGTTCGACGAAGGCGTTCATGGTGTCGGCCTTGGGAAGGTCCCAGGCGTCGTTCACGGCCTCGCGCTGCGTGAGCAGGATGTCGGCGCCCGCCGGCAACGGCACCGCACGGTCGATGGCCAGGCGGCCGGCCGCGGGCAGCAGCACGGCCAGCATGAGCCACAGGGCCAGCAGCGCCGCCAGGATGAGCTCGCCCGGCCGCCGCCAGGCGGCCAGCGTGGCGGCCAGCAGAGTCCAGCCCGCCAGGTAGGCGGCCAGCGCGGCCAGCGCCGCCAGCAGCGTGGGCAACGCCGTGCCGGCCATGGCCGCGCCCGCGGCCAGCGGCAACGCCGCGGCCACGAAGACGCCCGCCGCGCGCAGCAGCGCGCGCCAGCGCCACAGCGCCGCAGGGCGGCCGGCGGTGGCCACGAGCAGGTCGTGCCGGCCGGCCAGGTGTTCGCTGGCGCGCAGCCCATGCAGCAGCACGATCAGCACCAGCGGCAGCACGAAGGCCGCGAAGAACGCGAAGTCGAAGCGTCCGGTGAGCGCCAGCACCGGGTGGCCGGCGTCGCGCTCGTGGATCTGACCCTCCAGTGCGAGCATGCGGATGCGGTGCTTCCAGGCCGTGTCGTCGCGGCGACCCAGGGCGGCGAAGGCAAAGTCAGAGGGCGGGTCGTGCGTGACGTGGAAGCTGTAGTAGGCAGCCGAGCCCCAGTCCTGTGCCGCCTGCTGCGCGGCGACGCGGTCTTGTCGGTCGGCCTCGAGCAGGCGCGCGACGGTGGCGCGCTGCTGCGCCACCTCGTGCAGGCCACTGCCCGCGGCCAGCGCGGCCAGCAGCAGCGCCACCGCCCACCAGGCCCACACCGCGCGCTCGCGCGCCACGAAGCGGGCCTCGCGGCGCAGGGTAGCCCACCAGGCCGATGGTGCGCGGGCACGCGCGGTGGTGGCGCTTGCCGTTGTCGTCGCAGTGCTCATGGTTGCAACCTCCGGCCCAGCACAGCCAACGCCGCCAGCAGGCCCACAAGCCAAGGCAGCAGCATCAACCCCTGCGGCGCGGCGTGGGCGATGCGCACCGCGGCAGCGTCGGGCTCGAAGCGGAAGCGGTCCAGCAGTTGCCAGTGGGCTGCGGCCACGCGGGTGCGGCGCTCGGCCTCGGGGTCGCTGCTGCGGCGGATGTCGTCGGCGTAGGCCAGCTGCTGCGCGTGCACGCGGTTGAGGCCCTGCACGAAGACGTAGCGCAGCGCCTCGGCCTCCTGCAGAAAGCGGTGGTGGTGGTGCAGGTCGGTGCCGGCCACGGTGCGCGAGGCGCCGGCCAGCGCCACCACGGGCGTGAACCAGCCATGCCGCGCCAGTCGATCGGCCAGGCGCCGCTCGCCGGCCTGCTGGCGCCGCGCCCAGGCGTTGAGCGTCTCGGTAAGCTTGCGCTCGCTGTACTCGGCCACCACGCCGCGCAGATTGAACGGCAGGTCTTCCAAGCGCTGCACGCCGTGCTGGGCCATGAGCTCGGCGCGCAGCCGCGCGAAGGCGGGGTCGTTGGCGTTGTGGCCGTCCCCAAGCCGGCGCACCTCGGTCAGCATGGCAAGGTCGGTTTCGATCTTGCCGACCTTGGCGTCCCCCGTCGCTGCCGCGGCGCTCACCGCCAGCGCCGGCAGCACCAGCGTGAGCGCGATCCACAGCGAAGCCAGTGCCACCAGCACCGACGCGCGCCGCCGCCACAGCGCCGAAGCGGCCAGGGCCAGCAGCGTCCACATCAGCAGGTAGGTGCCGTACAGGGCCAGCAGCGCGCCCGCGGCACTGGGCGAATCACCGCGGGCCACGGCCAGCCCCGCCGCCATCGCCAGCGGCAGCAGCAGGACCCCCACCGCCGTGGCCAGCGCCAGCGCTTTGCCCGCCAGGAGCGTGCAGCCGCCCAGGCCCTGGGCCAGCAGCGGGGCCAGCGTGCCGGCCTCGCGCTCGCGCACCAGCGCGCCGTGGCCCAGCAGCACCAGCAGCAGCGGCGCCAGCACCTGGTACACCCAGGCCGGGCTCGGGCTGCTGAAGGCGCCGAAGTAGGCGCTGGCGGCCGAGCCCGCGAACATCACCGTGTTCTGCCGGTGGCCCTCGAGGAACAGGCTCTGGCCGGTGACGGCGTCGAGCCCGGGGTCGAACAGCGCCAGTGGCGGCGGCGTGCGAAAGACGTAGTGGCCGTAGTGCACCATGCGGTGCGGGTGGCGGTCGGGCTGGCCCAGAAAGGCGGCTTCGGCCTGGCCCTGGTGGTGCGCGCGCTCCGCAGCCTCGGCCTGAAGGCGCAGCGCAGTGAGCACCGTGATGGCCAGCAGAAGCACCGCCAGCAGCGCCGCCGCGCCCATGGCCATGCGCGAGCGCTGCCAGCAGCGCCACTCGGCGGCGGCGATGGTGAGCACCGCCCTCATGCCGCGCCCCGCGAAGGAGCCTGCGCGCTGAAGGCGCGGTGCAAGGCCTCGGTCTCGATGCGCGCGCCGGGGGGCGCCGCAAACTGGTCGACCAGGAGGCCGCCGTGCAGCAGACCGATGCGGTCGGCCACCTGGCAGGCGCCATAGACGTCGTGCGTGACCATGAGGATGGCCTTGCCGGCTTCGGCCAGGCCACGCACCAGGGCGTGGAACTCGTCGATGGCCGTGGGGTCCAGGCCCGAGGTGGGCTCGTCGAGCAGCAGGATGCCAGTGTCGCGCAGCAGCGCCAGCGCGATGGCCACCTTCTGCCGCATGCCCTTGGAGTAGCCGGCCATGCGCCGCCCGCGCGCGACGACGGGCAGGGCCACGCGGTCGAGCGCGGCCTCGATGGCGGCGTCCAGGGCGCTGCGCGCGGGCACCTCGCCGGTCAGCTGCAGGAAGTAGCGCAGGTTCTCGCGTGCGTCGAGGTGCTCGTACAGCGTGGCGGCCTCGGGCAGGTAGGCCATGGCGCGGCGCGCGGCCGCTAGATCCGCGCCGACCTCGCGGCCGTGCACCCGCACCTGGCCCGAGGTTGGCGCCACGAAGCCCAGGAAGCTGGCCAGCGTCGTCGACTTGCCGGCGCCGTTGCCGCCCAGCAGGCCGAACACCTCGCCCGCGGCCACTGCAAAGCTCACGCCGCGCAGCACCTCGCAGCCACCGCGGAACACCCGCAGGTCCACGGCCTGCAGCGGCAGGGTTGCGGCCATCAGAAGCGCACCGCCAGCGAGGCGCGCGCGCTGCGCGGCGCGCCCGGCTGCACCCACAGGGCCGAGAAGGAGTTGGTGTAGTAGACCTCGTCGAACAGGTTGTCGATGTCCAGGCGCAGTGTCAGCGCCTTGCCGAGCTCTACCGCCACAAAGGCCCGCGTCAGCGTGTAGGCCGGCAGTTCGAAGCCGGTGGTGAACTCGCCCGAGCGCGCACCCACGTGCAGCAGCCCGCCGCCGAACTGTGCGCCGCGGCCTGCGATCCGCAATGCCTTCACGAGCTGCAGGCTCAGCGTGTGCTCGGGCACGTTGAGCAGCCGTGCGCCGGCTGGCACGGGCAGGCCGAAGTTGGCGTCGTTGAAGGTGTTGCGGGTCTGCGCGTCGACCCAGGCGTACGAGGCCCACAGCGTGAGGCCGTTCGCCAGCTCGCCGTTGAGATCAAGCTCCACGCCACGGCTGGTGGCGCGGCCTGCGGCCACCAGCGTGAAGGCGCTGGGGTCGTCGACGACGAGGATGTTCTCCTGCTGCACGCGGAAGAGGGCCAGGTTGGCGGCGATCGCGCCACCGGCCAGCGAGAACTTGGCTCCAGCCTCGATGGACGTGGACTGATTGGGCTCGAAGCCACGGCCTTGCGCGTCGGTACCCGAGAGCGGGCGGAAGTTTTCCCCGTAGGTGGCGTAGATCGACACCGTCTCGCCGGCGCGGAACACCAGGCCCAGCTGCGGACTGGTGCGCGAGGTCTTCTGCGCCGCGATGCGGCCCGTCGCGCGGTCTTGCAGCGTCTGTTCGTAGCCGTCGAAGCGAGCGCCCAGGCGCAGCTGCCAGCGAACGCCGAGGTCGATCTGGTCCTGCACGAACAGGCCCGAGGACTGCTGCGTCTCGACGCGGTTGGTCAGCGGCCCCGGCGTGGGCAGCAGGTGGGCGCCGTAGACGGGGTTGAAGATGTCGATGGCCTGGCGCTGCGCCGGCGTGGGGTTGCTGGTCAGCGTTGGCGCGCGCGCGCGCAGGAAGATCTGGTCGTTCTCGAAGCGGTCGACATCGGCTCCCACGATCAGCCGGTGCTGCAGCCCGCCCCAGCGGAAGCGGCCGTTGAGCTCGGCACGCAGCACCTGGTAGACCGCGTCGTAGTCGCGGAAGCGGCGCTGCCGCGTGAGCGTGCGGCCGTCGACGAACAGGCTTTGGCGGTTGGCGGCCAGCTCGGCCTCGGTGGAGAAGCCCTCGAGCGAGGTGCGCCGGTGGGTGACGCCTGCGAGCAGGCTCCAGTCGCGGTTGAACTCGTGCTGGAACTCGAGCTGATGGCCTTGTACGTCAGCCTTCAGCGGACCGTCGCCAGGCTCTCCGAGGAAGCGGTTGCGCGGGATGGCGCCGAGCTGGCCGGCCACCGCCAGCACGCCGCGGTCGAAGGGGATCTCCTGATGGCTGTACTCCAGCTCGTAGACCAGCTGGCTGCCCGCGCCCAGGCGCCAGGCCAGCGAGGGGCTTGCGCCATGCTTCCGGGTCTTCAGGGTGTCGCGGAAGCTGCCGGCGTCTTCGGCAAAGCCCACCAGGCGGATGGCCAGCGTGTCCGACAGCGGCGCCGTCCAGTCGGCGTCCACGCGCACCGTGTCGAAGCTGCCGGCGGACAGGCGCAGCTCGCCCGCAGCCTTGAAGGTGGGCCGCTTGGTGACGAGGTTGACGGTGCCGCCCGGCTCGCCGCGGCCGAACAAGGCCGCGCGCGGACCCTTGAGCACCTCGACCGACTCGATGCCCGACAAGTCGCGCGGACCGCCAAAGCCGCGGCCGGCGTTGAAGCCGTTGACGAGCAGGTTGCTGGGCAGGTTCTCGTCACCCACGAAGCCGCGCAGCGCAAACGCGTTCCACAGGCCGCCGAAGTTGTTCTGCCGTGCCACCGTGGCCGAGAGGTCCAGCGCGCGCGACAGCTCCAGCGCACCCGAAGCGCGCAGCGTCTCGGCATCGATGGATTGCTCGGCTTGCGGGGTGTCCAGGCGCTTGAAGTCGCCCTGGTAGGCCTGGCGGATGCCGGTGACGGTGATGGAGTCGGCGGCCTGGGCGGCGGCGGGGGCGGACACCAGGGCCGGGGTGACCAGGGTGACCATAGCGGCGATGGCGCACGGCGTGAGCGGGGTGCGGGGGAGTTGATTCAAGGAAGGACCTCGTGGCGCCCGGGTCGGGGCGCAGCTGGATGGGCAGGCGAGGAGCCGACGGCCATGCGATGGCCACGCGCGGGCAGAGCGCGGGCCAGGGCGGGGCGTCAGGCGGTGTCGACGGGGGCTTGGGTCAACGGGCGGCCACGCGGCGGGCCGCCGGGGTCATCAGGCCCGGTGCTCCGCGCCGGGTGGCCCGCGCGCAGCCGCCAACAGCGGCCAGCCGTCCTGCGCGCGCAAGCACGTGGGCTGAGCCTGCGGCCGCAAGCGCGGCCAGAGTCGCAGCGCCATAGCAGGCGGCTCGGCCAGCGGAGACACGGCAGACTGCCCGGCGGCCTGGAACAGGCACAGCGCGCAGCCCGGCTCGTCGTGGTCATGCCCTTCGTCGCCGTGCGCGTGCTCACCCGCGTGCGCGAGTAGCAGGAACTGCGCGCACAGCAGCAGCGCCAGCGCAGCCATCAAGGCCAGGCGGGGCAGCGGCGTCCAGCGGGAACAGAACAGGCGGGGCATGCGGGGCTACACGGCGCTGGGCACCTTGCAAGCCCTGATGATATTTCAATCTCAATAACGAGCGCCTGGCCAGGCGCTGCTCAGCCCCGCACGTAGGGGTCGGCAAAGCCCAGTTCGAGCATCAGGGCGCTCTCGCGCGGCTCCATCTCGCGTGCCTGCCTCGCCGTCTCGTGGTCGAAGCCCTGCGCGTGCAGCGTGCCGTGCACCAGCAGGTGGGCGTAGTGGGCGACGAGATCGAGCCGCTGCTCGCGCGCCTCGGCCTCGACGACGGGCGCGCAGAGGATCAGGTCGGCCATCACCACGGGCTCGTGCTGATAGTCGAAGGTCAGCACGTTGGTGGCGTAGTCCTTCTGCCGGTACTCGCGGTTGAGCTCGCGGGCCTCGTCGGCATCCACGATGCGCACCGTGATCTCGCCCGGATTCAGCAGCGCGGCGCGCACCCACCGTGCCACCCGGTGCCGGGGCAGCAGCGGCCTGTGGCGCGGGTCGGCGAACTGCAGCGACAGGTTCAGTGCGGGCTTCATGCCGCGCCGCCGCCGCGCGCCTGGGCGTCGCGGTCGTAGGCATCGACGATGCGCGCCACCAGCGGGTGGCGCACCACGTCGGCCGCGGTGAACTGCGTGAACGCGATGCCGTTCACCCGCGAGAGCACGCGCTGCGCGTCGATCAGCCCGCTGCCCACGCCCTTGGCCAGGTCGACCTGGCTGGTGTCGCCGGTGACCACGCACCGGCTGCCGAAGCCAATGCGCGTGAGGAACATCTTCATCTGCTCGCGCGTGGTGTTCTGCGCCTCGTCGAGGATCACGAAGGCGTGGTTCAGCGTGCGCCCGCGCATGAAGGCCAGCGGCGCGATCTCGATCTGGCCCTTCTCGAAGGCCTTGCCGACGCGGTCGAAGCCCATCAGGTCGTACAGCGCGTCGTACAGCGGGCGCAGGTAGGGGTCGACCTTCTGCGCCAGGTCGCCGGGCAGGAAGCCCAGCCGCTCGCCGGCTTCCACGGCCGGGCGCGTGAGCACGATGCGCTGCACGCCCTGGCGCTCCAGCGCGTCGACCGCGCAGGCCACGGCGAGGAAGGTCTTGCCGGTGCCGGCCGGGCCGATGCCGAAGGTGATGTCGTGCGCCAGCATCTGCTGCAGGTAGCGCACCTGGTTGGAGGTGCGGCCGCGGAGCTCGGCGTGGCGCGTGTGCAGCACGGGCTCGGCCGACGGCGCCGCCGTGCCGGCCTGGGGACGTGGCGGGGCAGGCGGCGCGGGGTCGCCCGCCAGGAGCAGCTCCAGCTCCTCCGCGTCCACCGGCGCGGCGTGGCCGTCGGTGCCGGCGTACAGCGCGTCGATCAGCGCCACGGCGCGGTCCACCGCCGGGGCCGGTCCTTGGACGCGGAACAGCGCGCCGCGCCGCTGCAGGTTCAGCCCCAGCGCCGCCTCGATGCGGCGCAGGTGCTCGTCCAGCGGGCCGCAGGCCGCGGCCAGTCGGCGGTTGTCGGCATCGGCGATGGTGTGGCGGCGGATCACGCGGGGCCCGAAAAGCGGCAAGGGCGCGCATTGTGGCAGCGCCCGCGCCGGCCCGCGCCATGCAGAATGCCGCCCCCATGCCCCTTCCCGAACCGCCCTGGCCCAAGACCTGCGGGCGCGCCGTGCCCCTGGCCTGGCGGGCGCTGCGGCGGGCGCTGGCCCTGCTGCTGGCCGCCGCCTGGCTGATGGCGGGCGGCCCGGCCCACGCTGAAACGGAGGCTGACGGCGTGCAGGTGCTGCGCGGCGCCGTCAGCGCCCTGGGCCCCGACGGCGCCTTCCCGATCGGCACGCCGACGACGCCGGTGTCCCTGCCCGACGAGTGGGCCGAAAGCCGCCCGGGCTACCGCGGCACGGTGTGGTACCGCGTGAGCTTCACCCAGCCCGCGCCGGGCCAGGCCGGGGCGCCCCAGCCGGGCGACATGCTGGCGCTGTGGATCGAGCGCGTGTGCAGCAATGCCGAGGTGCACCTCAACGGGCGACTGCTGGCCCGCGGCGGCCGCATGGCGCTGCCCTACACGCGCCACTGCAACCACCCCATGCTGGTGCCGCTGCCCGATGCGCTGCTGCTGCCCGGCGACAACGTGATCGAGCTGCGCGTGGCCGGTCACGCCCTGGCCAGCAGCGGCTCGCGGCTGCGCGCGGGTGCGCTGTCGGTGCTGCAGGTGGGCCCGCAGTCCGTGCTGGCGGCGCGCCACGCCCGCGCCACGGCCCTGCAGGTCGAGGTGCCGATGGCGGCCAGCGCCGTGCTGCTGTTGACCGGCGGCTTCATGTTCGTGCTCGGCTATCGGCACCGGCGCGTCAGCCACCTCGCCTACTTCGGCGCCCTGTGCGTGGGCTGGGCCCTGCTGAACTTCCGCCTGTGGTGGCGCGAGTCGCCCCTGGGGCACACCGAGACCGAGTTCGTCAGCGTGTGCCTGCTCGGCTTCACCGCCTGGGCGGCCGTGCAGTTCCTGCTGCGCTACGGCGGCCTGCGCGTCAAGCTGGTGGACCGCGTCCTGCCGGCGCAGACGGCGCTGCTGGCGCTGTCGCTGCTCGCCGCCGGGCAGGCCCGGCTGCACGAAGTCGCCACCGTCTGGTACGCCGTGCTGGCGCTGGAGGTCGGCGCAGCGGCGCTGTGGCACGTGAGGCGGCGCAAGTCGACGCGCTCGGTGTGGGTGATGGGGCCCCTGCTGGCAGTGGCGGCGCTGGCCGGGCTGATCGAGCTGGGCGTGCAGTGGGCCGACTGGCCGGCGGGCGCGGCCCATGCCTCCGAGCGGGTGGGGCCGCTGGGGCTGGCGCGGGTCGGCCTGCGGCTCATGCACCAGCATGCCCACGCGCTGCAGACGGCCGAGCAGGGCCGGCAGGTGCTGGAGCAG
>JBKDQY010000248.1:0-3553 GCA_046341655.1 Betaproteobacteria bacterium | reverse complement strand
GGTGCGCCTGGCCGAGGCCCTGGTGGAGACGCAGGACTACGCCGCCGCCCGACGGGCCCTGGAAGACGCGCTGAAGCTGCGCCCGGGCTTTGGGCCGGCGCGCCGCGCCCTGATGACGGTGGCCATGCGCCAGAACAACCCCCAGGAAGCGATCGCACTGGCGCGCGAGATCCAGAAGGCCGAGCCCAAGGATCCCGGCGGTTTCCTGCTGGAGGGCGATGTCGAGATCGCGCGCCGCAATCACGATCTGGCGGCGGTCGCCTACCGCAAGGCTCTGGACCTGCGCAAGGTCACCGACATCGTCGTTCGCCTGCACATGGCGCTGCTCAACGCGGGCCGCCAGGCCGAGGCCGACAAGGTGGCCGCCGACTGGAACCGCGCCAACCCCAAGGACCCGGTGTTCCGCTTCTACGAAGGCGATGTCGCGCTGCAGCGCGGCGACTTCGCCGCTGCCGAAGGGCACTACCGCGCCGTGGTGGCCGCGCAGCCGCGCAACGCCATCGCGATGAACAACGTGGCCTACCTGTTGGTCAGGCAAGGCAAGCCCGGCGCGCTCGAGCTTGCCAGGAAGGCCAACGATCTGCTGCCCGGCCGCCCGCAGATGATGGACACGCTGGCGCTGGCCCTGGCCGCCGACAAGAAGCTGCCGCAGGCCATCGAGGTGCAGAAGTCGGCGATCTCACGCGCGCCCAACGACCCGGGCCTCAAGCTCACGCTCGCGCGGCTGCTCATCCAGTCGGGCGACAAGGCCTATGCGCGCGCCGAGCTCGAGGACCTGGCCAAGCTCGGCAGCCGGTTCCGGGACCAGGCCGAGGTCGCCAAGCTGCTGGCCACGCTGTGAAGCCGCCGCGCCGGCGCTGGCTGGGCGCCACGCTGGCGCTGGCCCTGGCCCCGCTGGGCGCCCTGGCGCAGGCCGACCTGCCCGGGCTCATCGCGTCGGCGCGGCCCTCGGTGCTGCCGGTGGGCACCTTCAGCCCCACCGACAGCCCGCGCTTCGGCTTTCGCGGCACCGGCTTCGTGGTCGGCGACGGCACGCTGGTGGCGACCAACTTCCACGTGCTGCCGCCCGGCGCCGACACGGCCGAGCCCGGCAGCGGCGCGCAACTGATGGTGCTGACCGGGCGCAGCGGCGACATGGCCAGCGGCCGCCGCGCCCGCGTGGTGGGCACCGACCGCGTGCGCGACCTGGCGCTGCTGCGCATCGACGGCCCGGCGCTGCCGGCCCTGCCCCTGGCCGAGCCCGGCAGCGCGCGCGAGGGCGCCGAGGTCGCGCTGATGGGCTACCCCATCGGCGGCACGCTGGGCTTCGCGATGGTCACGCACCGCGGCATCGTGGCCAGCATCACCACCGCGGCGCTGCCGGCCCCGACGGCGTCCAACCTCGACCCGCGCGCGCTGCTGCGGCTTCGAGAGGGCAACTTCGAGCTGCTGCAGCTCGATGCCACCGCCTACCCCGGCAACAGCGGCGGGCCGGTGTTCGACACCGCCACGGGTCGCGTGATCGGCCTGGTGAACATGGTGCTGGTGAAGGCCGGGCGCGAGAGCGCGCTCAGCACGCCCACCGGCATCAGCTACGCCGTGCCGGTGGCGGCGCTGCGGGCCCTGATGGCCGAACTGCGCTGATGGCCGGGGGGCCTCGACGCCGACCGCTCGGGATCCGGGTTTCCCGGTCCCGAGCGAGCCCCCTCGGGGGGTGGCGACCGGAGGGAGCCTGGGGGCCTGTCACACCTTGTAGTAGGCACGGTACCACTCGACGAAGCGCCCGATGCCGGTGCGGATGTCGGTACCCGGCGCGAAGCCCACCCACTCGGTGAGCGCATCGACATCGGCATAGGTCGCCGGCACGTCGCCGTCCTGCAGCGGCAGCAGGTTCTTCTCGGCCTTGCGGCCGAGCGCGTCCTCGATGGCCGCGATGAAGTCCAGCAGCGGCACCGGCTGGTGGTTGCCGATGTTGAACACGCGGAACGGTGCGTGGCTGGTGCCGGGGTCGGGCGTGTCGGAGCGGTAGGCCGGGTCGGGCGCGGCCACGCGGTCGGTGACGCGGATCACGCCCTCGACGATGTCGTCCACGTAGGTGAAGTCGCGGCGCATGTTCCCGTGGTTGAACACGTCGATCGGCCGGCCCTCGAGGATGGCCTTGGTGAAGAGGAACAGGGCCATGTCCGGCCGCCCCCAGGGCCCGTACACCGTGAAGAAGCGCAAGCCCGTGGTCGGCAACCCGAACAGGTGGCTGTAGGTGTGCGCCATCAGCTCGTTGGCCTTCTTGGTGGCGGCGTACATGCTCACCGGGTGGTCGACGCTGTCGTGCTCGGAGAAGGGCATGCGCGTGTTGCCGCCGTAGACGCTGGAACTGCTGGCGTACACCAGGTGCTGCACGCGGGCGTGGCGACAGCCCTCGAGGATGTTCATGAAGCCCACGACGTTGCTGTCGACGTAGGCGTGCGGGTTGACGAGCGAGTAGCGCACGCCGGCCTGGGCCGCGAGGTGGATGACGCGGTCGAAGCCGCCTTCGGCGAAGAGCCTCTCGATGCCGGGCCGGTCGGCCACGTCGAGCTGCACGAAGCGGAAGTTGGGGTGCGGGGTCAGGCGCGCGAGGCGGTCGCGCTTGAGCTGCACGCTGTAGTAGTCGTTGAGGTTGTCCAGCCCCACGACGGTGTCGCCGCGGGCCAGCAGCTTCAGCGTCGTCGTCATGCCGATGAATCCGGCGGCGCCGGTGAGCAGGATCTTCATGGGGTGCCTGGAGGCCTGGATCGGAGCCTCCGATTGTCCCCGGCCGGCGGGCCGCGGCGGGCCGCGGCAGGCGCCGAGCAATTCACGCCGCAGGCCGCGATCGGTAGAAGCGGATCGGCTGCGGCGTGGCCAGCGAGGCCTTCTCGTCGCGGCGCGCCTGCTGCAGCACGTTCCGGCGCATCGAGCCCACCACGTGCATCTCGCAGGGCTTGCAGTCGAAGCGCAGCGTCAGCACGTCGTCGCCGTGGCGCAGCGTCAGCGGCTCGGCCCGGATGGTGCCCTGCACGCCCTGCACGCCCTTGGCCTGCTTGGGGCACAGGCTCAGGCTGTAGCGCACGCAGTGGCGCGTGATCATCAGGCTGACCTCGCCGAGCTGCTCGTGGCTTTCGTAGGCGGCCTCGACAAGCCGCACGCCGTGGCGCGCGTAGAAGGCCGCGGCCTGCGCGTTGTAGACGTTGGCCAGGTAGCTCAGCGTGTCGTCCGGGTAGGGCACGGGCGGCTCCACCGGCGCGGCCCGCGGCAGCCGCCGGAAGGCCGCGGCGCGCGCGGCCTCCAGCGCCGCGACGCCTTCGCGCCGCAGCGCATTGGCCACGCTGGCGGGCACGAACAGCGGGCCTTCGGTGCCGCGCCAGCGCAGCTGCACCCGGCGCGCCTCGAACAGCGTGCCGCCCAGGCGCGAGAGGTTCTCGCGCAGCGTGGCCTCGGCGCGCGCGGCGTCCCTGGCTGCCTCGTGCGCGTGGGCGACGGCCACGCGGGCCTGGTGGCCATCGGCGTCGGCCAGCGCCAGCGCGAAGCCGTCGGCGGTGGCCTCGAAGCGCAGGTC
>JBKDQY010000247.1:0-2546 GCA_046341655.1 Betaproteobacteria bacterium | reverse complement strand
GAGGTCGGTGACCCGATGAGCAGAGGCTTCCCTGATCGGCTTGGTACGCCACGGATCTGAAAAACTCAATCAGATCAACGCCCTGCGCGAGCCGGTGTGAAGATTGGACAAGTTGCAGAAAACAACTTGGCGGAGTCGGAGGGATTCGAACCCTCGATGCAGGTTTTGCCCACATACTCCCTTAGCAGGGGAGCACCTTCGGCCACTCGGTCACGACTCCGGCGAAGTAGGGCGCATTCTAGCCACAGAACCCGCGCCGGCTGCCCGCAGACGTTCAGGCCGTGGCGCCCTGCTCCAGCCCGAAAGCCTTGTGCAGAGCACGCACCGCGAGCTCCATGTACTTCTCGTCGATTACCACGCTGGTCTTGATCTCGCTGGTGGTGATCATCTGGATGTTGATGCCCTCTTCCGAGAGCGTGCGGAACATCGTCGCGGCCACGCCCACGTGGCTCTTCATGCCGATGCCCACGATGCTGACCTTGCAGATCCTGGCGTCGCCCAGCACCTTGGCCGCGCCCACGGCCGGCAGCACGCGGCTCTGCAGCAGGTCCATCGCGCGCGCGTAGTCGTTGCGGTGCACGGTGAAGCTGAAGTCGGTGCGGCCGTCGTGGCTGACGTTCTGGATGATGACGTCGACGTCGATGTTGGCCTCGGCCACGGGGCCCAGCAACTGGAAGGCGATGCCGGGCTTGTCGGGCACGCCGATGACGGAGATCTTGGCCTCGTCGCGGTTGAACGCGATGCCGGCCACCACGGCTTGTTCCATCTTCTCGTCTTCCTCGAAAGTGATCAGCGTGCCCGAGGCGGCTTCCTCCTCGAGCGGGATGTCCCAGGGCGTGAAGCTCGACAGCACGCGCGTGGGCACGCGGTACTTGCCGGCGAACTCCACCGAGCGGATCTGCAGCACCTTGCTGCCCTGGCTGGCCAGCTCGAGCATCTCCTCGAAGCTGATCGTGGACAGGCGCCGGGCCTCGGGCACGATGCGCGGGTCGGTGGTGTAGACGCCGTCGACGTCGGTGTAGATCAGGCACTCGTCGGCCTTCATGGCCGCGGCCACGGCCACGGCGCTGGTGTCGCTGCCGCCACGGCCCAGCGTGGTGACGTTGCCCTGCTCGTCGATGCCCTGGAACCCGGTGATCACCACCACCCGGCCGGCGGCCAGATCGGCACGCACGCGGGTGTCGTCGATGTGGGTGATGCGGGCCTTGGTGAAGGCGCTGTCGGTCTTGATGGGCACCTGCCAGCCGCCGTAGCTCACGGCCTGCAGGCCCTGGGCCTGCAGCGCCAGCGCCAGCAGGCCGACGCTGACCTGCTCGCCCGTGGCGGCCACGGCGTCGAGCTCGCGCATGGCCTCGGGGGTGCTGGCGTTGGGCATGAGTTCCTTGGCCAGGCCGAGCAGCCGGTTGGTCTCGCCGCTCATCGCCGAGGGCACGACGACGATCTGGTGGCCGGCGCGCACCCACTTGGCGACGCGCTGCGCGACGCTGCGGATGCGCTCGGTGGAGCCCATGCTGGTGCCACCGTACTTGTGAACGATCAATGCCATGGCTGGCGCTGCTGAAGTCGTGGAGAAACGGGCTTCGCGGCGTCGCGCAGGCCGGAAGGCGGTGCGGACTAGGCGAAAACCCGCGATTCTAGAGGGGGCGCTGACGGGGCCCTGTCGGCGTCGCCGGGGCCGGTAGCAGCCGCAGCTCGCCGCGCCGGCGTTGCACCACGGCCGCGGGCGCGGGCCAGCGCGCCGGGGCGCTGCCGGCGGGGGCCTCGGCCAGCAGGCGGTCCACCAGCGTCTGCGGGGCGCCCTGACCCAGCCGCAGGGCCAGCCAGGCGCGCAGCGCGTTGACGCGGCGTGCCGGCGTCAGTGCCTGCCAGGGCGCCAGCCGCAGGGCGTCGCCGTGCATCACCGCGGCCAGGTCGGCCTGCGCGACCTCCTCGGCCAGGACTTGGGCCGACTGCGCGTGCCGCGCGGCCGTGGCCAGCACGGTGTCCAGGGCCGGGAAGGCCGCCTGCAGCACGGGCCACACCTGGCCGCGCAGGCGCCCGCGGGCGAAGCGCGGGTCCTCGTTGCTGGGGTCCTGCACGCCGCGCAGGCGGTGGCGGCGGGCGTAGGCCTCGATGGCCTCGCGTGGCTGGTCGAGCCAGGGGCGGGCCCAGACCAGCCCTTCGCGCAGCGCCTGCCGCGGCATGGCGCTCAGACCCGCCGAGCCGGCTCCGCGCAGGGCCTGCAGCAGCCAGGTCTCGGCCTGGTCGCGGCGGTGGTGGGCCAGCAGCACCAGCGGGCAACCGGCGTCGCGCGCCAGCCGCGCCAGCGCGGCGTAGCGGCCCTGGCGGGCCCAGGCCTCGACGCTGTCGCCCTTGGCCGGCGCGCCGGCCAGCCGTTCGGTGGCGAAGCGCGCGCCCCAGCGCAGGGCCTGGCGCCGCACCCGTGCCTGCCAGGCGTCGGCCTCGGGCATCAGGCCGTGGTGCACGTGCAGGGCCCACACCTCCACGCCCAGCGGCCGCGCCTGGGCCAGCGTGCAGTGCAGCAGCGCCGTGGAATCGAGCCCGCC
>JBKDQY010000246.1:0-4031 GCA_046341655.1 Betaproteobacteria bacterium | reverse complement strand
GAGCCTTTCGAGGCCAGCATGGCCATGAAGCGCGTGCTGCGCCAGCTCGAGACGCAAGGCAAGCCCGTGGTGGCCGCCATCGCCGGCCATGCGCTGGGCGGCGGCCTGGAGCTGGCGCTGGCCTGCCACGCCCGCATCGTGCTCGACGACGCGCGGATCAAGCTCGGCCAGCCCGAGGTCAAGCTGGGCCTGCTGCCCGGCGGCGGTGGCACGGTGCGGCTGTCGCGGCTGGTGGGCCTCCAGGCCACGCTGCAGATCTGCGGCGTGGGCGCCGACCACACGCCGCAGCAGGCGCTGGCCACCGGCTTCGTGACGGCGCTGGCGCCCTCGCACGAGGCGCTGATGCAGGCCGCGCGCGACTGGATCGCCGCCAACCCCAAGGTCCGGCAGCCCTGGGACGCGCCGAAGTTCCGCTTCCCCGGCGGCGACAGCCGCAGCCCGGCGATGGCGCCGCTGTGGTCCGTCGCGCCGGCCATCGCCTACGCCAAGGGTCGCGGCCTTTACCCGGCCGTGCGGCACGTCATGAGCGCGGTGTTCGAGGGCGGGCTGCTCGACTTCGACGCCGCCAGCACGGTGGAGAGCCGCTTCTTCGCGGCCTGCTGCACCTCGATCGAGTCGGCCAACCTCATCGGCACGCTGTGGTACGGCCTGAATACCGTGAACAAGGGCGCCTCGCGCCCCGCCGGCATCGCGCCCTCGAAGGTGACGAAGCTCGGCGTGCTCGGCGCCGGCATGATGGGCGCCGGCATCGCGCACGTGGCCGCCCGCGCCGGCATCGAGGTGGTGCTCATCGACACCACGCAGGAGGCCGCCGAGCGCGGCAAGGCGCACGCGCAGGGGCTGCTCGACGCGGCGGTGAAGAAGGGCCGCAGCACGCCGGGGAAGGCCGCCGCGCTGCTGGCGCGCATCGCGCCCACCACCGACTTCGCGCGGCTGGCCGGCTGCGAGCTGGTGATCGAGGCGGTGTTCGAGGACCGCGCCGTCAAGGCCGAGGTCACGCGCCGCGCCGAGGCCGTGCTCGGGGCCGATGCCGTGTTCGCCAGCAACACCAGCACGCTGCCCATCGGCGGGCTGGCGCAGGCCTCGGCGCGGCCGGCACGGTTCATCGGGCTGCACTTCTTCAGCCCGGTGGAGAAGATGCCGCTGGTGGAGATCATCGTCGGCGCGCAGACCGCCGACGAGACGCTGGCGCGCGGCTTCGACTTCGTGCGTCAGATCAGCAAGACGCCCATCGTCGTGAACGACGCGCGCGGCTTCTACACCAGCCGCGTGTTCGGCACCTACCTGATGGAGGGCCTGGCGATGCTGGGCGAGGGCGTGCACCCGCGCACGGTCGAGGAAGCCGGGTTGCAGGCCGGCATGCCGATGCCGCCGCTGGCGCTGCAGGACGAGGTGAGCCTGTCGCTGGCCGTGCACGTGGCCGACCAGGCGCGGGCCGACCTCGCGGCTGACCTCGCCGCTGAGGGCAGGCCGTGGGCCGAGCACCCGGGCATGGCGGTGGCGCGCGCGCTGTGCGGGCTGGGCCGCGTCGGCCGCAAGGCCGGCCGCGGCTTCTACGACTACGACGACGCCGGCGGGGGCAAGCGCCTGTGGCCCGGGTTGGCGGCGCTGTATACGCCAGCGCCGCGCCAGCCGCCGATGCGCGAACTGGTCGACCGGCTGCTGTTCGCGCAGGCCGTGGAAGCGGCGCGCTGCCTGGAGGAGGGCGTGCTGCGCTCGGCCACCGACGGCAACGTCGGCAGCATCCTGGGCTGGGGCTTCGCGCCCTGCCATGGCGGCACGCTGCGCTTCATCGACGCCATGGGCGCCGCGGCCTTCGCGGCGCGCGCCCGCGAACTGGCGGCGCGCCACGGCCCGCGCTTCGAGCCGCCGGCCCTGGTGCAGGCCCACGCGCGCGCGGGCACGCGCCTGGGCTGAGGGCGCCCGCGGCGAGCGGGCGGCCCGGCGCGGCCGCTCAGCCTTCGTCGCCCCAGACGGCGGTGCCCCAGGGGTCGCTGCTGGTCTGCGACCAGTCCACGGTGATGGATTGCCCCGATCCGATGCAGCGCGGCACGGCCGTCATCGCCGTGACCGTTGCGTTGTAGGTGGCCGCATGGGCCTGCATCGCGGCCAGCACCGTGGCAGTGGGCACCGACGCCGGCACGTTGGTCACGCAGGCCACGCCGGCCGGGCGCTGGAACAGGTCATCCAGCGGCCAGCGCACCATGAAGCGCTGCGTGCCGGCCTGCTCGACGATGAGCGGCCGCGTCGGCGTCGGCGGGGGTGTCCCGAAGTCGAGCGGCACTATGGTCGAGTAGGCCGATGCGTTCAGGTTCAGCCCTGAAGAGGGATTCGCGGCGATCGCCCGACGAATGCCGGCCCGGTAGGCGGCCAGCTCGCCGTGGAGGCTTGCGTCGCCGATGCCGGTCGCGAGCGTGGTCAGCGCCTGCGACAGCTGCGCGATGCCGCGCTCGACCATCCAGCCGGTCACGCCGGCATTGGCCAGGCCGTAGTACAGCTCCGGCGCGGGCGACAGGTTCGAGTTGCTCGCGGTGATGTCGGCCGGCCGGGTGCGCAGCAGACCGGTCACGCCGAAGGTCCGCTCCACCTCGGTGGTGGCGGCGGCCACCGTCGCCGCGGTCAGGCTGCCGCGCGCCAGCGCCCGCTGCACCATCACCTCGCTGAGGGCGGTCACCTGGGCAGCCAGGTTGTTGCCGGTGCCGTCGAAGCTCGCAGCACTTCGCAGGGTGCCCAGCGGCGCCATCGCGCCGGTGGTCTCGTTGCGCCAGGTGCCGCCGGTCGCCACGATGCTCAGCACGCCCGTGCGACGACTCATCTGCAGCGTGTAGGCGCCCGTGGCGCTGCTGGTGGTGCAGGTCTCGGTCGCGGCGTCCGGGACGCCGGCGACGATCCAGATGCCGCAGACACGGGCGCCGGAGACCGGCCCCTTGGCGACGACGCCGTCGACGAACACCGGAAGCTCCGCCGGGTCGGCCGACAGCGAGGACCCGCCACCGCCGCAGCCCGCGAGCAGCAGGGCACCGGCGAGCGACAGCCGCGCAAGCGGCCACCGCATGCGGGCACGATTCAGGAACGACAAGTTCATGCAGACCTCCTGTTGCTTGACGCCAGGGCCCTGCATTCTGGGGCTCAACCCAGCGCGCGCCCGATCAGGATCTTCTGCACCTCGCTCGTGCCTTCGTAGATCTGGCACACGCGCACGTCGCGGTAGATGCGCTCCACGGGGAAGTCGCTCACGTAGCCGTAGCCGCCGTGCACCTGGATGGCGTCGGAGCACACGCGCTCGGCCATCTCGCTGGCGAAGAGCTTGGCCATGGCGGCCTCCTTCAGGCAGGGGCGGCCGGCGTCCTTCAGCGCCGCGGCGTGGTGGATCATCTGCCGCGCACACTCGATCTGCGTGGCCATGTCGGCCAGCTTGAACTGCACCGCCTGGTGCTGGAAGATCGGCTGGCCGAAGCTCGTGCGGTCCTTGCTGTAGGCCAGTGCCGCCTCGAAGGCCGCACGCGCCATGCCCACGGCCTGGCTGGCGATGCCGATGCGGCCGCCCTCCAGCCCGCTGAGCGCGATCTTCAGGCCCTGGCCTTCCTCGCCCAGCCGGTTGGCCGCCGGGATGCGGCAGTTCTCGAAGCGGATCTGCGCCGTGTCGCTGGCGTGCTGGCCCATCTTGTCCTCGAGCCGCGCCACCACGTAGCCCGGCGTGGCCGTGGGCACCAGGAAGGCGCTGATGCCCTTCTTGCCGGCGGCCTTGTCGGTGACGGCCATGACGATGGCGAGGTCGCCGTGCTTGCCGCTGGTGATGAACTGCTTGACGCCGTCGAGCACGTACTCGTCCCCGTCGCGCCGCGCCGTCGTGCGCAGGCCGCCGGCCTCGGAGCCCACGTGCGGCTCGGTCAGGCAGAAGGCGCCCAGCATCTCGCCGCGCGCCAGCGGCACCAGGAAGCGCTGCTGCTGCTCGGCGTTGCCGAAGGCCAGCAGGATGGAGCAAACCGGGCAGTTGTTGACGCTGACGATGGTGCTGGTGGCGCCGCAGC
>JBKDQY010000245.1:0-3227 GCA_046341655.1 Betaproteobacteria bacterium | reverse complement strand
CCAGCACCCCACCCAGCAGCGCCGCCAGCACCAGCAGCGCCGCCGCCACCCACAGCAGCGGCGGCCGCGCCGGGGCCATCAGCTCGCTGCCGTGCAGCGGGCCCATCCAGCGTTGCTGGATTGCGGTCCGCTCCTGCAGCGGCAACGCGGCGATGGCGGCGTCCAGCCGCTGCAGCAGGTCGGGGCGCGACTTGGGCACCGCCAGGCTCAGCGCGTAGTCAAAGCCGATCGGCCCGGCCGCGCGCAGGCCGGCGATGCCGTGGCGCCGCGTCACGAAGGCGGCGCTGGCGGCGTCCAGCACGGCGGCGTCGTACCGGCCCTCGGCCACGCCGCGCAGGGCCTGCACGTCGTCGGGCACCGCGGCCCAGGCCACCTGCGGGTAGCGGCCGCGCACGAAGGCCTCCACGGCGTAGCCCGCGCCGACCGCAACGCTGCGGCCGGCCAGCGCCGCCAGCACCGCCGGGCCGTCGCCGGCCGCGAGCGCGGCCCCCTGCCGCACCACCAGGATGGCCGGCACGCTGACGTAGGGCCGCGTGAACGCGAGGTAGGTCGCGCGCTCGGGCGTGGGCCGCAGCGCCGACACGAGTTCGGCCTCGCCGGCACGCAGGCGCGCCAGCTGCTCGGCCAGCGGGGCCGGCGGCAGCACCTGCAGCCGCAGCCCCGCGGCGGGGGCCAGGCGCTCCAGCAGGTCCACCGACAGGCCGCGCACGCGACCGTCGTCGTCGGCGAACACGAAGGGGCCGTAGTCGCGTTCGGGCACGAAGCGCACCGTCTGCAGCGCCGCATCGGACGCCGGAGGGCCCGGCCCGGCGCCCGCCGCTGCGGCCGCGGCCGCGCCGGCGGCCAGCGCCCCCGCCACGGTGGCCCTGCGGCACAGGCACGCGAGTGCCCGCCACGCCGCGGCGCCGACGCCGCTCGGGCCCGTCACCCCGGCTCCCCGAAGCGCTCGGCCAGGCTGCGCGCCTGCTGCACGCTCAGCGGCTTGACCAGGTAGTCCTTGACCGCCGCGTGCGACAGGGCATGCTCGCGGTCGCTGTCCAGCGGCGAACTGCTCAGCATCACCACGCTGGTGCCGCGGCGGCGCTCCTCGGGCAGCTGCTCGAAGGCCCGCAGGAACGCGAAGCCGTCCATGCCGGGCATGTTGATGTCCAGCAGGATGATCGCCGGAGGCCGCGGGGCCGTCTCCAGCGCGGCCAGGGCGTCTGCCGCCGACTCGAACTCCCGCACTTCCAGCGGCCAGCCGCTGCGGCCGAGCACGATCGAGGCGAACAGACGGTCGGGCTCGCTGTCGTCCACCAGGAGCACGGGGATGGTCGTCATGGCGGCCCCTCCTTTCGCCGCGTGCAAGGCAC
Organism: Betaproteobacteria bacterium; assembly: GCA_046341655.1. Lineage (GTDB taxonomy): Bacteria > Pseudomonadota > Gammaproteobacteria > Burkholderiales > Burkholderiaceae_C > Rubrivivax. The sequence continues at coordinate 1,875 of JBKDQY010000245.1, read as the reverse complement.
GCCAGGATGCGTGTCGGGGGTTGCGACGGCGTGCATCAGCCCGGCTCGGCCTTCGCCCGGCGGATCCAGTGTTCGACCACCTCGATCAGCTGCCGGGGCTCGTAGGGCTTGGTGAGCACGTCGTTCATGCCGGCGGCCAGGCACTGGTCGCGCTCGGAGAACATGGCGCTGGCGGTCAGGCCCACCACCGGCGTGGCCCGGTGGCCGGGCTGCTCGCGCAGCGCCCGCGTGGCCTGCAGCCCGTCCATGCGCGGCATCTGCAGGTCCATCAGCACCAGGTCGTAGGCGCCTTCGCGCAGCTTGTCCAGCGCCTGCTCGCCGTTGCCGGCCGTCTCGACCACCATGCCCGCGTTGCTCAGGATCTCCCCGGCGATCATGAGATTGATGTCGTTGTCGTCCACCACGAGCAGGCGGCTCCCGGCGGCGCCCGAAGGCCCGGGGTCGGACTCCGCCGAGGCGGCCGGGTCGGCGGCAGATGCGACGGCCGGCGCCCGGGCCACCTCGAGCGGCACTTCGCACCAGAAGGTCGCGCCTTCGCCCAGGCGGCTGTCCACGCCCACCTCGCCGCCCATCAGGCACGCCAGGCGGCGCGCGATCGACAGGCCCAGGCCGGTGCCGCCGTACTTGCGGGTGGTGGACGCGTCGGCCTGCTGGAAGTCGGCGAACAGGCGCGCGGCCTGCTCCTCGCTAAGGCCGATGCCCTCGTCGCGGACGGCCAGGCGCACCCGCGCGACATCGCCCTCGCGGCCGACGAGCCGCACCGAGACATGAACCTCTCCGCGGTCGGCGAACTTGACCGCGTTGTCGCCGAAGTTGATAAGGATCTGCCGCACGCGCAGCGGGTCGCCGACCAGCAGCCCCGGGACGTCGGGATCGAGCTCGGTCACCAGGCGCAGGCCCTTGGCCGCAGCCTTGGGCGCCAGCAGTTCCGTGACGCGCTCGAGCACCGCCGCGAGCGGGAACTCGATGCGCTCCAGCGTCAGCCTGTCGGCCTCGATCTTGGACAGGTCGAGGATGTCGTTGACGATGGCCAGCAGATGGTCGGCCGAACGTCGGATGCGCTCGACGCAATCGCGCGTCTTCCCGTCGGTGGCGTGGCGCAGGGCAAGGTGCGTCAGACCCAGGATGGCGTTCATCGGCGTGCGGATCTCGTGGCTCATGTTGGCCAGGAACTCCGTCTTGGCGCGGCTGGCGTGCTCGGCAGCGTCCTTGGCCAGGTGCAGCTCCTCCACCAGGCGCAGGCGCTCGCTGACGTCACGCACGATCAGCGTCAGGAAGTCCTGGCCCGCCTGCGACCAGTGCGACAGGTTGACCTCGACGCTGACGGGCTGGCCGTCGGCGCGCAGCGCCTTCATGGCCCAGGGCGAGCCGTTGAGCCGCACATCGGCGGGTGCCGCCCCGTCCGCGGCCGGCGTGCCGGCCATCAGCGCCGTCGATGCCGGCAGGAAGTCGGCGAGAGGCCGCCCCAGCGCGGCAGCCACCGGCACGCCGAAGATGCGCTCGGCCGCCGCGTTCCAGCCCACGACGCGCTGCCCGTGGTCGGCGGAGATCACGGCATCGGGGATGGTCGCCACCATGGTGTCGAGCTTGGCCACCTGCCGCGAGAGGTTCAGCCGCAGCGCCAGGCGTTCCAGGTGGGTCGCCAGCCGCCGGCGCGTCGCCGCCATCTCGTAGGGCTTCTCGATGAAGTCGATCGCCCCCTCGCCGAACGCGCGGTCGCGGTTCTCGCGGTTGTTGTGGGCCGAGCAGAAGACGATCTCGCAGCCGGGCTGCAGGCGGCGGATGCCGTCGCCCACCTGGAAGCCATCCATGTCGGGCAGGTTTAAGTCGAGCACCGCCAGCTGGAACCGGGCACGCTCGCACAGCCGCAGGGCC
>JBKDQY010000244.1:0-4100 GCA_046341655.1 Betaproteobacteria bacterium | reverse complement strand
AACTACTACGCCACCACGGCGCGCGGCCAGTGGGTGCTGACGCTGTTCGAGCGCCTCTCGCCCGCCGAGCTGCCCTACTACCTGGCGCTGATGCAGCACCTGGCGGCGCGCGGCATCCCGGTGCCGGCGCCGCAACCCGCGCCAGACGGCGGCCTGGTGCACACGGTGGCCGGCAAGCCCGCGTCGGTGGTGACGCGCCTGCCCGGCGGCCACCGCCTGGCGCCGGTGGAGGGGCACTGCCGCCAGGTCGGCCGCATGCTGGCGCGCATGCACACGGCCGGGCAGTCGCTGCCGGTGTCGCAGCCGCACCTGCGCGGGCTGGCCTGGTGGGCCGAGACGGTGCCGGTGGTGCTGCCGCACGTGCAGCCCGCGCAGGCCTCGCTGCTGGTGGACGAACTGGCCTTCCAGCAGGAACTGGCGGCGTCGCCGCTGGGGCAATCGCTGCCCAGGGGCCCGATCCACGCCGACCTGTTCCGCGACAACGTGATGTTCGACGACACCGCCGGGCCCGACACGCTCTGCGGCTTCTTCGACTTCTACTTCGCCGGCACCGACTGGCTGCTGTTCGACGTGGCCGTGTGCCTGAACGACTGGTGCTGCGACCTGGCCACCGGCGCGCTCGACGAAGACCGCGCCGGCGCCTTCATGGCGGCCTACCGCGCCGAGCGCGAGCTGACCCACGGCGAGATCCGCGCCCTGCCCGCGCTGCTGCGCGCCGCGGCGCTGCGCTTCTGGATCAGCCGCCTGTGGGACTGGCACCTGCCGCGCGCGGCCGCGCTGCTGGCACCGAAGGACCCCACCCACTTCGAGCGCGTGCTGCGGCAGCGCATCGCCAACCCGTGGCACCCGCAGCCCTGAAGGCAGGCCCCGCATGCCCTTGATCCTGAAGACCGTCGAAGCCTCGCGCGGACTGCGCTGGATCGGCGACGCCTGGCGCGTGTTCCGCAAGCGGCCGCTGGGCTTCATGGGGCTGTTCGGCGCCTTCCTCATCGCGGCGCTGCTGGTGAGCCTGGTGCCGCTGCTGGGGCCGGTGGTTCAGATGATGGCGCTGCCGCTGATGGGCCTGGGCTTCATGATCGCGGCGCAGTCGGCGCTGCTCGATGGCCCGGTGCACCCGCGCTGCTTCATCGAGCCGCTGCGCACCGATGCGGCGCGCCGCCGCACGCTGCTGACGCTGTGCGCGATGTACGGTTTTCTCGCGCTGGTGATCCTGGCCGTGGGCGACTGGATGGCGGGCGGCGCCTGGGCCCGGCTGCAGGAGGCCATGGGCAAGGGGCAGGCCGGGCAGGCGCAGGTCGACGCCATCCTGGCCGAGCCCGGCGTGGGCAGCGGCGCTCTCTTCGTGGCGGTGGCGGGCACGCTGCTGACGGTGCCGTTCTGGCACGCGCCGGCCCTGGTGCACTGGGGCGGGCAGGCGGTGGGGCAGTCGCTGTTCTCCAGCACGCTGGCGGTGTGGCGGGCCAAGGGCGCCTTCGTCGTGTACATGCTGGGCTGGCTGGGCAGCGTGATGGTGTTCGCGCTGGGCAGCGCGCTGCTGCTGGGCCTGCTGGGCCAGCCGCAGTGGGCCGGGCTCATCAGCATCCCCGCCGGGCTGGTGCTGTCGGCGGTGTTCTACGTCTCGCTGCTGTTCACCTTCAACGACAGCTTCGGCGGGTCGCCGGTGCAGGTCGAGGCGGCGTTGCCGGTTCAGGCCGACGACGCCGGCTGAGCGCCCAGGCGCCGCGCCGCCAGCGCGGCAGCCGCCAGCAGCACCAGGCCCGGCAGCAACGGGTCGGGCCTTCGCTGCGGCCAGGCGCTGCGGCTGCAGCCGCCACCGCCGCCTCCGGCATCAGCCGCCGGCGAGGGCGCTGGTGCTGGCGACGGCCCCGGCGCGGGAGCCGGGCTGGCGGCGGGTGGCACGGCAGGTGGTGGCGCCGGGGGCGGCGCCTCGCCCACGGCCTGCACCTGCAGCAGCCGCGGCGGCGCGTGCTCGCCATCGTTGCGCCACTGCAAGGTGGCCTCCTGCAGGCCCGACGCGGACGCGGTGGCCACCACGCTCACCGTGCAGCGCCCTTGCACGGGCAGCATGGCGTTGGCCAGGCAGGCATCGCCGCCCAGCCCCGGCTGCAGGCGGAACGCGCCGCGCCCCGGCCCGGTGATGGCTGGCACGCCCAGCACCAGCGGCGCCGCGCCGGCGTTGTGCATCGCCAGCAGCGCCGTGGCCTCGCCACCGGGGGCGGCCTGCAGCGCCACCACGCGCTCGGCGGGCGCGTCGAGCCAGCGTGCGCCGCCCGCCGGGGCCTGCCCCACCGTGGCCGCCACGCCCACCGGCCGCAGCGCCCCGGCGGCGTCGCCCCAGGTCAGCGCCGCCCTCACCGGCCCGGGCCCGGCGGCCACCAGGCCCAGCTGCACCGTGCAGCCGGCACCGGGCGGCAGCCGTTCGGGGCAATCGTGGGCCAGGGTCAGGCCGGCGGCGCCGCCGGGTGCCAGCTCGCGCAGGCCCGGCGCCAGGGCCACGGTGCCGCTGCTGCGGTTGCGCAGGCGCACGGGTTGCGGCGCCAGGGCCGCGCCGGGCGCGACGCGCCCGAACTCCAGGCCCCAGGGCCAGGCGAGCGCGGCCGATGCGCCATCGGCCTCGGACGCGACCAGGGCCAGGTAGGCGGACAGGTCGGCGCGGTCGGCCGGCGAGAGCAGATCGGCCAGGTAGCCCATGGCGGCCGCCTTGCGCAGCGCCTCGTCGATGGCGAAGGGCCCGCGTGCGGCGTTCAGCAGGCGGTTGCGGTCCAGTCCCGGGTCGGGGCCGTGGCACTCGACGCACGAGGCCTGGCCGCCAGGCAGGCCCAGGTACAGGCGGGCGCCCTGCGCGGCGTCCTGCGACAGGGCGGGCGACACGGCGAGCGCCAGCAGGGCGGCCAGGAGCGGACGGGCGGGCAGCGGCAGGCGGTTCATCGCCCTGCATGCCACCGCGGCCCAGCGACAGCCCGATGACACGGCCCTGCCCTGAGGCAGGCTGTTCAGTCCACCGGCGTGAGCTTGGCGATGGCCAGTGCCAGCCACTTGGCGCCGTGGCGGCCGAAGTGGACGTGGGCGCGGGCGTCGGCACCCCGGCCTTCGAGCACCGAGATCACGCCCTCGCCGAACTTGCCGTGGAACACAGTCTGGCCCACCCGCCAGCCGCCCTCGGCCGCCGGCAGCGGCGGCGTGGGCGGCGGCGCCCAGGCCTCGGCGGGCCGCGGCGGCGGCGCCACCCGCCCGGCGCCGACGATGCCGCCCAGGCCCGAGCCGCGCTGCCAGGCCTGCTGGTACTCGCGCGCGTAGCCCGAGCCGAAGCCCTGGTTGCGCGGCGTCAGCCACTTCAGGCTGCCGTCGGGCAGCTCGTCGAAGAAGCGGCTCTTGACGTTGTAGCGGGTCTGCCCGTGCAGCAGCCGCGTCTGGCTGAAGCTCAGGTACAGGCGCCGGCGCGCGCGGGTGATGGCCACGTACATCAGGCGGCGTTCCTCTTCGACCCCGTCGGCATCGGACAGGCTCTGCTCGTGCGGGAACAGGCCTTCCTCGATGCCGGTGATGAACACGGCGTCGAACTCCAGGCCCTTGGCGCTGTGCACCGTCATCAGCTGGATCGCGTCCTGGCCCGCCTGGGCCTGGTTGTCGCCGGCCTCCAGGCTGGCGTGCGTGAGGAAGGCCGCCAGCGGCGACAGCACCTCGCCGGTGTCGGGGTCGGGGGCCGCGGCCACACCGCCGATAGCGGCCTGCTCGTCCACCGGCAGCGCCACGGCGTCCTTGCCGTAGCCCTCCTGCGTGACGAAGCTCTCGGCAGCGTTGATCAGCTCCTCCAGGTTCTCGAGCCGGTCCTCGCCTTCCTTGTCGTTCCTGTAGAACAGGCGCAAGCCGCTGGCCTCGAGCACGTGGTCGATGATCTCGCGCAGGGTCAGGCCCTGCGTGGCGGCGCGCAGGGCATCGATGAGCTGCACGAAGCCGGCGATCTTCCGGCCGGCGGCGCCGTCGAGCCCGCCCACGCTCTGCGCCAGGCTGCGGCCGCTGGCGCGCGCCACGTCCTGCAGCAACTCGACGCTGCGCGCGCCGATGCCGCGCGCCGGGAAGTTGACGACACGCAGGAAGCT
>JBKDQY010000243.1:0-2518 GCA_046341655.1 Betaproteobacteria bacterium | reverse complement strand
GCCGCCGGCACCTGAATCCGCCTCACCATGACCCACTCCCCCACCCCCACCGCCGCAAGCCGGCCGCGCCGCCATGCAGGGCGCTGACCAGGGCCAGGCCGCCGAGCTCGTCGGCGAGGGCCTGCGCATCGGCATCGTGCGGGCGCGCTTCAACGACGCCATCACGAGCAAGCTCGCCCAGGCCTGCCTGGCCGAGCTCGAGCGGCTGGACGTCGACGAGGCCGACATCCGCCACGTCAGCGTGCCCGGCGCGCTCGAGATCCCGGTGGCGCTGAAGGCCATGGCCGACAGCGGCGAGTTCGACGCCCTGGTGGCGCTGGGCTGCGTGATCCGCGGCGAGACCTACCACTTCGAGCTGGTGTGCAACGAGAGCGCGGCCGGCGTGACGCGCGTCGCGCTCGACCACCAGGTGCCGGTGGCCAACGCCATCCTCACGGTCGAGAACGAGGCCCAGGCCTGGGCGCGCGCCGAGGACAAGGGCCGCGACGCCGCGCGCGTGGCGGTGGAGATGGCCAACCTGCTGGAAGACCTGTCGTGAGCGCGGACCACGCGCCCGCGGCCGGGCCGGCGGCCCCGGCTGCGAACCCACCGCGCCGCGCTGCGCCCAGGTCGGCCCGCCGCCGCGCGCGCGAATTCGCGCTGCAGGGCCTGTACCAGTGGCTGGTGGCCGCCGCCCCCGCGCGCGAGGTCGAGGCCCACGTGTCGCAGCTGGAGCACTTCGACAAGTGCGACCGCGCCCACTTCGACGCCCTGCTGCACGGCTGCATCGGGGAAGCCGCCGCGCTCGACGCCGTGCTGGCCCGCCACGTCGACCGCAAGACCTCGATGCTGTCGCCGGTGGAGCATGCCGCGCTGCTGATCGGCTGCTTCGAGCTGTCGCGTTGCGTCGAGATCCCTTACCGCGTGGTCATCAACGAGGCCGTCGAGCTGGCCAAGGCCTTCGGCGGCACCGACGGCCACAAGTACGTCAACGGCGTGCTCGACAAGTGCGCCGGGCAGCTGCGTCCCGACGAGGCGGCCGCCGGCCGCGCCCGCCGGGCGGGCTGACCACGCCGCCATGGCCCCGACACCCGCGCGCCTGGCCGGCCGGCTCGGGCACATCGAGCCGTTCTACGTGATGGAGCTGGCCAAGGCCGCGTCGCGCATCGCCGCCTCGCCGGCCTGCGATCCCGCCCGTGGCGGCGAGCCGATGATCTTCCTGAACATCGGCGAGCCCGACTTCACCGCCGCGCCGGCGGTGCAGGCCGCCGCCGCAGCGGCGCTGGCAGCGGGCGCGACGCAGTACACGCCGGCCACTGGGCTGCAGGCGCTGCGCGAGGCGATCTCGGGCTGGTATGCGCAGCGCTTCGGCGTCGACGTCGACCCCGGGCGCATCGTCGTGACGGCCGGCGCCTCGGCGGCGCTGCAGCTGGTGTGCCTGGCGCTGTTCGAGCCCGGCGACGAGGTGCTGATGGCCGACCCCAGCTACCCCTGCAACCGCCACTTCGTGGCCGCCACGGGCGCCACGCCGCGGCTGCTGCCGGCCGGCCCCGAGACCCGCTTCCAGCCCGACGCCGCCCGCGTGCAGGCGGCCTGGACGGCAGCCACCCGCGGCGTGCTGCTGGCCAGCCCGGGCAACCCCACGGGCACCTCGGTCGCGCCGGCCGAGATGGCCGCCATCGCGCAGGCCGTGGCGGCGCGCGGCGGCATCACGCTGGTCGACGAGATCTACCTGGGCCTCAGCTACGACGAGCGCTTCGGGCAGACCGCTCAGGCGCTGCCGGGGGCGGGGCTGGCCGACCATGTGGTCAGCATCAACAGCTTCAGCAAGTACTTCGGCATGACCGGCTGGCGCCTGGGCTGGCTGGTGCTGCCGCCCTGGCTGGTGGGGCCGGTGGAGCGGCTGGCGCAGAACCTCTACATCTGCCCGAGCACGCTGGCGCAGCACGCGGCGCTGGCCTGCTTCGAGCCGGCCTCGCTGGCCGAGTTCGAGCGCCGCCGCGGCGAGTTCAAGCGCCGCCGCGACCACGTGGTGCCGGCGCTCGAGGCGCTGGGACTGCCCGTGCCCGTGGTGCCCGACGGCGCCTTCTACGCCTGGTTCGACTGCACGCGGCACGACCGCAGCAGCTGGGACTTCTCCCAGCGCCTGATGACCGAGGCCCACGTGGCCCTCACGCCGGGCCGCGACTTCGGCCCGCACGCCGCCGAGCGCTACGCCCGGCTGTCGTTCGCCAGCAGCCTGGAGCAGCTCGACGCGGCGCTGGCGCGGGTGGCGCGCGAGCTCGGCTGACGCGCGCTGAAACAGCCGGTCACCACCGGACACGGCCGTTCGCCATCGGCCGCCTTCGGCAACGTATTGCGGGGATTGCCAGCGCTTTTCCCGGCGTGCGCGGCCCGTGCAGCCGCTTACAGTCCCGGGCAACGTGGGCATCAACCTGTTCCAGCGGCCGCCCGCCGGCCCCGCCGGCGACGCGGACGACGCATTCGCATCCACCGTGGCATCGCTGCCCGCGGGGGCCGACGACGCCCGGCCCGGTGC
>JBKDQY010000242.1:0-6831 GCA_046341655.1 Betaproteobacteria bacterium | reverse complement strand
CATCGCGCTGGAGTTCGCGGTGGGCCTGGCGCGCGGCCGCAACACCTACCGCCTGGCCGACACCCTCACCAGCATCGGCCTGGGCGTGATGAGCCAGGTCACCGGGGTCTTCGGGCGGCTGCTGCGCATCGGCATCTACGTGCTGCTGTTCGAGCACGTGGCGGTGTGGCAGCTGCCGGTGGATTCGGTCTTGGTGTGGCTGGGCGCGCTGCTGGCCTACGACCTCTGCTACTAAGGGCACCTCCGCGCCGCCCACCGAGTGGCGGTGTTCTGGGCCGCGCACGTGGTGCACCACCAGAGCGAGGACTACAACCTCGGCACCGCGCTGCGCCAGACCAGCAGCGGCTTCCTGCTCGGCTGGGTGTTCTACCTGCCGCTGGCGGTGGCCGGCGTGCCGCCGGTGGTGTTCGCCACCGTGGCGCTGATCGACCTGCTCTACCAGTTCTGGGTGCACACGCAGCAGGTGGGCCGGCTGGGCTGGTTCGACCGCTGGTTCGTCAGCCCCAGCAACCACCGCGTGCACCACGCCGTGAACGGGCGCTACCTGGACAGGAACTACGGCGGCATCCTCGTCGTCTGGGACCGCCTGTTCGGCACCTTCGCCGAGGAGGACGACGCCGAGCCCGTCGTGTACGGCACACGCGCGCCGCTGCGGCGCTGGTGCCCGCTGGCGGCCAACCTCGACGTCTACCGCGAGCTGTGGGCCGACTGCCGGCGCACGCGGCGCTGGGCCGACAAGCTGCGGCTGTGGTTCATGCCGCCGGGCTGGCGGCCGGCCGACGTGGCGGCGCGGTTTCCGAGGCCGGCCTTCGACATCGCGCAGGTGCGGCGCTTCGAGACCGCGGTGCCGCGGCGCGTGCAGGTGCTGGCCGCGGGGCTGTTCCTCGCGGTGCTGGCCGCGACCTCGGGCTTCCTGTGGTTCGCGCACGCCATGCCCGCGCTGCAGCGGGCCGCCGGGGCGGCGGCGCTGGTGGGCGCGCTGTGGCTGATCGGCCGCCTGCTCGAGGGCGGCGCTCAGGCGGCCGAGGCCGCGGGGCGCGGGGCGGACGGCACGGCGCCGGACGCCACCTCGGCCGCCGGCCGCGCCAGCCGGTAGCCCGCGCCGCGCACCGTCTCGATCATCGCCGCGCAGTCGACCGTGGCCAGCGCCTCGCGCAGGCGCTTGATGTGCACGTCGACCGTGCGCTCCTCGATGAAGACGTGGTCGCCCCAGACGCGGTCGAGCAGCTGCGCCCGCGTGTGCACGCGCTCGGGGTGCGACAGCAGGAAGCGCAGCAGCCGGAACTCCGTGGGCCCCAGGTGCACCGGCACGCCCTCGGCGGCCACGCGCATCGTCGTGGGGTCCAGCGCCAGGCGGCCCACCTGCACGGCGACGTCGGTGCTCTCGGGCGCCTTGCGGCGCAGCACCGCGCGGATGCGCGCCAGCAGCTCGGCGTTGCCGAAGGGCTTGGCCAGGTAGTCGTCGGCGCCGGCGTCCAGGCCCTGCACCAGGTCGGCCTCCTGGCTGCGCGCGGTGAGCATCACGATGGGCAGGTTGCGCGTGCGCGAGTTGGCGCGCCAGCGGCGCGCCAGGGCCACGCCGCTCTCGCCCGGCAGCATCCAGTCCAGCACCACCAGGTCGGGCAGCGCGGTGCGCACCACGAGGTCGGCGTCGGCGCTGCTGCCGACGCACTGGGTCTCGTAGCCGCTGTGGCGCAGGTTCAACGCCACGAGCTCGGCGATGGCGGGTTCGTCCTCGACGATCAGGATGCGGGGCATGGCGGGGGTCGCTTTCAGTTCACGAGCGCCTCGACGCCGCCCAGCGGCGTGTGCCGCACGTCGGTGCCCTTGACGCAGTAGATGACCTGCTCGGCCAGGTTCTTTGCGTGGTCGCCCACGCGCTCCAGCGCCTTGGCGGCGAACACGAGGTCGATGCCGCTGGAGATGGTGCGCGGGTCGTCGCCCATCAGCTGCACCAGCGTGCGCATCAGCTGCTCGAAGCCGGCGTCGAGCTGCTCGTCGCTGCGCAGCACCGCCAGCGCCAGATCGACGTCCTGCCGCGCGAAGGCGTCCAGCGCCTGGCGCAGCTGCCGCAGCGCCAGCGCGCCGGTGGCGGCGATGGCCTGGATGGGCTCGCGCAGCGGGCCGTGCACGCCGTTGCTGAGCAGCCGGTGCGCCACGCGCGCCACGCGCGAGGCCTCGTCGCCGATGCGCTCGAGGTCGCGCACCATCTTCGAGACGGCGATCAGCAGCCGCAGGTCGCGCGCGGTCGGCTGCTGCCGCGCCACCAGGGCCCACAGCTCGCGCTCGAGGTCGACCTCGCTGCTGTTGAGGCGGCGCTCGAGCTCGAGGACCTGGCTCGCCGTCTCGCCGCTGGCGCGCGTGATGGCGTAGACGGCCTGCGACAGCTGCGATTCGGCCAGCCCGCCCATCGCCAGCAGCTGGGCGCTGAGGTGGCCTAGCTCGGCGTCGAGCGGCGCGCGGTTGGTGGATGCGCTCATCACGGGCCGCCAGCGGCGCTGGCGGCGGGTATCCAGGGTGCGCCGATGGTGCGACGGTTCCGTGACAGGCCGGTGACGGCGCGGGGCCTGCCGGCCCGGTCATCGCTTCGTCACACGTGCTTCGCAATCTGGCGGTTTGCAGCCTGCGGTCCATGCCGCCCGGCCCCGCCACCCCAACAGGAGAGCCCGACCGTGGCCAAGAACTTCGACGCGATGGAAGACAGCAACCGCTCGGCCAACCCGAGCATCCACGAGGTCTCCGACCCCGCGCGCCGGCGCGTGCTGGGCGGCGGCCTGGCCGGCGCGGTGACGGCGCTGCTGGCGCCGCTGGCCGCGCCGGCGCAGGCGCAGGGCCGGGGCTCGGCGCTGCTGGGCTTCCAGTCGATCCCGGTGTCCACCGCCGACACCGTGGCCGTGCCGCCCGGCTACCGCGTGCAGGTGATCGCCGCCTGGGGCGAGGCCGTGGGCCTGTCGGGCGAGAACCCGGCCTTCCGCTTCGACGGCGGCAACACCGCCGCCGAGCAGGAGGCGCAGATGGGCATGCACCACGACGGCATCCACTTCCACCGCCACCCGCTGACGCCCGACAACCCGTCCACCGGGCTGCTGGTGATGAACCACGAGTACGCCGACGACGGCCTGCTGCACCCCGACGGCATGGCCACCTGGAACGCCGCCAAGGTTCGCAAGGCGCAGGCCGCGCACGGGGTCAGCGTGATCGAGATCGAGCGCAAGGACGGCCGCTGGGACATCGTGCGCCCCAGCCCCTGGGCGCGCCGCATCACCGCCAGCACGCCGATCGCCGTCAGCGGCCCGGCGGCCGGCCACCGGCTGATGCAGACCGCGGCCGACCCGAGCGGCCGCCGCGTGCTGGGCACGCTCAACAATTGCGGCAGCGGCATCACGCCCTGGGGCACCTACCTCACCTGCGAGGAGAACTTCATCTTCTACTTCAAGGGCCCGCAGCAGCCCAGCGCGCACGAGACGCGCTGGGGCCTGCGCCCCGGCGACCCGGTGGGCTACCGCTGGCACGAGCACGACGAGCGCTTCGACGCGACCCGGCACCCCCACGAGCCGCACCGCTTCGGCTGGATCGTCGAGATCGACCCTTCCGATGCCAGCAGCACGCCCGTCAAGCGCACCGCGATGGGCCGCGCGGCGCACGAGGGCGCCACGGTGGCCGTCACGCGGGACGGCCGCGCGGTCGTCTACAGCGGCGAGGACGCGCGCTTCGAGTACATCTACAAGTTCGTCAGCCGCGACCGCATCAAGCCCGGTGGGGCCAAGGCCAACCGCGAGCTGCTCGACCACGGCACGCTGTACGTGGCCCGCTTCGACGCCGACGGCACCGGCCGCTGGCTGCCGCTGCGCCACGGCGAAGGCTTCCTGATCCCGCAGATGGGCTTCGCCGACCAGGGCGAGGTGCTGATCAAGACGCGCCAGGCCTCCGACACGCTGGGCGCGACCAAGATGGACCGCCCGGAGTGGATCGACATCGACAAGGACGGCTGGGTCTACTGCACGCTCACCAACAACAGCAACCGCGGGCCCGGCTCCTACGGCACCGACGCGGCCAACCCGCGCGAGAACAACACCATGGGCCACATCATCCGCTGGAAGGAGCGCGGCGACTTCGACGGCGAGCGCTTCCAGTGGAACCACTTCGTGCTGGCCGGCGACCCCCGGCAGGCGCGCGAGGAGGCGCGCGGCAACGTGCGGGGCGACGCTTTCGCCTGCCCCGACGGCCTGTGGACCGACGCACGCGGCGTGCTGTGGATCCAGACCGACATGTCCACCAGCGCCATGGGCCGCGGCGACCTGGCCAACCTGGGCCACAACGCCATGCTGGCAGCCGACCCGAAGACGGGCGAGATCCGCCGCTTCCTCACCGGCCCGGCGGGCTGCGAAGTCACCGGCGCCACGATGAGCCCGGACGGCCGCGCGATGTTCGTGAACATCCAGCACCCGGGCGAGAGCCCCAGCGAGCGCAGCGACCCGGCCGCACCGCGCCGCATCAGCAACTGGCCCGACCAGCGGCCCGACGGCCGGCCGCGCAGCGCCACCGTCGTCATCACCAAGGCCGACGGCGGGCTGATCGGCACCTGAGGCGGCGGGTCCCGGAGCGGCGGCGCAGAATGCAGCGATGCTGTGGCGCCGCCGCCCTGCCCCGTGACCGCCTCGCCCCCGCCCCACCGCCGCCTGCCCCTCGACCCCGCCCGCCGCGTGCTGCTGCGCGGCGGCCTCGCCGGCACCCTGGCCCCGCTGTTCGGGGCCTGCGCCTCGACGGCGCGAGCGCCGCTGCTGGGCTTCTCGTCGGTGCCGCCGTCCAGCGCCGACGCGCTGGTGGTGGCCGACGGCTACGTCGCCACGCCCTTCATGCCCTGGGGCGAGCCGCTGGGCATTGCCGGCCAGCCCATGCCGCCCTGGCGCGACGACGCCGGCCACAGCGCCGCCGAGCAGGCGCTGCAGATGGGCATGCACCACGACGGCATGCACTACTTCCCGCTCGACGGCAGCCGCCGCGGCCTGCTGGTGATGAACCACGAGTACGTCGACGACGGCCTGCTGCACGCCACCGGCGCCGCCGACTGGAGCGCCGAGAAGGTGGCCAAGAGCCAGGCCGCGCACGGCATCTCGGTGGTCGAGATCGCGCTGCAGGGCAACACCTGGCAAGCGGTGCGTCCCTCGGCGCTGGCGCGCCGCATCACCGCCACCACGCCGTTCGCCGTCGGCGGCCCGGCAGCCGGCCACGCGCTGATGCGCACCGCGGCCGACCCCACCGGCACCCGGGTGCTCGGCACCTTCGCCAACTGCGGCGCCGGCATGACGCCCTGGGGCAGCTACCTCTCGGGCGAGGAGAACTTCCAGGACTACTTCGTCACCGCGGACACGCCCACGCGCCACGAGCAACGGTATGGGCTGAACCGGCGCAGCTGGTACCGCTGGGCCGCGCACGACAGCCGCTTCGACACCGTGCGCCACCCCAACGAGCCCAACCGCTTCGGCTGGGTGGTGGAACTCGATCCCTTCGACCCCACCAGCACGCCCGTCAAGCGCACCGCGCTGGGCCGGGCGGTGCACGAGGGCGCGTGGGTGGCCGTCACGAAGGACGGCCGCGCCGTCGTCTACAGCGGCGAGGACGCGGCCTTCGAGTGCATCTACAAGTTCGTCAGCCGCGACCGCATCCAGCCCGGCGGCCAGGGCGTCAGTGCTGCGCGGGCCAACCGCGAGCTGCCCGCCCACGGCACCCTTTTCGTGGCGCGCTTCGACGCCGGCGGCCGCGGCCGCTGGCTGCCGCTGGTGCACGGTCAGGGCCCTCTCTCGGCCGCCAGCGGCTTTGCCGACCAGGGCGAGGTGCTGATCAAGGCGCGACAGGCCGCCGACGCGCTGGGCGCCACGATGATGGACCGCCCCGAGTGGCTGGCCGTCGACGCGGCCAGCCGCTGGGTGTACTGCACGCTCACCAACAACAGCGCACGCGGCCCCGGCGGCCGCGCCGACGTGGACGCCGCCAACCCGCGCGCCCGCAACACCATGGGGCAGATCATCCGCTGGCGCGAGGACGGCGACTTCGACGGCGCCACGTTCGAGTGGAACCACCTGGCGCTGGCCGGCGATCCGGCCAACGAGCGCCCCGAGGCCCGCGGCACCATCGTCGGCGACGCGTATTCCAGCCCCGACACCATCGCCTTCGACCCGCGCGGCGTGCTCTGGATCTGCAGCGACGTCAGCACGCCGGACCTGAACCGCGGCGAGCACGCCCGGCTGGGCAACAACGCGCTGCTGGCCTGCGACGTCGCCACGGGCACGACGCGGCGCTTCATGGTGGGGCCCGCCAACTGCGAGCTCACCGGCGTGTGCTTCACGCCCGACGGCCGCACGATGTTCGTCAACGTGCAGCATCCGGGCGAGGCCCCGCGCGGCCGCAACGATCCGGCGGACCCTCGCCGCCACGGCAACTGGCCCGACTTCCGGCCCGGCGGCCGGCCGCGCAGCGCCACCGTGGTGGTGCGGCGGCGCGACGGCGGCGTGATCGGCGCCTGAACCCGGCGCCTGTCCCCTGCTCCGGTCCCGGCGCTGTCAGCGCGCCGTGGGCATCACGAAGCTCGCGCCCTCGGCCACCCGGTCGGGCCAGCGCTGCATCACGCTCTTCTGGCGGGTGTAGAAGCGGACGCCCTCCTCGCCGTAGGCATGGTGGTCGCCGAACAGGCTCTTCTTCCAGCCGCCGAAGCCGTGCCAGGCCATGGGCACGGGGATGGGCACGTTGATGCCCACCATGCCGACGTCGACGCGCCGCGCGAACTCGCGCGCCACGGCGCCGTCGCGCGTGAAGCAGGCCACGCCGTTGCCG
>JBKDQY010000241.1:0-3385 GCA_046341655.1 Betaproteobacteria bacterium | reverse complement strand
CCCGGCGCGGCCGGTGCGGCCGATGCGGTGCACGTAGTCTTCGGCGTAGAAGGGCACGTCGAAGATGAAGACGGCGGGCAGGTCGGCGATGTCCAGGCCGCGCGCGGCCACGTCGGTGGCCACGAGCAGGTCGACCTCGCCGGCCTTGAAGGCGGCCAGGGCCTTCAGGCGCTCGTCCTGGCTCTTGTCGCCGTGCAGGGCCTGCGTGCGCAGGCCGTCGCGCTCGAAGCTGCGGGCCAGGCGCGCCGCGCCGAGCTTGCTGTTGACGAAGACAATGGCCTGGCGGATGTCGCGCGCCTTGACCTGCTGGCGGATGAAGGCGCGCTTGTCGTCGTCGGTGGTGCTGTAGAAGCGCTGCTCCACCGTGCTGGCAGTGGCGTTGGGGCGCGCCACCTCCACCAGCACCGGGTCCTGCAGGTAGCTGGCGGCAAGCTTCTTGATCTCGGGGCTGAAGGTGGCGCTGAACAGCAGCGTCTGCCGCGCCTTGGGCAGGTAGGACAGGATGCGCTGCAGGTCGGGCAGGAAGCCGATGTCGAGCATGCGGTCGGCTTCGTCGAGCACCACGTACTCGACCTGGTTGAGCACCGCGTTCTTCGCCTCGATGTGGTCGAGCAGCCGGCCCGGCGTGGCGATCAGCACCTCGACGCCGGCCTTCAGCTGCAGCGTCTGCGGCTTCATGTCGATGCCGCCGAAGACCACCGCCGAGCGCAGCTGCGTCTGCCGGGCGTACTTCTTGACGCTCTCGGCCACCTGGTCGGCCAGCTCGCGCGTGGGCGCCAGCACCAGCGCGCGCACCGGGTGGCGCGCCGGGCTCATGCTGGCGTTCTCGTGGCGCAGCATCTTCTGCAGCAGCGGGATCGTGAACGCCGCCGTCTTGCCGGTGCCCGTCTGAGCGGCGCCCATCACGTCGCGGCCCGCCAGCACGATGGGGATGGCCTTGGCCTGGATCGGCGTCATGGCCGTGTAGCCGCTGTCCGCCACGGCACGCAGGAGCTTGGGATCCAGCGGCAGGGTGCTGAACAGCGGCGGCTCGGAAGCCGGCTCGGCACCCGTGGGATGCGTCGGTTGGGGATCGGTCATCGACGGCGATTATCGCCCGCAGGCGGCCGCCCGGCCCAGAGCCTGCCCACGCGCAACCAGCGCGGCGAGCGGAAGCGGACGATGCGCCGGTACAGCAGCACGTAGGTCACCACGAACAGGCCCAGCATGGCCGCCAGGACGGCGGACGAATCCCAGAACAGCATCGCCGGGATGATCGAGGCCATGCACAGGATCCAGAGATAGGGGCTGGTCATGGAGTTGCGCCGGATCCGCGCCCTGACGCTGTCGCCGCCCGCCGCCCAGCGCAGCACGCGGCGGTAGATCAGCGAGTGCAGGTGGATGCCGTCGGGCATGCTGGCGGGCTGGGCGCGCAGGAACCACCGCCGATAGATGGAGAAGATCGTCTCGGAGATCGGATAGATGCACACCAGCAGCGCGAAGATGGGCGACACCTCCGGGTTGCGGGCCAGCAGCAGGATGCACAGTTCGGCGACGTAGAAGCCCAGGAAGTAGGCGCCACCATCGCCGAGGAAGACCAAGCCCGACGGGAAGTTCCAGACGAAGAAGCCCAGCACGGCACCGATGCCGGCCAGGGCCATCAGGGCGATCACGCGATCCTCGACCTGGAAGCCCACGTAGCAGACGGCGACCAGCATGAGCGCCACGCACATCGAAGCGAGCCCGTTGAAACCGTCGATGATGTTGACGGCGTGGGCGATGCCGGTGACCGCGAACAGCGTCAGGGCGATGGCCCCCAGGCCGACCGACACGACGGCGTCCAGTCCCGGGATGTCGGTGCGCACGATCGTCGCGTCGAGCAGCAGGCAGGCCAGCAGGGCCGACACGGCGGCGGCGCCGAGCCGCGCACGCGGCGTCCAGGCGTCGCTCAGGTCGTGTGCCAGCCCGACCAGGAACACCGGCAGCGCGCAAGCCAGCAGGGACGCGGCCAGGCCCACGGCCGGCCGGCCGGCCGACCACCCCAGCCACGGCAGCGCCGCGCAAAGCCCGAGCACGATGCCCAGGCCGCCGATGCGCGGCACGGCCTTGGCGTGAAACTTCTGCGGCTTGTCGAAGTCCCTGTCGACCGAGCGGCGCGCATGGGTGCGGGCCACCCTCACGATCAGCAGGGTGCACAACAGCGATGCCAGCAACGCGGCGATGAAGGTGGACACCCGGGGATTGTAGGAAGGGGGTGGCGCCACGGCCTCGGCCACCCCGGCGACTACACTTCGGTCGCCCGTTCGGGTAGCCACCCAGCCCCCGCGCGGGCCCGATCCGAGATGTGCCACCGCGTTCGCCTTTCCACTCCATTCCTGCCAGCACCGCTGCGCCTGTCGGCGGCGGTCCTTCTGGCGCTGGCCGCTGCCGGCTGCACCACCCTGCCGACTTCCGGGCCCTCGTCGGAGCAGGTGGTCGCCAGCGACGCCGCGGAGGCCAACGTCAAGGTGCAGGTCGTCACGCTGGACGCGGCCGTGGCGCGCCGCATCGCGGCGCAGCGGCGTTCGAGCAGCTTCGCCGAGACCCTGGGGGCCTCGCAGGCGTCCGACCTGGCGCTGGCGCCGGGCGACAGCGTCGAGGTGATGATCTGGGAGTCGCCCCCGGCGACGCTGTTCGGCGGCACGGCCACCGACTCGCGCTCGCTGGCGGCCGGCGCCCGCGCGGTAACCCTGCCGGAACAGGTGGTCGGCCTCGACGGGGTGATCAACGTGCCCTTTGCCGGCCGCGTCGCCGTGAAGGACCGCCGGATACCCGAGGTCGAAGCCGAGATCGGTCGCCGCCTCACCGGCAAGGCCAACCAGCCCGAGGTCGTGGTGCGGCGCACGCGCAGCATGGCGGCTGCCGTCACCGTGGTCGGGGAGGTCGGCGCCAGCACCCGCGTGCCCCTCACACCCAGCGGCGAACGGCTGCTCGATGCGCTGGCCGCCGCAGGCGGTGTGCGGCAGCCGGTGAACCGCATCACGCTGCAGGTCACGCGCGGCGACTCGTTTCACGCCATGCCGCTGGACGCGATCATCCGCGACCCACGACAGAATGTGCGCCTGCGCCCCGGTGACGTGATCACCGCGCTGCACCAGCCCCACAGCTTCACGGCGCTGGGCGCGACCGGCAAGAACGAGGAGATCGCCTTCGAGGCCCAGGGTATCAGCCTGGCGCAGGCGCTCGCCCGCGCGGGCGGACTCGTCGACAGCCGGTCCGACGCCCAGGGCGTGTTCGTCTTCCGCTTCGAGAAGGCCGACGCGCTCGACTGGCCCCGGCAGCCGGTGGGCAAGACGGCCGAGGGCCTGGTGCCGGTGGTCTACCGCGTCGACCTGCGCGATCCGGCCAGCTACTTCGTGATGCAGGG
>JBKDQY010000240.1:0-3399 GCA_046341655.1 Betaproteobacteria bacterium | reverse complement strand
CTGGCGGCCTGGAACAGCCCCAGCACCATGATCGGCATGATGCTCTGCTTGAACTGCGCCACCCACCAGGCCCAGCCCGTGGCCTGGATCTCGCTCTGGAAGACGAACGGGAACCAGTCGAGATAGATGCTGAAGAACAGGATGAACAGCAGCCCGGTGAAGAAGGTGGGCAACGAGAAGCCGATGAAGCTCAGCGTGCTGGCGATGCGGTCGAACCAGCTGTAAGGCTTGACGGCGGCCAGCACGCCCACCGGCAGCGCGATGGCCAGCGCCACGAGCTGGCTCATTCCGATGATCGCGATCGTCACCGGCAGCCGCTGCCAGATCAGCGTGTCGACGTCGAGCCGGCTGATGAACGAGAAACCCCAGTCGCCCTTGAGCATGCTGGTCAGCCAGTGCCAGTAGCGCTGCCAGACGGGGTCGTCCAGCCCCAGGTTGGCGCGCAACTGCATGCGCACCTCGGGCGGCACGTTGGGGTTGGTGGCCAGCTCCTCGAACGGGTCGCCGGGCGCCAGCGCCAGCACCGTGAACAGCACGATGCTGATGCCCAGCAGGCTCGGCACCGCGATCAGCAGGCGGCGGAGGATGTAGGAACCCAAGGGGGATGCACGAGAAGGAGGAAAGAACCTCCGTTCGCCCTGAGCCTGCCCTTCGACAAGCTCAGGGTGATCGGAGCTGCGGCTTCGACAGGCTCAGCCCGAACGGGCCGTGGAAAGGGCCGTGAAATGGGCCGCCGCGCCGCGGTGGCCCGGCGCATTACGCTTCCTTGAACCAGTGCGGCAGGGCCCACATGTCGTTGTCCCAGCCCGACAGCGGCGCCGCGAGCTTGAGGCCCGCCGCCGACACGCGCGGCCGGAACACGACCGGGATGATGTGGTTGCTGGCGCCGATGAGGTCGTTCATGCGGATGAACAGGGCCGCGCGCTTGACCGGGTCGAGCTCGCTCTGCGCCTGCGTGTGCGCACGGTCGTACTCGTCGTTCTTCCAGCGCAGGATGTTGCGCTTGGCCCACTTGTTGTCCTTCTGCGCGAACTCCCACGAGCAGTACTGCTCCATGAACAGCTGCGGGTCGGGCTGCGTCATGGTGGTGGTGTACATCTGCATGTCGGACCAGAACTTCTGGTAGGTGTCCGGGTTGGCGAAGTCGCCGCCGAAGAACACCGCCGCCGTCACGCTCTTGAGCTCGAGGTCGATGCCGGCCTGCTGGCAGGCGCTCTTGATGATGGCCTGCGTGTCCTGGCGCGGCTTGTTCACCGAGGTCTGGAACACGAACTTCAGCTTGGTGCCGCCCTTGGCGCGGATGCCGTCGGCGCCGCGGGCCCAGCCGGCGGCGTCGAGGATCTGGTTGGCCTTGGCGACGTTGAACTCGAAGCTCAGGTTGTTGCTGCGGAAGCGCTGCGGGTTGTTCAGGAAGTTGGCCGTGGCCACGCCGGTGCGGCCGTAGATGAAGTCCATCACGCCCTTGCGGTCGACCAGCAGCGCCATCGCGTCGCGCACGGCCTTGTCGCTGAAGGCCGGATGGCGGCTGCTGGCGTGCGCGCGCTCTCCCTGGACCTCGTTCCAGGGGTCGGTCACGCTGAGCATGATGAACTCGATGTTGCCGCCGGGCACGATCGTCACCTTGCCCTTGCCGCCGCGCTCCAGGCCCTTGAGGATCTCGTCGGCCACCTGCAGGTTCCAGGCGAAGTCGTACTCGCCAGTCTGCAGCACCGCGCGCGCGGCGCTGGTGGCGTCGCCGCCGCCCTTCATCTCGAGCCGGTCGAAGTGCGGCCGGTTCGGGACGTGGTAGTTCATGTTCGCCTCGGCGAGCACGAGGTCGCCCGGCTTGAAGTCCACGATCTTGTACGGGCCCGTGCCCACCGGCCGCGTGTTGGCCGGCGCCTCGCGCGACTTCGTGCCCGTGAAGTCCTTGAACACGTGGCGCGGAATGATCATGCCCACCGTGCCCACGAAGGGCTCGGCCCAGAAGGGCGTGGGCTTCGGGAACTGGACGCGCACCGTGTGCGAGTCGACCTTGGTGACGGTGATGTCGCGGTAGGTGCTGATCCAGCTGGTGCTGGTGGCGGGGTCGCGGTGGTACTCCCAGTTGAAGACCACGTCGTCGGCCGTGAAGGGCTGGCCATCGTGCCAGGTGACGCCGCGCTTGAGCTTCCAGGTGACGCTACGGCCGTCGGCCGTCAGGCCCCCGTTGGCCGTGCTGGGGATCTCGGTGGCCAGCACCGGCACCAGATTGCCGTCGGCGTCCCAGGCTGCCAGCGGCTCGTAGAAGATGCGGGAGCCTTCCTGCTCCTTCGTGCCGGTGGCGAACTGCGGGTTCAGCAGCACCGGGCCCTGCCACCACAGCAGCTTCAGCGTGCCGCCGCCGCCGCGCTTGGTGGGCTTGTACGGGAGCGCCGTCTGCGCCTGCGCGATGCCTGCGTGCATCAGCATCATCGAGGCCATGGGCGCCGTCAGGCCCACGGCCACCATGCGCTGGATGAAGCTGCGGCGGGGCAGGGTGCCGTCACGCACCTCTTCGATCAACTGGCGGATCTCGCGTTCTTGCATGGTGATGCTCTCCTGGCGACAAAGGGGCGGTGCCGCGCCGCCGCGGGCGGCCGGGCACCGGGCTGGTGCAAAAGTGGCGCGAATGCTATGCGTTGTGCCGGGCTCGGCCATCGGTGTCGGCCCGTAGCGCCGCAGCGGCGATACTAGGCCGCCCCTCGGAGCAAGCGGCGTGCCTTCATGCGGCGCCTGGATGAACTGATGAGTTCCCCCATGAATGACCCTGCTGCGCTCGTTGTCGTGCCCCCCGTCGAGCTGGCGGCCCCGGACATCGCCGGCTGGCGCACGGGGAACACGGGCGTCGACTTCGTGCACCGGCTCGAGGGCGCCGCCCCCGGCCCCGTGGTGCACGTGCAGGCGCTGACACACGGCAACGAGATCTGCGGCGCCATCGCGCTGGACTGGCTGCTGCAGCGGGTGCAGGCCGGCTGGCGGCCGCTTCGCGGCACCCTGACGCTGGCCTTCGCCAACGTGGAGGCCTACGCGCGCTTCGACCCGGCCGATCCCTACCCGTCGCGCTGCGTCGACGAGGATCTCAACCGGGTCTGGGCCGACGAGGTGCTGTTCGGCCCGCGCGACAGCCTCGAACTGCGCCGCGCCCGCGAGCTGCGGCCCTTCATCGATGCCGCCCACAGCCTGCTCGACATCCACTCCATGGGCGAGCCCTGCGCGCCGCTGATGGTGTGCGGCACCCAGGACAAGAACGCCGCCTACTCGCGCCGCCTGGGCGTGCCGGCGGTGCTGCTGATCGACACCGGCCACCCGGCGGGCCTGCGCATGGTGGAGCGCGGGGGCTTCGGCGACCCGCGATCGCCGCGCCACGCGGTGCTCATCGAGTGCGGGCAGCACTGGGAG
>JBKDQY010000239.1:0-28928 GCA_046341655.1 Betaproteobacteria bacterium | reverse complement strand
GTGCGGCGCCACGATCAGCGTCGTGTCGACGAGGTCGGCGTCGGCTTCGGCCAGCGCGCGCAGCTCGTCGACCAGTTGCTCCAGCAGAACCGCCGGCGTGGCCGCCGGGCTCTCGACCCAGCGAATGAGCCCCTTGGCGTGCACGGCCTTGGCGAAAGGGCACAGGTTCAGGCCGATGACGGCGCGCTCCAGCCAGCGGCGCGTGGCCTCGAGCGCGGGCGTGCCGGCCTTCATCGGGCCGCCTGCACCTGCGCCAGCTGCACCAGCAGCGCCGAGGCCTGCTCGAGCAGCGGGCCGCGCGGGCGCTGCGCCGAGGTGGCCAGCGACAGGCTGGTGGTGAGCGACCGCTTCGGCCCCAGTCGGATCGGCCGCGCCTGCAGCGCGCCGCGGGCCGGGTGGTCGGCCAGCGCGCCGGCGGCCAGCACGGCGTGAAGCGCGTGGCGCTCCACCAGCGCCAGCATCGCGCCGACGCTCTCGATCTCCAGCGCCACGCGCGGCACCAGGCCGGCCTCGGCCAGCGCGGTCTCCACACGCATGCGCAGCGCGTGCGGCCGGCTGGGGATGACGAGCTCGCAGCCGGCCAGCTCGGCCAGCGAGACCGGCGCGGCGCGCCCCGGCCCGGTGCCGCGCGCCGAGATCAGCTGCAGCGGCTCCTCGAGCACCGGCTGCAGCGCCACCGCGGTGGACGGCGTGGCGTTGTAGACCAGCGCCGCATCGATGCGCCCCTGCACCAGCCACTCCAGCACGTAGTGCGTGAGCCCCTCGACGACGCTGACGCCGGCGCGCGGAAAGTGCTCGCGGAAGCCTTCCACCAGCGGCACCGTGAGCGTGCGGCTCAGGCTGGGCGGCAGGCCGATGGACAGCACCCCGGTGGCGGCGCCGCGGAGCTCCTCCAGGTCCTGCACGGCGCGCTGCACCTGCTGCAGGATGCCGCGGCCGTGCGCCAGCAGCCGCGTGCCGGCGGGCGTGAGGGTGACGCCGCGGCCGTTGCGCTCGAACAGGCTCTGCCGCAGCTCCACCTCCAGCGCACGCACCTGGCGGCTGAGCGCCGGCTGCGCCACGCGGAGCACGGCGGCGGCGCGCGTGAAGCTGCCGAGTTCGGCCACCTGCACGAAGGCGGTGAGCTGGCGCAGGTCCATGCCCGCATGGTATGCCGAAATGTTCTAGCAGCTAGTGGGGGTGTGCGGTTGAAACATGGGCCGCGCGGCCGAAGAATCGACCCTGCCATGGACGCTCCCCTCACCGGCATCTCCTCGATGGCCACGCGCCAGGTGCTGGCCGCACTGGCCGAGCACGCGGCGCGCGCCGGCGGGCCGCGCGTGGCCTGGGAAAGCGTGGGCGGCGTCGATGCCGCCCGGCGCGTGGCGAACGTGTCCAGCTCGGGCGAGCGCTTCGACCTCGTCTGCCTGGCCGCCGACGCGCTCGACAGGCTGCTGGCCGCCGGCCATGTGCAGGGCCCGCGCGTGGACCTCGTGCGCTCGGCCATGGCCGTGGCGGTGCGCGAGGGTGCGCCGCGGCCCGACATCGCCACCGATCTCGCGCTGCGCGCGGCGGTGGCCGCAGCGCGGGGCATCGGCTACTCCACCGGCCCCAGCGGCAACCACCTGCTCGCGCTGATCGAGCGCTGGGGCCTGAAGGACGCGGTGGCCAGCCGCCTGGTGCAGGCACCGCCTGGCGTGCCGGTGGCGCAACTGGTCGCGCGCGGCGACGCCGAGCTGGGCTTCCAGCAGATGCCTGAGCTCGCCGGCCAGCCGGGCATCACCGTGCTGGGCACGCTGCCGGGCGCGGCGGCGCAGATCACCACCTTCAGCGTCGCGCTCGGCGCGCACACGGCCCGGGCCGAGGCCGCCCGCGCCGCGCTGGCCCTGTTCAACGACGACACCGCCGCCGCCATCAAGCGCGGCTGCGGCCTCGAACCCGCCTGAGCCCGACCATGATCATCGACATCCACGGCCACTACACCACCGCGCCCAAGGCGCTGGAAGCCTGGCGCAACCGTCAGATCGCCGGTATCCAGGACCCGGCCAGCATGCCGAAGGCGGCCGAGCTGAAGATCTCCGACGACGAGATCCGCGAGACCATCGAGACCAACCAGCTCGCCAAGATGCGCGAGCGCGGCTCGGACCTGACCATCTTCAGCCCGCGCGCCAGCTTCATGGCGCACCACATCGGCGACTTCCAGGTCTCCAGCACCTGGGCCGCCATCTGCAACGAGCTGTGCTTCCGCGTCAGCCAGCTGTTCCCCGACCGCTTCATCCCCGCGGCCATGCTGCCGCAGAGCCCGGGCGTGGACCCGGCCAGCTGCATCCCCGAACTCGTGAAGTGCGTGGAGCAGTACGGCAACGTCGCGATCAACCTCAACCCGGACCCGTCGGGCGGCCACTGGACCAGCCCGCCGCTGACCGACCGCCACTGGTACCCCATCTACGAGAAGATGGTGGAGTACGACATCCCGGCCATGGTGCACGTGAGCACGAGCTGCAACGCCTGCTTCCACACCACCGGCGCGCACTACATCAACGCCGACACCACGGCGGTGATGCAGCTGATCCAGGGCGACCTGTTCAGGGACTTCCCGACGCTGAAGTTCATCGTGCCGCACGGCGGCGGCGCCGCGCCCTACCACTGGGGCCGCTACCGCGGGCTGGCGCAGGAGCTGAAGAAGCCGCTGCTGGCCGAGCACCTGCTGAACAACGTGTTCTTCGACACCTGCGTGTACCACCAGCCCGGCATCGACCTGCTGACCCGGGTGATCCCGGTCAGGAACATCCTCTTTGCCAGCGAGATGATCGGTGCCGTGCGCGGGGTCGATCCCGAGACCGGCTTCAACTACGACGACACCAGGCGCTACATCGAGGCCAGCACGCTGCTGAGCGCGGCCGACCGGCACGCCATCTACGAGGGCAACGCGAGGCGCGTGTACCCGCGGCTGGACGCCGCGCTGAAGGCGAGGGGACAGTGACATGTACGAACTCGGCGTCGTCTACCGCAACATCACCCGCACGCCCGGCCACCTGGCCGACGCGCTGGCCCGCTTCGGCAGCGCCACCGTGCACGAGGCCATGGGCCGCGTGGGCCTGATGCACAGCGGCATCCGCCCCATCTGGGCCGGCGCGCAGGTCAGCGGCACCGCGGTGACGGTGCTGCTGCACCCGGGCGACAACTGGATGATGCACGTCGTGGCCGAGCAGATCCGCCCCGGCGACGTCGTCGTGGCCGCGATCACGGCGCCGTGCACCGACGGCTACTTCGGCGACCTGCTGGCCACCAGCTTCCAGGCGCGGGGCGCGCGGGCGCTGGTCATCGACGCGGGCGTGCGCGACGTCAAGACGCTCCAGGAGATGGGCTTCCCGGTGTGGAGCCGGGCCATCAGCGCCAAGGGCACGATCAAGGCCACGCTGGGCAGCGTGAACATCCCGGTGGTCTGCGCCGACGCGCTGGTGCACCCGGGCGACGTCATCGTGGCCGACGACGACGGCGTGGTCTGCGTGCCGCGCGCGCTGGCCGAGAAGACGCTGGAGGCCTCCGCCCAGCGCGAAGCCAACGAAGGCGACAAGCGCGCGAAACTGGCCAGCGGCGTGCTGGGCCTGGACATGTACAAGATGCGCGAGCCGCTGGCGGCGGCGGGCCTGAAGTACATCGACTGAGCCATGAGCATCGCCCTCATCGGCTACGGCGAGGTCGGCCGCATCCTGGCCGAGGACCTGCGCGCGCGCGGCCAGGCCGTCAGCGCCTACGACCGCAAGCTCGGCACACCCGAAGGCCAGCCGCTGCGCGAGCACGCCGCCCCGCTGGGCGTGATGCTGGCCGCCGGCGCGGCCCCGGCGGTGCACGGCGCCGCGCTGGTGATCAGCGCCGTCACCGCCAGCCAGGCCGTGGCGGTGGCCGAGGCCGTGGCCC
The DNA here is from genome assembly GCA_046341655.1 of Betaproteobacteria bacterium. Taxonomy (GTDB): domain Bacteria; phylum Pseudomonadota; class Gammaproteobacteria; order Burkholderiales; family Burkholderiaceae_C; genus Rubrivivax. The sequence goes on along the minus strand of JBKDQY010000239.1, from coordinate 25,028 downwards.
CGGCGCTGGCGCGCGACGCGTTCTTCCTCGACTTCAACAGCGCCAGCCCCGGTGCCAAGATCCGTGCCGCCGCCCTGGTGAACGCCGCTGGCGGCCGCTACGTCGAGGGCGCGGTGATGACCAGCGTGCCGCCCTACCGCAGCCGCGTGCCGCTGCTGCTGGGCGGCCCGCACGCGGACGCGCTGAAGCCGCGGCTCGACGAGCTCGGCTTCGCGCCCACCGTGCACAGCGCCGAACTCGGCGTGGCCAGCGCCACCAAGATGTGCCGCAGCGTGATGATCAAGGGCCTGGAGGCCATGGTCATCGAGAGCTTCACCGCGGCCCGGCAGCATGGCGTGGAAGACGCCGTGATCGCCTCGCTGCAGGAGACCTTCCCGGGCATCGACTGGGAACGGCAGGCGGCCTACTTCTTCCAGCGCGCGATCGAGCACGGCCGCCGCCGCAGCGAGGAGATGCGCGAGGTGGCCGTCACCGTGCGCGAGGCGGGCCTGGAACCCTTCAGCGCCACCGGCACGGCCGAGCGCCAGGGGCACATCGCCGACCTGGCCGACGCCGGCGTCTTCGGCACCCGCGGCGGGCCGGGCTTCGCGCGCAGCGCCGACTGGCGCGTGGAGGCCGACCGCCTGCTCGCCCATCTCGGAGACAGCGACTCATGAAGACCCAGGTCGTCATCATCGGCGCCGGCCCGGCGGGCCTGCTGCTGTCGGAGATCCTGCACCGCCACGGCATCGAGAGCATCGTGCTCGAGCGCTCCAGCCGCGAGCACGTGCTGTCGCGCATCCGCGCCGGCGTGCTCGAGAGCACCACGGTCGACGTGCTGCGCGCCAACGGCCTGGCCTCGCGCATGGACGCCGAGGGCCACCCGCACGACGGCATGCGCATCGCGTGGGCCGGCCGCGACAGCTTCTTCGTCGACACCTGGAAGACGCTGGGCCGCCGCTTCATGGTGTACGGCCAGACCTCGATCCAGGAAGACCTGTTCGCCGCTGCCGACCGCCGCGGCCAGCCGGTGCTCACCGAGGCTTCCGAGGTGGTGCTGCACGAGCACGACGGCCGCCCGGGTGCGAAGTCCTTCGTGACCTTCGTGCACCAGGGCACGGCCAAGCGCATCGACTGCGACTTCATCGCCGGCTGCGACGGCTTCCACGGCGTCAGCCGCCGCAGCATCCCCGAGGGCGTGCGGCGCGAGTACGAGAAGGTCTACCCCTTCGGCTGGCTGGGCGTGATGGCGCGCGTGAGGCCGCTGCCCGACATCACCTACGTCAACAACCCGCGCGGCTTCGCGCTGGCCAGCTACCGCAACCAGAACCTCTCGCGCTTCTACATCCAGGTGCCGCTGGACGACAAGGTCGAGGACTGGCCGGACGACCGCTTCTGGCCCGAGCTGAAGGCCCGCTTCCCGGGCGAACTGGCCGAGGCCATCACCGCGGCCGACACCATCGAGAAGAGCATCGCGCCGCTGCGCAGCTTCGTCTCGGAGCCCATGAGGTTCGGTGCGCTGTTCCTGTGCGGCGACGCCGCGCACATCGTGCCGCCCACGGGCGCCAAGGGCCTGAATCTGGCAGTGAGCGACGTGTTCTACCTGTCGCGCGCGATGGCGCGCTGGTACGGCCGCGGCGACGCTTCGCTGCTGGACGGCTACAGCGCCACCGCGCTGCGCCGCGTGTGGAGCAGCGTGCGCACCAGCTGGTACCTCACCACGCTGCTGCACCGATTCCCGGACACCAGCGAGTTCGACCAGAAGGCGCAGGAGTACGAGCTGGACTACCTCAAGAACTCCGAGCGTGCCCAGGCCGCGCTGGCCGAGCAGTACGCCGGGCTGCCGTTTGAATGAGCCCCCAAGCTCGCTATCGCTCGCTACCCCCCAGGGGGGCCGCCCGCCAGCGGCCCGGCAGAGCCGGTTCCGCGGCGGTGGCTTGACAAGGATCCACTCATGAGCGCTTTCACGAAGACCCCCGGCTGGCTCGACTGGTACGCCGGGCCCGCCAAGCCCCGCTTCCAGCTGCCCGCCGGCGCGGTGGACGCCCACTGCCACGTGTTCGGCCCGGGCGAGCAGTTCCCGTACGCCCCTGAGCGCAAGTACACGCCCTGCGATGCCAGCAAGGCGCAGCTGTTCGCGCTGCGCGACCATCTGGGCTTCGCGCGCAACGTGATCGTGCAGGCCACCTGCCACGGCGCCGACAATCGCGCGATGGCGGACGCCTGCGCCACCAGCGGCGGCAAGGCGCGCGGCGTGGCCACCGTGAAGCGCAGCGTCACCGACCGCGAGCTGGAAGACCTGCACACCGCCGGCGTGCGCGGCGTGCGCTTCAACTTCGTCAAGCGGCTGGTGGACTTCACGCCCAAGGACGAACTGCTGGAGATCGCCGGCCGCATCAAGGCCCTCGGCTGGCACGTCGTCATCTACTTCGAGGCGCAGGACCTGCCCGAGCTGTGGGACTTCTTCACCGCGCTACCGACCACCGTGGTCGTCGACCACATGGGCCGGCCCGATGTGACGAAGCCCGTGGACGGCCCCGAGTTCGCGCTCTTCATGAGGTTCATGCGCGAGCACGCGAACGTGTGGAGCAAGGTGAGCTGCCCGGAACGCCTGAGCGTCGCCGGCCCGCCAGCCCTGGACGGCGAGCAGGCCGCCTACCGCGACGTCGTGCCCTTCGCGCGCACCGTGGTCGAGAGCTTTCCCGAGCGCGTGCTGTGGGGCACCGACTGGCCGCATCCCAACCTCAAGGACCACATGCCCGACGACGGGCTGCTGGTGGACTTCATCCCGCACATCGCGGTCACGGCCGAGTTGCAGCGCAAGCTGCTGGTCGACAACCCGATGCGCCTGTACTGGCCCGAAGAGGCCTGAGGAGACACGCGATGGCCCTGGACAAGCCCTACCTCGACGTGCCCGGCACGACCATCTTCGACGCCGAGCAGTCGCGCAAGGGCTACTGGCTCAACCAGTTCTGCATGAGCCTGATGAAGGCGCCCAACCGCGAGCGCTTCCTGGCCGACCCGAGCGCCTACCTGGACGAGTGGCCCATGACGCAGGCCCAGAAGGACGCCGTGCTCGCGCGCGACCTCAACCGCTGCATCGCCGAGGGCGGCAACATCTACTTCCTGGCCAAGATCGGCGCCACCTACGGCAAGAGCTTCCAGCAGATGGCCGGCAGCATGACGGGCATGACCGAAGAGGAGTACCGCGACATGATGATCAAGGGTGGCCGCTCCGTCGAGGGCAACCGCTACCTGGGCGAGGACGGCACGGCGCAGCCGCAGCACCAGCCCCAGGGCAGCGCGACCCAGGTGGGCTTCTGAGCATGGCGCGCATCACCGCATCGGTCTACACCAGCCACGTGCCCGCCATCGGCGCCGCGCTCGACCTGGGCAGGACGCACGAGCCCTACTGGCAGAGGGTGTTCGGCGGCTACGAGTTCAGCAAGCAGTGGCTGCGGGCAAACAGGCCCGACGTGATCTTCCTCGTCTACAACGACCACGCCACGGCCTTCAGCCTGGACCTGATCCCGACCTTCGCCATCGGCACCGCCGCGCAGTACCAGCCGGCTGACGAGGGCTGGGGCCCGCGGCCGGTGCCGGTCGTGAAGGGCCACCCGGAGCTGGCCAGCCACCTCGCGCAGAGCGTGATCCAGGACGACTTCGACCTCACCATCGTCAACCGCATGGACGTCGACCACGGCCTGACGGTGCCGCTGAGCCTGATGTGCGGACAGCCTGCGGAGTGGCCCTGCCCCGTGATCCCGTTTGCCGTCAACGTGGTGCAGTACCCGGTGCCCAGCGGGCGGCGCTGCTTCAACCTGGGCCGCGCCATCCGCAAGGCCGTCGAGAGCTACGACGAGCCGCTGAACGTGCAGGTCTGGGGCACCGGCGGCATGAGCCACCAGCTGCAGGGGCCGCGCGCCGGGCTCATCAACGCCGAGTGGGACAACCGCTTCCTCGACCGGCTGGTCAGCGAGCCCGAAGCGCTGGCGCAGGTGCCGCACATCGAGTACGTGCGCGAGGCCGGCAGCGAGGGCATCGAGCTCGTGATGTGGTTGATCGCTCGCGGTGCCATGGGCGACGCGCCGCCCGTGGTGCGCCACCGCTTCTACCACGTGCCCGCCAGCAACACGGCCGTGGGCCACCTGATCCTGGAGAACGCATGAAGACCCTCAAGGTCGCGCTGGCCGGTGCCGGCGCCTTCGGTCTGAAGCACCTCGACGCACTGAAGCTCATCGACGGCGTCGAGGTCGTCAGCCTCGTCGGCCGCGAGCTCGACAAGACGAGGGAAGCCGCCGCGAGGTACGGCGTCGGCCACGTCACCACCGACCTGGCCGACACGCTGAAGCTGCCCGGCCTGGACGCGGTGATCCTGGCCACGCCCACGCAGATGCACGCCGCGCAGGCCATCCAGTGCCTGCAGGCGGGCGTGCACGTGCAGGTCGAGATCCCGCTGGCCGACAGCCTGCGCGATGCCTACGCGGTGGCCGACCTGCAGGCCAGGACGGGCCTGGTGGCCATGGTGGGCCACACGCGCCGCTTCAACCCCAGCCACCAGTGGGTGCGCCGGCGCATCGCCGCGGGGGAGTTCGCCATCCAGCAGATGGACGTGCAGACCTATTTCTTCCGCCGCACGAACATGAACGCGCTGGGCCAGCCTCGCAGCTGGACCGATCACCTGCTGTGGCACCACGCAGCACACACGGTGGACCTGTTTGCCTACCAGTGCCAAAGCCCCATCGTGAGGGCGCATGCGATGCAGGGCCCGATCCACCCGACGCTCGGCATCGCCATGGACATGAGCATCCAGCTCAAGGCCGCCAGCGGCGCGATCTGCACGCTCAGCTTGAGCTTCAACAACGACGGTCCGCTGGGCACCTTCTTCCGCTACATCGGCACCACCGGCACCTACATCGCGCGCTACGACGATCTGTTCACCGGCAAGGATGAGAAGGTCGACGTCTCGGCCGTCGACGTGTCGATGAACGGCATCGAGCTGCAGGACCGCGAGTTCATCGCCGCCATCCGGGCCGGCCGCGAGCCCAACGCCAGCGTGGCGCAGGTGCTGCCCTGCTACGAGGTGCTGCACCAGCTCGACCGGCAGCTCGCGGCGGGCTGAGCCGCCGGCCGTCGGCGCGCTTCAGCGGCCCACCAGCCGGAAGGTGCCGACCGAGCGCACCAGCCGCTCGGCCTGCTCGCGCAGGCTGGTGGCGGCGTCGGCGCTGCGGTGCACCAGCTCCGAGTTCCGGCGCGTCGCGCTGTCCAGCTGCGTGACGGTGTGGCTCACCTGCCCGATGCGGGAACTCTGCTCGGAGGTGGCGGCGCTGATCTCGGCGATGAGCGCCGACACCCGGCGCACGCGCTCGTCGATCTCGCCCATGGTGGCCCCGGCCTCGGCCACCAGGCGGGTGCCGTCCTCGACCCTGCCGACGCTGTCGTTGATGAGCCGCTTGATCTCGCGCGCGGCCTCGGCGCTGCGCGCCGCGAGCGAACGCACCTCGCTGGCCACCACCACGAGCAGGGCCCACGCGGACAGCACGGCGCCCAGCAGGGCGAGCACGGCCAGCAGAAGGCCCAGCCGGGCGGCGATGGAGAGGTTGAAGGGTTTCGTCAGCGGCAGTTCCTGCAACGACGGTCTGGCCGGGCTTCCGCGGTATCGGCGTGCGCGCCCGCGGGTTGAGGCAGGGGTTCCGGGCTTCGCTCGCGGACGATGGCGGCCTGGGCAGAATCCGCGGCGGCCGCACGTCGCGGTGCCGAGGACCTGCCCATGCCCCACGCCCCACGCCCGATCGGGCCCTTCCACGTGCGCCCGCTCGGCCTGGGCTGCATGAACCTCAGCCACGCATACGGCCTGCCGCCACCGCCCGAGCAGGGCGAGCGCGTGCTGCTCGAGGCGCTGGACGCCGGCGTCGACTTCTTCGACACCGCGGCGCTGTACGGCTTCGGTGCCAACGAGCGCCTGGTCGGCCGCGTGCTCGGGCCGCACCGCCACCGCTTCGTGCTGGCCAGCAAGGGCGGCATGACCGGCCAGCCGGTGGGCCCCGGGGGCGCGCTGCAGCGCGTGATCGACGGCCGCCCGGCCAGCATCCGCCGCGACTGCGAGGACAGCCTGAAGCGCCTGGGCACCGAGGTCATCGACCTCTACTACCTGCACCGCTGGGACAAGGCTGTGCCCATCGAGGAGAGCGTGGGCGCCATGGCCGACCTGCTGCGCGCCGGCAAGGTGCGGGCGCTGGGCCTGAGCGAGGTCTCGGCGGCCACGCTGCGGCGCGCCCACCGCGAGCACCCGATCGCGGCGCTGCAGACCGAGTACAGCCCGTGGACGCGCAACCCCGAGATCGCCGTGCTTGAGGCCTGCCGCGAGCTCGGCACGTCCTTCGTGGCCTTCAGCCCGGTGGGCCGCGGCGCGCTCACCGATGCGCCGCCCGACCCGGCCGCGTTCGACACCAAGGACATCCGCCGCTCGATGCCGCGCTTCGCGCCCGAGCACTGGCCGGCCAACCGCGCCCTGCAGCAGCGGCTGGCCGCGCTGGCGCGCGAAGCCGGCTGCACGCTGGCGCAGCTGTCGCTGGCCTGGGTGCTGTCGCGCGGCGGGCACGTGTCTGCCATCCCGGGCACCACCAGCGTGGCGCACCTGCGCGAGAACCTGGCCACGCCGGAACTGCCGGCCGCGCTGCTGGACGCCGTGTCGGTGCTGATGGCGCCCCAGGCGCCGGCGGGCAACCGCTACGGCGCGCAGGCGCAGAGCGAGGTCGACACCGAGGCTTACTGAGCCGTTCCGGAGCCGTAGCGGCCGCGGGGCGCGGCGCCACCGCCACGAAACAGCGACACCCCCAAAAGGGGGATACGACCCCCTGGCGTTGACAAGCGTGTGAACGACCTGTGGGCAAGCTGCCGCGGCTCCCGCGGCGCCATGGCCGGCGACGGCACTGCACGCTTTTGCGGCACTCACTGGCGGCGCGCCGGGCCCGCTCGCGGACCCGCTGTGCATCGCCGGGCCCTGGCGCTAAGCTGGCCAGCATGAGCCACCCCGACGCGTTCGCCTCCGCCGGCAAGGTGCTGGCCGTTGACGACTGCCCGGCCATGCGCGAGATCCTGCGCGCCCGGCTGGAGCGCCTGGGCTACAGCGTCGAGGCCGTCGACAGCGGCTGGGCCGCGCTGGAAGCGGCGAGCCAGAGCACCTTCGACGTCATCGTGCTCGACGTGCAGATGCCGGGCATGGACGGCATGGCGGTGGGCCATGCGCTGCGGCAGCGTTCGGCCTCGGCGGCCATCGCCATGCACAGCAGCCTGGCGGAGGCCGAGGTGCGAGCCGGTTTCGACGCCTACGACGCCTACGTGCGCAAGGGTGCCGACCTGCAGGCGCTGGCCGATCGGGTCGACCAGCTCGCGCGCCGGCGCCGCTCGCCATAGATCGCCGGTCGGCGGTCCAGCGCCCGGGCGGCCATCGTCGCCAGCGCCGTGGCGCCGACGAACACCCGCGCACGCCCCAGGCGCTGCACGGCCACGTGGGCGGCGGTGCTGGCCAGCAGCATGCCGGCCCACCGCAAGGTGACCCGCAGCCCGACGACGACGGCCGGCAGCCCGTCGGCCGTCGCCTGCGGCGCCAGGTGCGTCATGAGGGCGGACTCGGCCGCCAAGAACACGAAGTGGACGGGCGGGGCACGGCGGCGGGCGGGGCCTTGAAAAACCGGTGACCCACCCCCACCGTGAGCCGTTGCCCCGGTTTCACCCCTTCCCACGCCCATGGACAAGAAGACGCTTTCCTTCCAGGCCGAGGTGCAGCAGATCCTGCACCTCGTCACCCACAGCCTGTACAGCAACAAGGAGATCTTCCTGCGCGAGCTGGTCTCCAACGCTTCCGATGCCTGCGACAAGCTTCGCTTCGAGGCACTCGACAAGCCCGCGCTGTGGGAAGACCAGCCCGAGCTGAACGTGCGCGTGTGGTTCGATGCCGAGAAGAAGACCATCACCATCCGCGACAACGGCATCGGCATGAGCGCCGACGAGGCCGTGGCCCACCTGGGCACCATCGCCAAGAGCGGCACGCGCGAGTTCCTCGGCCGCCTCGAGGCCGACAAGAAGAAGGACGCCAACCTCATCGGCCAGTTCGGCGTGGGCTTCTACAGCGGCTTCATCGTGGCCGACCGCATGACGGTCGAGACGCGCCGCGCCGGCGCCCCCGCCGCGGAGGGCGTGCGCTGGAGCAGCACCGGCAGCGGCGACTTCGAGGTCGAGACCATCGAGCGCGCCGAGCGCGGCACCGACGTCATCCTGCACCTGCGCGAGGGCGAGGAGGAGTTCCTCAGCGCCTGGAAGCTCAAGTCCATCATCGCCAGGTACTCCGACCACCTGAACCTGCCGGTGCTGATGAAGAAGCAGCGCTGGGACGAAGAGAAGAAGGAGCAGGTCGACACCGACGAGTGGGAGCCCGCCAACAAGGCACAGGCGCTGTGGACGCGCAGCAAGAGCGACATCACCGACGCCGAGTACACCGAGTTCTACAAGCAGATCAGCTACGACCAGGACGCGCCGCTGGCCTACACGCACAACCGCGTGGAAGGGCGCACCGAGTACACGCAGCTGCTGTACATCCCCAAGAAGGCGCCCTTCGACCTGTGGAACCGCGACAAGCGCGGCGGCGTCAAGCTTTACGTGAAGCGCGTGTTCATCATGGACGACGCCGAGGCGCTGATGCCGGTGTACCTGCGGTTCGTGAAGGGCGTGATCGACAGCGCCGACCTGCCGCTGAACGTGAGCCGCGAGTTGCTGCAGGAAAGCCGAGACGTCAAGGCCATCCGCGAGGGCAGCACGAAGAAGGTGCTGTCGATGCTGGAGGACGTGGCCGAGAACCAGAAGGACACCTACGCCGAGTTCTGGGCGCAGTTCGGCAACGTGCTGAAGGAAGGCATCGGCGAGGACTTCGCCAACCGCGAGCGGCTGGCCAGGCTGTTCCGCTTTGCCAGCACGCACGCCGACAGCGACGTGAGCTTCGCCGACTACGTGGGCCGCATGAAGGAAGGCCAGGACGCCATCTACGTCATCACGGCCGACAGCCTGGCCGCGGCCAAGGCGAGCCCGCAGCTGGAGATCTTCCGCAAGAAGGGCATCGAGGTGCTGCTGCTGGTGGACCGCGTCGACGAGTGGATGCTGTCCCACCTGTACGAGTTCGAGGGTCACAGCCTGACCAGCGTGGCCAAGGGCGCGGTCGACCTGGGCAAGCTGCAGGACGAGGACGAGAAGAAGCAGGCCGAGGCCGCCGCCGAGGCTGCGAAGCCGCTGATCGAGCGCCTGAAGAAGACGCTGGCCGAGCGCACGAAGGATGTGCGCGCGACCACGCGCCTGGTCGACAGCCCGGCCTGCATCGTTGCCGACGAGGGCGACATGAGCGCCCACCTGGCGCGCATGCTCAAGGCTGCGGGCCAGGACGCGCCCAAGGCCAGGCCCATCCTGGAGATCAACGCCGAGCACGCGCTGGTGAAGAAGCTCGACTCCGCCGAGGGCAGCGAGCGCTTCGACGACCTGGCGCACATCCTGCTCGACCAGGCCGTGCTGGCCGAAGGCGGCGTCCTGGAGGACCCGGCAGCCTACGTGCGGCGCGTCAACGCGCTGCTGGTGGGCTGAAGGGGCTCAGGCACCCATCAGCTCGAGCTGCTCGCGCAGCAGCGTCGTCTGCTGGCTCCAGTAGGCGGCGCTGCCGAACCACGGGAAGTGGATCGGGAACGTGGGGTCGCTCCAGCGCGCGGCCAGCCAGGCGCTGTGGCGCAGCATGCGCAAGGTGCGCAAGGGCTCGATCAGCGCGCGCTCGCGGTCGTCGAAGTCGCTGAAGTCCTCGTAGCCGCGCAGCAGCACGTTGAGCTGTCGCGACATCGTCCGCGCGTCGCCCGAGACCAGCATCCACAGGTCCTGCACCGCGGGGCCCTGCAGCGCGTCGTCCAGGTCGACGATGTGCGGCCGGCCGGGGTCGCCCTCGGCCGTGCCGGGACGCCACAGCACGTTGCCGGGGTGGCAGTCGCCGTGCAGGCGCAGCGTGGCCAGCGGGCCGCTGCCGGCCACGGCGTCGAAGGCCGCCGCCACCGCCGCAGCGGCGGCCTCGGCCGTGCGGCGCCAGGCCGGCAGCTCGGCCGGGGTCACCACGCCGGCCTGCAGCAGTCCGGCCACGGCCACGGCGCCATCGGCCGCGGCCAGGTGGTGCCGATGCTCGACGCGGCCCTGCCGCCCCACCGCGTGCAGCCGGCCGATGAAGCGGCCCAACTGCGCCAGCACGGCCGGATCGTCGAGCTCGGGCTCGCGGCCGGCACGGCGCTCGGCCACGGCGAAGCGGTAGGCCGTGCCGTCGCCGTCGATCCAGGTCGCAAGGGTGGCCTGCTCGCCCTGCACCTGCAGCCGCGCGCCGGCCACCCGCAGCGGCAGCGGCGGAACCACCGGCACCTCCGCGGCGGCCAGTTCGCAGGCGAAGGCGTGCTCCTCCAGGATCTGCGCGTCGGTCCAGCGCCCGGGTCGGTAGAACTTGGCCACCACGGCGTGGCCGTCTTCCAGCATCACCTGGAAGACGCGGTTCTCGTAGCTGTTGAGCTGCAGGAGCCTGCCGTCACCGCGCAAGCCGGCTGCGTCGAGCGCGTCGAGCACCTGCTGCGGGCCGAGGCCGGCATAACCGGCAACTGCTGATGCGCGCGGTGAAGCGACCGCGGTCAAGCCCTCAGCGCCACGGCCGGGATGTGGTCGACCACGATGCCGACCGCGGGTTCGTCCAGCAGAGGCAGGTCGAGCTCCATCACGCTCACGGGCGGGACGCTGCTGCCACCGAAACCGCTGGCCGCGCCACCGGGAGCCATGCGGTCGAAGAACGAATCGGTCAGGACGTCGGTGTCGCACCACACCTGGCGCTCGCGCCGGCGCTCGGCCACGGTGGCGCTGAGCTGCACGCTGGCCTGAGCCATTCGGGCTACGGGCATGCTCTTGCTGACCGGCTCGGGCACCAGGGCGCGCAACTCGGCCACCGTGGGCAGATCGTCGATCGTGCAGCGCAGGTACTTGACCTTGCAGGCGGAGAGAACGGCCTCCTTGAGGGCTCGACCGCGGCGCGATCCCGGGCGGAGCCCCTCGAGATCGACCGCGGCCAGCACCCGGCCGCTCTCGCTGCAGATGGCGAAGCTGACGTGCTGGCTGCCCAGCAGGTTGTACCAGTAGCGAAGCTCACCCGGGTCGTCGGGCTGGCAGAAGCGCACGAGGGGCAGCTTGGGAAGCACCAGATGGTTGGGCAGCGCCTCGCGCAGGACGCCGTGCACCCGCAACTCCGCGGGCCCGAACACGCGGCGCGCCGACAACGGCCACTTCGTGGGCAGCGGCTTGTCGACGCGGCGGCGGCCGAACCGCAGCCACAACACACCGGCCGTGGCCAAGAGACAGAGCGACACGAACGCGATGATCGTTGACGGGTTCATCTGGGGTGGCGATGCACGGTGCGGCGGGGGCGTTCGTTGCCCGGCAGCTGGATCTCAGCCGCGCGCGGGCGAGAGGGGATCCTATCGGTGTGAGCGCCCGGAGCCACCCCCCTGGATGCGTGCCCTCCCCCAGTTTGGAACACCACGCAGGGCAATGGATTACCCTTACGACCCGATGGAACGCAACACCCGACAGCGCACCGCCATCCGCGACGCCTTGCAGCGTGCCCGGCGTCCGCTGCTGCCGCAGGAGGTGCTGCTCGCCGCGCAGGCCCTGGCGCCTCGCCTGGGCCTGGCCACGGTCTACCGGAACCTGAAGACCCTGGTCGAGGAGGGCGAGCTGTGCACGGTCGAACTGCCCGGCGAGAACCCGCGCTTCGAGATCGCCGGCCGCCAGCACCACCACCACTTCCAGTGCACGCGCTGCGGGCGTGTCTTCGACGTGCACGCTTGCCCGGGTGACCTGTCGCGCCTGGCGCCACCGGGCTTCACGGTGCAGGACCACGAACTCACGCTGTACGGCCACTGCGGGGACTGCGGCGCCTCGCAGTCCGCGGCCTGATCAGGCTGCGTGGGGTGCCGCTGCGCCCAGGCCGGCGCCGCCATGCAGCCACGCCAGCACCTCGTCCCACAGCGGCTGCGCCGACGGGCGGAAGTAGCCCATGTGGCCGATGGCCTCGAGGCCCAGGCTCTTCGGGTGCAGGTCTATGCACCGGCACTCGGCATTGAGGTAGGCAGCCATGAAGGCATCGCGCGACGCCGGCGGGGCCCAGTGGTCGTCGATCGCGTTCAGGGCCACGATGGGCGTGCGCACCGCTGCGAAACGCTCGGCCAGCCGCTCGCCTTCCATGTCCGGGTCATCGAAGAAGTAGCGAGGGAAGGCGCACCAGCGGCGCCACTGGCGGTACACCGGCAGCGGCAGGTCCTCGCCCATGCCCAGCAGGCTCCAGGGCAGGTAGCCCTTCCAGCGCGTGAGCAGCGGCCCCAGCACGCGCCACATCGCCAGCACGCGCAGCCTCTCCAGCGGCGGCATCCAGCCGTGCCAGCCGGCCCCCGTGGCGAAGGTCGCGAAGCGCGCGACACGCCCGTGGTTGGGCAGCAGCCCGAAGGCGTGACCGCCGTACGAGTGACCGACCATCAGCAGCGGCCGCCCGTCCTCGGGCACCGCATCGACGGCGGCGGCCAGGTCCAGGCGCGCCCAGTCGAGGTAGTCCATCTCGAAGCCGCGCAGGCTCGCCGGCCGCGACAGGCCGACGCCGCGGTAGTCCAGCGTCAGCACGTCGGCACCCTGCGCGGCAGCGTGCTCGGCGAAGCGGCGGTAGAAGCCCTGGGGCACACCGGTGGCGCCGGCCACCACCACGTGCGACCGCGCCATGCCCCGCGCGGGGTAGCGCCGGGCAGCCAGCACGTAGCCGTCGGCGGCGCGCAGCGCCAGCGACTCGGCGGCAGGCCCGCCGGTGACGGGCGCGCTCATCGGGTGTGCCCGCGTGGCCGGACCAGCCCGGCAGGCCGGGGCAGCGCCGGGGGCGCCGGCAGCGGCCGGGCGATCTGCTGGCGCAGCATCGCCATCAGGGCCTCGGCCGCCGCGGCCATCGGCGCGGCGCTGCCGGCGACGCGGGCCTGCATCAGCGCGCCCTCGTAGGCCGCGACCACCAGGGCCGCCAGCCCGCCGGCGCGGGCCTCGGCCACGCCGGCGGCGCACAGCAGCAGGGCCAGCCGCGCGCGGATGCCGTCGAAGGCCCGCGCCAGCGCGGCGCGCACGGCGGTGTCGGCGGCGGTGGTCTCCAGGGCCACCGTGGCCAGCGGGCAGCCGCGCTCGAAGCCGCTGCGACCGAGTTGCGCCTGCGCCATGGCCAGCCATCCCTGCAGGGCCGGCAGCGGGTCGGCCCGGGCGACGATCAGCCGGTCCAGCGACGCCTCGATGTGGGCGGCCGTGGCTTCGATGGCCGCGACGGCGAGGGCCTGCTTGCCGCCGGGGAAGTGGTGGTACAGCACCCCCTTGGGCGCGCCGGCCTCGGCCAGCAGTTCGGCCAGCCCGATGCCGTGGTAGCCGCGCTGCTGCAGCGCTCGCGCCATGGCCTGCACGAGGCGGTCGCGCGTGGGAAGGGTTTCCGAGGTGCCCATGGCCCCGGATTCTGTAGACCGGTCGGTCTATTCGTCAAGCGCCATCCGCGAGGGCCGGCTCCCAGGGGCTGTCACGCCACCGTCGCAGTCCAAGGCTGTCAGATCTCGGTCCACTCGTCGTCGGCGGTGGTGGCGGCCACCGGTGCGGGCGCCGCGCGAGCGGGCCTGGCGGCGCTGCGGGGCGCGGGCGCCGGGCGCGGCGCCGCCGCCGGCTTCGCGGGGGCCGCAACCTGGCGCGCCTCGCGGCGCATCGCCACCGCGTCCTGCTCGGCCACGCTGGCTTCGCCGGCGCGCAGCCGGAACAGCCGCATCGAGTTGCTCACCGACTCCACCTGCGACGACAGGCCGGTCGACGAGGCTGCCAGCTGCTCCACCCTCGCGGCGTTCTGCTGCGTGATGCCGTCCATGTGCGACACCGCCTCGTTGATCTGCGCGATGCCGTTCTGCTGCTCGGCGGCCGCGGTGCTGATGGACTCCAGCGTGTGGCTGACCTTGCCCACGGCCGCCAGCGCCTCGGCCATGCGCTGCTGGGCGTCCTGCGTGCGGCGCGCGCCGTTGTCCACGCGCTCGGCGCTGTCGGCGATGAGCTGGCGGATCTCCTTGGCCGCCACCGTGGTGCGCTGGGCGAGCGAGCGCACCTCGGCCGCCACCACCGCGAAGCCGCGGCCTTGCTCGCCCGCGCGCGCGGCCTCGACGGCGGCGTTCAGGGCCAGGATGTTGGTCTGGAAGGCCACGCCCTCGATGACGTGCACGATCTCGCCGATGCGCCGCGACGACTCGGCGATGTCGTTCATGGTCTCGGCCACGGCCTGCACGGCGGAGTGGCTGCGCTGCGCGATGTCGGTGGTCTGCGCGGCCAGGCGCGCGCCCTCGACGGCGGCGGCGGCGCTGTTCTGCACCGTGCTGTTGATCTGCTCCATCGAGGCCGCGGTCTCCTCCAGGCTGCCGGCCTGGCTCTCGGTGCGGCCCGAGAGGTCGTCGGCGCCGGCGGCGATCTCGCGGGCGGCGTGCTCGACCTGCTGGACCTCGCGCCGCGTGTCGCTGACCACCGCGCGCAGGTTCACCGACAGCTGTCGCAGCGCCTGCTGCAGCTCGCCGACGGTGCCGTCGGCGCCTTCGGAGACGGCGTGCGACAGGTCGCCCGAGGCGAGGCGGTTGGCGTCGGCCACCGAGACACCGATGGCACCGAGCGTGGTGCGCAGCGACAGCCAGGCGACGCCGCCCCCGCCGACCACCGCGGCGACGGTCGCGGCGGCCACGCCGCCGACGGCACCGGCTCCCACGACCAGCAGGCCCAGACCCGCCTGAAGGGCCAGCAGCCGCCCCCCGGTGCCCAGGCGCAGCCATTGCACGGCACGGCCGGCCCAGTCGCCCCGCCGCAGCGCGCCACGGTGAAGCACGTGCACGAGCCGGCCCTGCTGCGCCTCGGCGCGCATCGTCGCGTACAGCTGCTCGGCGGCCTGCACCGCCTCGCGCGAGGGCTCGGTGCGCACCGACAGGAAGCCGACGATGCGGTCGCCGTCGCGCATGGGCGTGGCGTTGGCCTGCACCCAGTAGTGGTCGCCGTCCTTGCGGCGGTTCTTCACCAGCCCGGTCCAGGGCAGGCCCGCCTCGATGGTGGCCCACATGTCGCGGAAGGCCTCGGACGGCATGTCGGGGTGCCGAACCAGGTTGTGCGGCTGGCCCAGCAACTCGTCGCGGCTGAAGCCGCTGACCTCGATGAAGGCGCCGTTGCAATACATGATGCGGCCCTTGAGGTCGGTGACGGAGATCAGCGACTGCCCGCTCGGGAACGGGTACTCGCGCTGGGTGACGGGTTGGTTGTTGCGCATGTCTGACTTCCTTCGCCGGGGGGCCCGCCAGCAAGCGCCTTCCGCTGCGGGCCGAACCAGTGCCTTGCCGTGCCCAGCTTATCGGCCATACCCCGAGGGGCTTGAGCCGATATGCCGGGCCTTGCACCCGCTGTTCAGTCGCGCAGGGCCTCGGCCGGCCGGTAGGCGGGCCCCTCGGCGATGCGCCGGCCATAGGACAGCGCGGCGTCGCTGCCGGCCGGCCAAGCGGCGTCGAAGCGCTGCCGCCAGGCCATGGCATCCGGGCGCAGCGCCAGTGCATCGCCGAACACCGGCTCGCCGCCGCGCCCCAGCACAACGCCCAGCCGCCTCTCGCCCACGCGCGGCGGCGCCACGCCCAGGCGCAGCACGAGGCCGGCGTCGTCGGCCTCGAAGTTGGGCATGCCGGCGGCGCCGTTGTTGAGCACCCAGCCCGGGCCACGCGCCGCCGCCACGCGCTGGAACACCGGCAGGCAGGTGTGGCTGCAGGCGAACGCGCCGACCCGGGCGCGCTCGAACCAGCCGCCCACGGTGGCCCGGTGGGCGGCGTCGCGCAGGTGCTCCTGCGCGAAGCCCCAGCCGGCCAGCGAGGTGGCGTCGCCGTGCACGATGGCCACCTGCAGCCCGCCGACCGAGGCCCGGGCGTGCATCGGCAGCGCGGCCAGCTCGGCGCGCTGCGCCGGCGTGGTGGCCGCGCGCAGCCGGGCGTGGATGCGGTTGGAGCGCGCCACGACCTCGTCGTCCACCCAGTCGGGGTAGGCGCAGCCGCAGCCGGCGTCGCCGTCGGCCGCCTCGTCGGCGAGCTCGGTCTCGACGTTGCCGCGCAGCGCGGCGTGGGCGAGCACGCGGCGCTGGATGCGCGCGAACCAGTCCGCCTCGGCGTCGAACCAGTGGAAGTCGCCGTTGAAGACGACGGCGCGGCGGCCGTCGTGCGCGGCCTGCGCCTGGAGCAGCCGCTCCAACGCGTCGAGCGCGAACTCGTTGCCGTACAGGCCGCCGACGACGTAGAGCGTGTCGAGCCCGGCGAGGTCGGCCCGCGGCGGGGCGGCGAGGTCCTCGGGGCGGTAGCGGTAGTGCAGCGGGCAGCTGCGGCCGGGGCTGTCGTCGCGGGTCGTCATGGTCCTTCAGTCCGTCGGGGTGCGCGGGAAGCGTCCGATGAAGCCGCGGTCGATGCGGTCCTTCCACCACCACGCCCAGCGGCCGTGGGCGCCGAAGCGCCCGCGCGCGGCGATGGCTCGGCCGTCGGCCGTGGCCAGCAGCGCCAGGAAGCGGCGCTGCGGCTCGTAGGCCTGCAGCGCGCCGCCGTTCAGCGCCGCGCGCAGGTTGTGCGCCAGCACCGGGCCCTGGCGCACCGCGTAGACGCCGGCCTTGGGCAAGGCCGCGCCGGCGGACCAGTGCGCGCCGTCGCCGACGGCGAAGATGCTCGGGTGCGAGCGCGAGCGCAGGGTCTCGTCGATGTCGACGAAGCCCTCGTCGCTGGCGGCCAGGCCGCCGCGGCGGACGGGATCGCGCTGCCAGTCGTGGGCCTGCGCCCCGGTGGCCCACAGCACGAGGCCGGCGCCGGCCAGCGTGGCGGCGTCGCCGGCCACGCCCAGCTTGAGCTCGACGCCGGCGGCGGCCAGCGCGCGCTCGGAGGCGTGTCGCGCCGGCGCGGCCAGGCCCGGCAGCAGCTCGGGACCGCGGCTGTACAGCGCGCCGCCGACCACGCGGTCGGGCCGCAGGCGGCGCAGGTGGGCCAGCGCCGCGAGCAGGCTCTCGACGCCGGCCGCGCCACCGCCCACCGCGGCCACCTTCAGCGGCGCGGCTGTGTCGGCGGTGCGCCACGCGCGCAGCACCTCGTCCCAGGCCGGCCGCAGCGCCGACAGCGGCCGCAGCGACAGCACGCGCGCGCCCGCCAGCGTCGGCGGCCGCAGCGTGGAGCCCACGTTCAGCGACAGCAGCGTGTAGGGCAGCTCGTGTCCATCGGCCAGCCGCACCCGCTGCGCCGCGGCGTCGAGCGACTGCAGCTCGCCGGCCACCCAGCGCGCACCGGCCTCACGCGCGAGGGCCTGGAAGTCGATGACGATCTCGTCGAAGCGGTAGTGCCCCGCCAGCCAGCCCGGCACCATGCCCGAGTACGGCGCCAGGGCCTGCGGCGACACCACCGTGAGCGCCACGCCCGGCAACGGCGCCCGCGCCCAGCCCAGCAGCACCTGCGCGTGGGAGTGGCCGGCGCCGACCAGCAGCAGCTGCTTCATGGCCGCCACCCGGTTTCGTGCCGCCAGTGCGCCGGGAGGTGCGCCAGGTCGGCCGGCTCGTCGATGTCGGGCAGCGGCGCCAGCAGCGCCGTGCGCAGACCGAGCTCGGCCACCCTCTCGAGCGTGGTGGCCATCACCTGCGGCGTGCTCCAGGCGATGCCTGCGAACAGGCGCTCGGGCGCGTGCGGCGACAAGCCCACGAGGGCGTAGCCGCCATCCAGCGCCGGCACGAACACCGCGTCGTGCGTGGCCAGCGCCGCGGCGGCCTGCTGCAGCACGGCGGCGTCCAGCGCGGGCGCGTCGGTGCCGATGAGCAGCACCCGCGCGTGCGTGGCCAGGCGGCGGCTGAGTGCGCGCTGCATGCGCGCGCCGAGGTCGCCCGCGCCCTGCTCGGCCAGCGCCGCGCCGTGCTCGCGCGCGGCTGCCACCAGCGCCGGATGGGTGGCGTCGGGCGTGGCACAGAGCTCCAGCGCGCCGAAGCCGGCGGCCTCGCCCTGCGCCAGCGTGTGGCGCAGCAGCCGCGCCGCCAGCGCCGCCGCGCCCTCGGCGCCCAGCGCCGGGATCAGCCGCGTCTTGGCCAGGCCCGCCACCGGGGCCTTGGCGAAGACGATCAGCGCCGTGTCGTGCCAGCCGCTCATCGCGCGTCGGTCAGCGCCCAGTCGTAGTCGAGGAAGGCGATGTCGAAGGCGCCCGTGCGCAGCCGCTCGCGGTCGGCCGGGGCGTCGGCCAGGCGATCGGCGTGCTGGCCGGCGAAGGCCTTGAGCGAGCGGATGCCCTGGTGGCCGAGCGCGAAGTCCTCGCCGTACCAGTCGAAGATCCTCGACAGCTCGAGCCGGCCACGGGCCGCGTTCCAGCGGTTGCGCGTGCGGTCGGCCATGAAGCGCTCGGTCTGCTGCTGCAGTTGCGCCGGCAGCCGCTCGGCGGTGAAGGCCTCTTCGCGCAGCATGGGGCAGCCGACGGACGCGCAGTTCACGGCGAAGTGCACGCGCGGCTCGTCGTACGCGCCGCGCGCGCGCAGCAGGCCGTGCTCGATGTCGTCCAGCGACAGCCGGCCGCCGAGCAGCGGCACCCACTTCGGCTTCCAGGGGCTGCTCAGCAGCGAGCCGAGATCCTTGATGGACTTCAGCGCCGGGTACTTCGTGAGGATCAGCTCCACCGTGAACGCGTTGTAGGCGTTGATCAGGAAGGCCTGCCGGGCCGCCGGGCCCCAGCCCCTGAACGTGGCCTCGGGCACGGCCGACAGGGCATCGAGGCAGGCCTTGAGCGCAGCCCGCTCCGCCGCGAAGCCGGCGTAGCGAACCTGCGAGGCCTGCCCGCCCCGCAGCAGCACGACGTGCCGGCCGAGGAGCGCCGTCCAGGCGGCGTGGCTGTCGTCGAAGGCCTGGGCCCGGGCGCGCAGCGGCACGGCCAGCATCGCCGCGCCCGCGGCCTGCAGCACACGGCGGCGGGCGGGCTTCATCCGCGCTCCCAGGCGTGGTACTTCGCCACCCAGCGCAGCAGCCGCTGCGGCGCGTGCGCGCGCTTCCACTCGCCGGCGGCGTACTTGTTGGCCTCGGCCAGCGTGGGGTAGGTGTGGATGGTGCCGAGGATCCTGTTCAGGCCCAGGCCGTGCTTCATCGCCAGCACGTACTCGGCCAGCAGGTCGCCGGCGTGCTCGCCGACGATGGTGACGCCGAGGATGCGGTCCTTGCCCGGTGCCGTGAGCACCTTCACGAAGCCGTGAGCCGTGCCGTCGGCAATGGCGCGGTCCAGGTCCTCGATGCCGTAGCGCGTCACCTCGAAGGGCACGCCCTGCTCGCGCGCCTCGGTCTCGCTCAGGCCCACCCGCGCCACCTCGGGGTCGGTGAAGGTGGCCCAGGGGATCACCGAGTAGTCGGCGCGGAAGCGCCTGAAGCGGCCGAAGAGGGCGTTCACCGCCGCATACCAGGCCTGGTGCGCCGCCGTGTGGGTGAACTGGTAGGGCCCGGCCACGTCGCCCACGGCAAAGATGTTGGGGTAGAGCGTCTGCAGGTAGGCGTCGGTCTCGATGGTCTTCTTCGGCGTGAGGGGGATGCCCAGTTCCTCGAGCCCGTAGCCGGTGACGCGCGGGCTGCGGCCGACGGCGCACAGCAGCTCGTCGAACGGGATCGCGACTTCGCGGTCGCCCTGCTTCGCGATCAGGCGCTTGTTGCCGTCCGTCACCTCCACCCGCACGGCCCGGTGGCCGGTGAGCAGGGCCACGCCGTCGTCGCGCAGCGACGCGGCGACGAGCTCCGAGACCTCCGGGTCCTCGCGCAGCAGCACGCGCGGCGCCATCTCCACCTGCGTGACCTGGCTGCCCAGCCGTGCGAAGCTCTGCGCCAGCTCGCAGCCGATGGGGCCGCCGCCCAGCACCAGCAGCCGCCGCGGCAGCTCGGTCAGGCCCCACAGCGTGTCGCTCGTCAGGCAGCCGGCTTCCGCCAGCCCCGGGATCGGCGGCACGAAGGGGCTGGCGCCGGCGGCGATGACGATGTTCCTCGTCGTCAGCACCTGCTTCGTGCCGTCGTGCCGCGTGACTTCCACCGTCCAGGGGCTGGTGATGCGGGCGTGGCCCTGCAGCACCTCCACGCCCAGGCCGGTGTAGCGCTCCACCGAGTCGTGCGGCTCGATCTCGGCGATGACGCGGTGAACCCGCCGCATCACCGCGGCGAAGTCGACGCGGCCCTGCGCGTCGGCCACGCCCAGGCCCTGCGCCTTCTGCAACTGCTTCGCGAGCTTGGCCGAGCGGATCAGCGCCTTGCTCGGCACGCAGCCGTAGTTCAGGCAGTCGCCGCCCATCTTGTGACCTTCGACCACGGTGACCTTGGCCTTGACCGCCGCCGCGATGTAGGCGCTGACGAGCCCGCCCGCCCCCGCACCGATGACCACGAGATTGCGCTCGAAGCGCGCCGGCTTCGGCCACCGGGCGTACACCTTTCGCCGCTGCAGCGCGCGCACCAGCGCCTTGGCCAGCAGCGGGAACAGGCCCAGCAGCACGAATCTGCCCAGCAGCCCCGGCGAGACGATGTCGCGCGCCGACCCGATGGCGGCCAGCTGCGTGCCCGCGTTCACGTAGACCGCGGTGCCGGCCAGCATGCCGACCTGGCTGACCAGGGCGTAGCGCCACACGCCCATGGGCGTGAGGCCCATCAGCAGGTTGACGAGGAAGAACGGGAACACCGGCACCAGCCGCAGCGTCAGCAGGTAGAAGGCGCCGTCCTTGCGCACGCCTTCGTTGATGGGCGCCAGCTGCGGGCCGAAGCGCGCCTGCACCGCGTCGCGCAGCAGGTAGCGCGCGGTCAGGAAGGCCAGCGTGGCGCCCAGCGTCGAGGCGAAGCTCACCACCAGCAGGCCCAGCCCGAGCCCGAACATCGCGCCGCCGGCCAGCGTGAGCACCAGCGCGCCCGGGATCGACAGCGCCGTGGCCAGCACGTACACCGCGAAGAAGCCGGCCACCGTGGCCAGCGGGCGCGCCTCGAAGGCGCCCGCCAGCGCGTCGCGGCTGGCCTTGAGCTGCTCGATCGTGAGCACCTCGCCCAGGCCGTAGTGCCGCCACGCGGCCACCACGGCCAGCGCCAGCACCGCCACCGCGGCCCAGGCGACGGCCTTGCGGCGGCCTGGCTTGGCGGGCGCGGTCTTCACGCGGCCTGCGCCTGCACCGGCTCCAGCGCGCCGCCGCAGCTGCTGCCCTGGCCTGCGGTGCAGCCCCAGCAGTGGTCGGCCACGCGGATGGCGCTGCCGGCGCCGTCGGTGTGCAGCAGCTCGCGCAGGTGCGTGCGGCCAGCGGCGGCACCCAGGCGCGCCGGCAGCGCCAGCATCTGGTTGAAGTCGCAGTCGTAGAGCCAGCCCTGCCAGTCGACGCTCAGCAGGCTGCGGCACATCACGGTGTCGAGGTTCTCGTCGCGGTGCGACGCCCGCAGCAGCGCCATGTAGCCCTCGAACGTGCCCTTGCTGACCAGGGTGCTGCCGAAGCGCTGGATGGGCATGTTGGCCAGCGCGAACAGGTGGTTGAAGCGGATGCCGAAGTGCTGCATCAGCTCGCGCTGGTAGTCGGCCTGCAGCGGCCCCTGCGGCGGCGGCAGCGACGGGCCCTGGGGGTTGTAGACCAGGTTGAGCACCAGGCCCGAATCCTCGGCGCCGTAGCCCAGCGCATTGAGGCGCCGCAGGCCGGCGATGCTGCGCTCGAACACCCCGTCGCCGCGCTGGCGGTCGACGTTGGCGGCGCTGTAGCACGGCAGCGAGGCGGTGACCTCCACCCCCTGCGCGGCCAGGAACGCCGCCAGGTCGTCGTGCCCGGGCTCGGACAGGATGGTCAGGTTGCAGCGGTCGATCACGCGCACGCCCTGCGCTCGCGCCGCGGCCACCAGCCGGCGGACGTGCACGTTCAGCTCGGGCGCGCCGCCGGTCAGGTCCAGCGTGGCCACGCCGCGCGCGGCCAGCACTTCCAGCACCAGGTCCACGGTCTCGCCGTCCATCTGCTCGGTGCGCTGCGGGCTGGCGGCCACGTGGCAGTGCAGGCAGCTCTGGTTGCAGGTGTAGCCGAGGTTGACCTGCAGCGTCTCCAGGCGCCGTCGCGCCAGTGGGGGGAAATCGGTCTTGATGAGCAGCGGCAGCGTCGGGTGCATGGGCAGGCGGCGGGTTGCGTGGGCGGGCCGACGGCCGGCCCGATGCGCGCTTATACGCGCCCGGCCGCCCGGTGGTTACAGCCCGGACGGCGTCAATCGCAGGGCTGCTCGGCAGCCACGAAGCGCAGTTCGGCAAAGCCGCTGAGCGCCGAGCCGCCGGTGTCGTCGGTGTCGGCCCCGACGGCCAGCTGCACCAGGCGCGCGCCGGGGCCGTGCAGGCGTCGGATGTCGGCGGCCACGTCGCGCCGCTCGCTGACCCAGCGGCCCCGCTCGGCGCCGCCGCTGCGCTGCACCACCATGGTGGTGCGGCCGGTGTAGGCGTTGGGGTGCTCGCTGCCGGCGCGCTGGCGGTTGTCCCACACGTAGTTGATGGCGGCATCGGGCACCTGCTCGCCGAAGCGTGCGCGCGCCAGCGCCAGCGCCATGCGGTCGCCCACGCCCAGCCGCTCGGGCGGCAGCGCCAGGCCCAGGTACACGCGGGCGGCCTGGTCGTCGCCGGCCTTGCGCGTGAGGTCGGCACCCTCGAGCACGCGCTCGATGCGCCAGCGCCAGCACAGCACCGGCGTGCGCGCGAGGTCGACCTCGACCGTGCGCGCCATCAGCGACATCGAGCCCTCGGAACGCACCTCCAGCGCGTCGACGCCGTCCCAGCGCCGCAGCGCCCAGGTGTTGGCGGGGCGGTTCTTCACGAAGCGCAGCTCGGCCCAGGGCGCCAGGCCGGCGTCGAAGCGGCCCACCCAGTCGGCGGCGGCCGGCCGTGGCGCCAGCAGCAGGGCGGCCATGGCGGCCCCGGCCGCCAGCCGCCCGGCGGGCGAAGGCGAAGACCGCTTCGGCATGGGCCAGGGCTCCGCGACGGGCTGGGCTCGGACGCTCAACGCAGCCGGTCGCGCCCGCCGGCCTTGGCCTTGTAGAGCCGGCGATCGGCCACCCGCACCAGCACCTCGAAGCTGCTGCCGTCGCGCCCTGCCTCGGCCCCGCCCATCGAGAAGGTGCAGCCGTGCGGCTGCGGCATCCCCGGCACCACGGCCGAGGTGAAGGCACCGCGCAGCCGCATGAACAGCGCCGGCAGCTCGTGCAGCGACGTGCCCGGCAGCACCAGCAGGAACTCCTCGCCGCCCCAGCGGCCCAGCCGGTCGGGGGTGCGCAACTGGCCCGGCACGGCCCGCGCGAAGGCCCGGATCACGGCGTCGCCGGTGGCGTGGCCATACTGGTCGTTGATCGTCTTGAAGCGGTCGAGGTCGATCATCGCCACCGTGAACGGCAGGCTCAGCCGAAGGGCCTGCGCGCACTGCGAGCGGGCATAGGCCTCGATGGCCCGGCGGTTGTGCAGCCCGGTGAGCGTGTCGCGCATCGCCAGCCGGGCCATCTTGCGGCGGCGCGTCCACTGGCGCCAGCCCAGGGCACCCACGCCTGCGGCCAGCGCCACGGCCGCCAGCAGCGCCGCCCAGAGCATGCGCGCCGTGGCCTGCTGGGCCTGCAGCGACAGCCGGGTCGACTCCTCGGCGTGGCGCAGCGCAGCCACCTCGGCCTCGCGCCGAGAGTTGTCGTAAAGGCTCTGCAGGCGCAGCACCTGGGCGCTGCCGCCCTGCTCGCGCGACTGCTCGGTCAGCTCGTGCGCCCGCTTCATCGAGGCATAGGCCGCGGCGTGCCGGCCCAGCTCAGCCTGCGCAGCGGCCACCGCCAGGGCCAGCTGGCCGCGCAGGGCCGGCTGCACGCCGGCCTCGGGCAAGGCCAGCGCGCCATCCACCGCCGCCGGCAGTTCGGCGCGCCGCCGAAGCGCCACCAGCGACTGCAGCTTGTGCCGGTACAGCGTGACCAGGCGCGTGGCCGTGCCGGTGCCGATCTTCCGCAGTACGGGCTCGGCCTCGGCCAGCAGGCGCAAGGCCTGGATGTGACGCTGCTCGCGCTGCTCGAGCACGGCCTGGGCCGTCATCGCAGCGGCCACGCCGGCCTCGTCGCCCAGCGCGCGGCTGGCTTCCAGGGCGCGTTGCAGCTGGCGCGCGGCGTCGGCCGGCCGGTTCAGGTCGGTGAGCGTGGTGCCGGCGGAGTACGCAATCAGGCTGCGCAGGAACCGGCCCTCGCCGGGGCCGACCGCGACGTAGGCTTCGTCGAACAGCTGCGCGACACGGGCGCCGCCGACGCCGCCGCTGTCGCGTGCCGGCCCCGGTGCGCCCGCAGAGCCGGCGATCATCGCGCGGTCCACCAGTGCCTGCGCGCGGTAGTGCGGCCAGCCGGTGGCGGCCGCGCAGCGCTCGAGCTGATCGACCACGCGCCAGGCCTCGTCGAAGCTGCCGATTTCACGCAGCAGCCAGGACTCGATCTCGTCCCACTCGCAGGACAGCACGGTGCCGGGGCGGATGCCCAGGCTGCTGCGGGCCGTGCTCAGGGCTTGCAGGACCTCGACGCTGCCCTCGTTGATCGCACGGTGGCGCAGTTCCATGAGCTGCAGCCACGCCCGCATGGTGGCGTCGGGCTGCGGCCGGGCCTCGAACAGGCGCCGTGCCTCGCGCAGGCTGGCGGCGGCGTCGACGTCGGCCTCCAGCATGATCTGCAGGCGCGCAGCCGCCACCGCCAGCCAGAAGGCGGCCTCGGCATCGCCCGCGGCACCAGAGCCGCGCTGGCGGCGCTGCACCTCGGCGAGCGTGGCCTCCGGGTTGTCGATGGCGGCCTCGTGCAGCTGCTGCAGCAGCGGCGGCCAGGGCTGGGCCGCGAAGGCCAGGGCAGGCGCCAGCCACAGCCACGCCAGCGCCGCCAGCCGCCAGGGGCCGACACGCAGCCGCCGGGGCGGGC
>JBKDQY010000238.1:0-4171 GCA_046341655.1 Betaproteobacteria bacterium | reverse complement strand
CTGGGTTTTTACGCCGGGTTCTATAAATTGTACTTGGCCCCTCGGACGGGGATAACAACGCCTGCCGTAGCGGGTCAGCTTGAGCGAGGGGTTAGGCATCGCTGTAGCGCACTGATGCGCGGCACGCCTGGAGTACAGATGCATCCTGTGCTGCTTCCGCGCCTAGAGCCATGAAGTGGATGGTCTGCATGCGCTCAGGGCGGTAGGACAGCAAAGTTAGAACGGCAACTGGGTTTGTCGTGCCGCTGGTGTGCTCAAAGTCGAACTCCCAGAGGGCAGCTGATGTCGCAAGTGCGCCGGGTACAGCTGTTGATGCTGAACCTTGACGGACCTTAACTCCGCCCAAGAACCTAGCGTAAGCAGCCAGAGCTTCTTCCAAACAAGGCACTACTGTAGGAAAACTCTCGTCTCTGGATTCGTCGTATGCACAGATAGCCGAGCTGACACCCTCCGCGCTGGGAGGCTTCTTGGCAATCACCAAGAAGGGAGCAGACTCCGGGCTCCGAAGGATCTCCTCCGCTTCGGCTGGCGTGTCATGGTGTAGTACCTGCTGCGCTGCAGTTGCTTGAAAGTCCAAGGTCGACCAGAAATGCCAGCCCGGAGGCTTCTCAAGTTCAAACTGAAGTCTGCGATTCCAATACCTGTCGCCGCTCGTCACTGCCAGAGCTGCGGGCGCGGTTGACGCCACTGCAGTAGCGGCGGTGAAGATCTTCAGCAGATCGCGGCGGGAAGTGAGCATTGCGATGCCTAACGTTCGAGCTAAGCTGCCCGCGAAGGCAGGCGTTGTAAGCTCGGCCTGAGACGATAGTACGACTGGCTCAGGCCGGGCTTACAACGCCTGCCGTAGCGGGTCAGCTTGAGCGAGGGGTTAGGCGTCGCCTTGGTTCTTAGGAGGGGATCAGGCATACCTCGCTACCTTGCCTTGTTTTCAGGTGCCGTATCGGCTTCGAGTCGCCGAAAGTAAGTGTTGGCGATTCCATTGCAGGGCAATCGCCCATCGGGAAGTTCCTCCGGCTGGGAAACGGTCGTTTCACCGGTTCGTTGATCAATGAACGCCAGCAGTTTGAACTGCCCATTCTTTTGTACGCACATCAAGAACGGATTGTTCGGGTTCGATGGAACTACGCCAGTAATGCGAGTCGACAAGATTGAAGCTTCTTTACTGCTTTCGTCGGCAACGACTTTAAGTAAGGTGTTCTCTTTTGGCCCTGTGGCAGAGACTTCGATCAGGCCTTTGGTAAAGCTTCGTGCATGGGCGCCGTCAAGCTTGTCGCCAGTGGCTTTGGGCACGAGGGTCCAAACTGCGCCACGCATCGTGTTTACTGCCTTATTGTTCTGGCTGAAGGGCCGATGCTCTTGTGCGAAGGTGTCGCCATGGAAAAGAAAGAGCACCGTCGCCCCAAAGAGAGTGATCAGCTCTGAGCTAAGTGCCCTTCGCGAAGGTCGGAACGCTGGGAAAAAGTTCATGAGCTATGCCTGAAGTTGCGATCGAAGTCTGTGTCGGGTGGGCTCTGCGAGGTGGTTTGCGACGCCTAACGTGTTTTCGGCGGCACCGTTACGTCGGCACCCCTGGCAACATGCTGCCATAGATAGCCACTGGTGGGTACATACAGCTAGCCATGTAGCTACATGCCCACCACGCGTTCCCGAAGATTGAGGATCGTGGCTACCCGGCTCGGAAGGCGCCACAGTTGTCGCCTCGCATCCCACACGCCGCCTGCTGTCCGGATGACGGCGTGCAGGGCTCGCTCGCTGGGGTGGGTCTGGACGAGCACCATCTTGACCGAGCGCGTGCGGATCGGCTCGCTGCTGATCAGCAACTCGACGGTGGTGTGACGCACCTTGCCCTTGGCATCGGTTCTGTGGCGAACGCAGACGAGGGCGTTTCCGTAGCGTCTCGCAAGCTCGAGCGCCCCACGATCGGTGGGACCCAGGGTCTTGATCACCTGAAGCGTCCGGCGTTCGGCTCTCATGGGAACGGACATCGCAGGCTTGGTCATGACGCTCGATTCCTCGATGCCAAGTTGCGGTCGCCAGCGCGTTGCGGCAGTCGCGGGTGCATGCCACCCCGCCGGGGCCCGATGGCCATGCGTGGGTGGCCTACGATCCTGCGATCCCCGCAACCCCGCCATGGCCCGTCTGTCACCCCATGACCCCCAAGACCCGCCGCGCGCTCCAGGCCGTGCTGTACGAAGTCGGCGCCGTCGCCTTCGTCGGCCCCGTGCTGGGCATTGCCTTCGGCAAGCCCGCGAGCTCGACCGTCCTGCTGGCCGTCGTGCTGTCCGCCATCGCGCTGTGCTGGAACTACCTCTTCAACGCCGCCTTCGAATGGTGGGAGTCGCGGCAGGCGGTCAAGGGACGAAGCTTCGCGCGCCGCCTCGCGCACGGCACGGGCTTCGAGGGCGGTCTCACCATCCTCCTCGTGCCCGTCATGGCACTGTGGCTCGATACGACCTTCCTGGCGGCCTTCCTGGCGAACCTGGGCCTGCTGGCCTTCTTCTTCGTCTATGCGGTGGCCTACACGTGGGCCTTCGACAAGGTGTTCGGCCTGCCCGAGTCGGCACTGGGCGCTCCGCGATGAATCCCGGCCGGTCGTTGCCGCCCACCGGCTAGCGCCCGGGTTCACCGCTCCCGGCCGCCGGCCGGCAGCGCGCCGGGTGCCCGGCGACGCCTGTTGCCTGTGCCGTGCTTGCATGCTGAAAGTTCCTGAGGTACTGTATAAAAAAGCAGTATCCACAGGGAGTGCCGTCTTGTCCAGCCATCCTCCTGGCAGCCCCGCCAGCCCCGCCAGCCCCGCCAGCCCTGGCAGCCCGACGCAGGCTGCCGGTTCGCCCGCCGCGCCGCGCCTGCTCGACCTGCTGCGCCAGCACATCCGACTGCTGCACTACAGCCTGCGCACCGAGGAGGCCTACGTGCACTGGGTGCGCGCTTTCGTCCGCTACCACGGCCTGCGCCACCCGTCGGATCTGTCCGGCCCCGACATCCAGGCCTTCCTCACCTGGCTGGCCACCGATCGCGACGTCGCCCCCGGCACCCACCGTCAGGCGCTGTCGGCGCTGCTGTTCCTGTACCAGAAGGTGCTGCGCCAGCCCGTGCCCTGGATCGACGACATCGGCCGCCCGCGCAGCCAGCGCCGCCTGCCGGTCGTGCTGTCGGTGCCCGAGGTGCAGGCCCTGCTGGCGGCGCTGGACGCCATGCCCGCCGCGCCGCGCCAGCACAGCCCCGGCAGCCTCGTCGCGCGGCTGCTCTACGGCACCGGCATGCGCCTGCTCGAGGGCCTGCGCCTGCGCGTCAAGGACATCGACTTCGACCGCCGCGCCGTCATCGTGCGCGAAGGCAAGGGCTTCAAGGACCGCGTCGTCATGCTGCCCGCCGCGCTCGAGGCGCCGCTGCGCGAGCAACTCGGCCGCGCCCACGCCGTCTGGCAGGCCGACCGTGCCCAGGGCGCCGCCGGCGTGCACCTGCCCCAGGCCCTGGCGCGCAAGTACCCGCGTGCCGCCGAGTCCTGGGCCTGGCACTGGGTGTTCCCGCACAGCCAGCTGTCCGTCGATCCGCGTAGCGGGCTGCGCCGCCGCCACCACCTCACCGACGTCGCCTTCCAGCGGCTGTTCCAGCGTGCCCTCCAGGCATCGGGCATCGCCAAGCCCGCCACGCCGCACACGCTGCGCCACTCCTTTGCCACCCACCTGCTGCAGTCGGGCTACGACATCCGCACCGTGCAGGAACTGCTCGGCCACGCCGACGTCAGCACCACCATGATCTACACGCACGTGCTGCGCCTGGGCGGCGGTGCCGTGCGCAGCCCGCTCGACGCGATGGCGCCGGCGGCATTCCCCATCACCGCGCCGCCCGCCACGCCCCCGCGCGACGCCGCCCGCTACCCCGGCGTGCACCCACCCGCCACCGTGCGCCGCGCGCGCGAGCCCGACGCCGTCGCCACCGCCTGCCCGCCGTGTCTGCCCCCCCACGCCATTCCCGCCGCCCCCGTCACGCGCTACCGGCCTACGCCGAGCTCCACTGCCGCAGCAACTTCAGCTTCCTGAGCGGCGCCTCGCACCCCGAGGAACTGGTCGCGCGGGCGCAGGCCCTGGGCTACGGCGCGCTGGCCCTCACCGACGAGTGCTCGCTGGCCGGCGTCGTGCGCGCGCACGCCGAGGCCGAGCGCCTGAAG
>JBKDQY010000237.1:0-9755 GCA_046341655.1 Betaproteobacteria bacterium | reverse complement strand
CCGGCGGCGCGCACGGCCTCGAGCGCGTCGCCGACGAACAGCGCGTGCGTCACCGCCACGTCCACGCTGGCGGCGCCGGCCGCCAGCGCCCCCTCGGCCGCGCTGACGAGCGTGCGGCCGGTGCTGGCCACGTCGTCCAGCAGCACCACGGCCCGGCCCTGCACCGGCGCGCCACGCAGGGCCACGGTGACGTCGTGGTCGCCGCGCCGCTGCTTCAGGCACACGGCGTGGTCCAGGCCCGCGGCGGCGGCGGCGGCGCGCACCCACTGGCCGGCCTCCTCGTCGGGCGCCAGCAGCAGCGCGCCGGGCACCACCTGCGCCACGTGAGCGCCCAGCAGGCCGGCGGCCGACAGCGCGACGCCGCGGCGGCCGGGCACCACCTCGTCCATCGTGGCCACGCGGTGCAGGTGCGGGTCCACCGTGATCACGCTGTCGAAGGCGGCTGCCAGCAGCCGGCCCAGGTGGCGCTGGCTCACCACCTCGCCCGGCACGAAGGCCATGTCCTGGCGCATGTAGGCCAGGTAGGGGCACACCAGATCAAGCCTGGTGCAGCCCAGTTCCCGCGCGCCGGCCGCCGCCAGCAGCAGCGGCATCAGCTTGGGGTTGGGCCGGTGCAGGCCGCTCAGCAGCACCACGCGCGGCGGCAGCGCCGGCGGCAGGCGCAGGCGCGTCTCGCCGTCGGGGAAGGCGTGGACCTCGATGCACACGGCCGCGCAGCCCAGCGCGGCCGCCAGGCGCTGCGCCAGCGCGGCCTCGTCGTCGAAGTGCAGCACCAGGCCGGGGGGCGTCATGCCGATTCCGGTCGCAGGCGCTCGGCCACCATCTGCCGCAGGTGCTCGGCCAGCGCGCGGCGGTCGGCGTGCGCCGTGGCCACCGGCGGCAGGATCTCCACGTGCACCGCCAGGCCGCGCGCCGAGGCCATGCGCCACACCGCCTGCAGCAGCGTGGTCTCGCCCAGGAACTGCGCCGCCGTCGCCACGTGCTCGCCGGGCGCGGCGTAGCGCAGCACCACCGGCTGCACCGGCGTGGCGGTGGCGATCGCCGCCTGCAGCAGGTTGGCGTGGAACGGCAGCGGCACGTCGCCCGCGCCGGTGGTGCCCTCGGGGAACACGGCCACGGTCTCGCCGCGCTGCAGCGACTCGGCCATGGCGTGCACCACGCGCAGCGCGTCGCGCTTGCGCTCGCGCTCGATGAACAGCGTGCCGGCGTTGCGGATCAGCCAGCCCAGCAAAGGCCAGGCCAGCACGTCGGCCTTGGAGACGAAGCGCGCCTGCGGGATGGCGGCGTGGATGGCCGCGATGTCGAGGAAGGACACGTGGTTGGCCACCACCAGCGTGGCCCCGGCGCGCGGCGCCGTGCCGCGCAGGTGCAGCGCCAGCCCGAGGTGGCGCACCAGCGCCGCCGACCACCAGCCGATGCGCGCGTGGCGCCCGGCCTCGTCCAGGCCCGGAAAGCGCGTCATCACCGCCATGCCGTGCAGCACGTGCAGGCCGCAGCGCAGCAGCCGCGCCAGGGCGATGGCGCCGCGCATCAGCCGCCGGCCGCGCGCTCGAAGGCCGGCGTGCCGGCCACCAGCGTGAAGCGCACCCGCCCCGGCAGCGCCATGCCGGTGTGGGCGAAGGCGAACGGCGTGTGCTGGCCCTGGCTGGCCAGCATGCCGGGCCGCAGCGCCCATTCCTCGGCGGGGTCGAAGACGCCCAGGTCGGCCACGCCGCCTTCCCCCACGCGGCCCGCGCGGCCGGCCAGCGAGCCCCCCGCGTCGCCCAGGATGCGGACGGGGTCGCAGGTCACGCGTGCCAGCGCGGTGTGCAGCGGCAGGCCGGCGTCGCAGCCCCAGCGCAGCGCCAGGCTGAGCAGCAGCTCCAGGCCCGTGGCGCCCGGCTCGGCCTCGCCGAAGGGCAGGTTCTTGGCGTCCTCGGCCACCGGGTTGTGGTCGGAGACGAGCGCGTCGATGGTGCCGTCGGCCAGCCCCGCGCGCAGCGCGTCGCGGTCGGCGCCCTGGCGCAGCGTCGGCACGAGCCGCATGTCGGGGTTGAAGAAGCCGATGTCGATGTCGGTCAGGTGCAGCGAGTTGATGCTGACGTCGGCCGTGACGGGCAGCCCCTCGGCCTTGGCCGCGCGCACCAGCGCCACGCCGGCGGCGCTGGACAGCCGGCACAGGTGGACGCGCGCGCGCGTGGCCCGCACCAGCTCGAGGATGGTGTGCAGCGCGATGGTCTCGGCCACCACCGGCACGCCCGACAGGCCCAGGCGCGTGGCCACCGCGCCCGAGGCGGCCACGCCGCGGCCCAGCGCGGCGTCCTGCGGGCGCAGCCACACCGAGTAGCCGTAGGTGGCGGCGTACTGCAGCGCGCGCATCAGCACCAGCGTGTCGGCCAGCGGCACGTCGGCCTGCGAGAAGCCCACGCAGCCCGCCTCGGTGAGCTCGGCCATCTCGGTGAGCGTGGCGCCCCTCAGCTCGCGCGTCAGCGCGCCGAGCGGGAACAGCCGGCAGCGGCTGAGCTTGCGGGCGCGAAACTTGAGCATCTCCACCAGGCCCGGCTCGTCGAGCACGGGGTCGGTGTCGGGCGGGCAGACGAGGCTGGTCACGCCGCCGGCGGCGGCCGCGGCGAGCTCGCTCTCGAGCATGCCCTCGTGCTCCTGCCCGGGCTCGCGCAGCCGCGCGGCCAGGTCCACCAGGCCGGGCGCCACCACCAGGCCGGTGGCGTCGATCACGCGGTCGGCCGTGAACTCAGCCGCCGCGCCGATGCCGACGACGCGCCCCGAGGCGATGGCCACGTCGGCCGTCTCGTCGCGGCCGCTGGCGGGGTCGATGACGCGACCGTGGCGGATCAGGATCTTCATGCGCCCGCTCAGGCCTGGTTCCCGGCGATGGTGCTCATCACCGCCATGCGCACGGCGATGCCGAAGGTCACCTGCGGCAGGATGACGCTGTGCGCGCCGTCGGCCACGGCGCTGTCGATCTCCACGCCGCGGTTGATGGGCCCGGGGTGCATGACGATGCAGTCGGGCCGGGCCAGCGCCAGCTTCTCGGGCGTCAGGCCGTAGTGCTTGAAGAACTCGCCGGCGCTGGGCAGCATGGCGCCGCTCATGCGCTCGTTCTGCAGGCGCAGCATGATGATCACGTCGGCGCCGCGGATGCCCTCGGCCATGTCGTGGCACACGCGCACGCCCATGCCGGCCAGATCGCCCGGCACCAGGGTCTTCGGGCCCACGGCGCGGATCTCGGGCACGCCCAGGGTGGTGAGCGCGTGGATGTCGGAGCGCGCCACGCGCGAGTGCACGATGTCGCCGACGATGGCCACCGTGAGCTGCGTGAAGTCGCGCTTGTAGTGGCGGATCGTGTACATGTCGAGCAGGCCCTGCGTCGGGTGCGCGTGGCGCCCGTCGCCGGCATTGACGACGTGCACGTGCGGCGCCACGTGCTGCGCGATCAGGTAGGGCGCGCCGCTCTCGGCGTGGCGCACCACGAACATGTCGGCGTGCATCGCGCTGAGGTTGGCGATGGTGTCCAGCAGGCTCTCGCCCTTGGCGGTGCTGCTGCGGGCGATGTCGAGGTTGATGACGTCGGCGGAGAGGCGCTTGGCCGCGATCTCGAAGGTGGTGCGCGTGCGCGTGCTGTTCTCGAAGAACAGGTTGAACACGCTCTTGCCGCGCAGCAGCGGCACCTTCTTGACCTCGCGGTCGTTGACGCTGAGGAAGGTGCCGGCGGTGTCGAGGATCTGCGTCAGCACCGCGCGCGGCAGGCCCTCGATGCTGAGCAGGTGGATCAGCTCGCCGTGGCTGTTGAGCTGCGGGTTGCGCTTCATCAGCATCAGGCCGGCTCCACGCTGAAGGTGAAGCGGCCGTCGTCGGCGCGCGCCAGCGCCAGCTTCTGCGCCGCCGGCAGCGCGATGCGGGCGGCCGCGAAGGCCGCGGCGATGGGCAGCTCGCGGCCGCCGCGGTCCACCAGCACGGCCAGCTGCACGCTGGCCGGCCGGCCGAAGTCGTAGAGCTCGTTGACCACGGCGCGGATGGTGCGGCCGGTGTAGAGCACGTCGTCGACCAGCACCAGGTGCGCGGCGTCGATCTCGAAGGGCAGCGCCGTGCGGCCGGCGCCCGAGGCCAGGCCGCGCTCGGCGAAGTCGTCGCGGTGCAGCGTGCTGCTGATGACGCCGGCCGCGCCGGGCAGGCCCAGGTCGCGCTGCAGCCGCTCGGCCAGCCAGGCGCCGCCGCGCCAGATGCCCACCAGGCGCGACTCGGGCCTCAGCAGCGGGCGCACGCCGGCCATCAGCTCGGCGTACAGGGACTCGGCGTCAAGCTGCAGCATGGTGTTCGCGGAAGTACTGCTCCAGCAGGATGGCCGCCGCGGCCGCGTCGGCCGCCTCGCCACGCGCGCCGCACGACAGGGCCTCGGTGGTGCTGTAGCGCTCGTCGACGCGGTGCACCGGCAGGCCGAAGCGGCCACCCAGGCGGCGCGCGAAGCGCTCGGCGCGGCGCGTGTTCTCGTGCGCGGCACCGTCGGGGTGCAGCGGAATGCCCACCACCAGCGCCGCCGGCAGCCACTGCCGGATCAACGGCTCGGCCTTCGCGAACACGGCGTCGCCCTCGGCCACCAGCGTGGCCAGGGGTTGCGCCCGGCGCAGCAGCGTGTTGCCCACCGCCACGCCGGTGCGGCGGGTGCCGTAGTCGAACGCCAGCAAGGTGACCGCCACGCCAGGCGCGCCTCAAGCAGCCGCCGCGGCCGAGCTCGGCTCAGCCGCTGGGGGCGCCCCCCTGGGGGGGAGCGCCGCAGGCGCTGCGGGGGGTGTCCTATGCATGCCCGGCCTCGGCGGACAGCATGCGCGGGTCGATGCCCAGCAGCGACACCGCCTTGTCGTAGCGCTGCGGCACTGGCGTGTCGAAGATGACGGCCGGGTCGGCACCCACGGTGAGCCAGCCGTTGCGGCCGATCTCGTCTTCCAGCTGGCCGGCGCTCCAGCCGGCGTAGCCCAGCGTGACCAGCACGCGCTTCGGGCCGGCACCACCGGCCAGGGCCTCGAGCACATCCTTGCTGGTCGTCATCTCCAGGCCGCCCGGCACCGACAGCGTGGAGTTGTAGGGCGACTCGGCGCCCGTGGGCTCGTGCAGCACGAAGCCGCGCTCCGTCTGCACCGGGCCGCCGAAGAACACCGGCTGCGCCGCCAGCTCGGCGCGGTGGTCGAGCTTGAGCTCGATCTTCTCGAACAGGCTCTTCAGCGTGATGTCGATGGGCTTGTTGATGACCAAGCCCAGCGCGCCTTTCTCGGTGTGCTCGCAGAGGTAGACCACCGTGCGCTCGAAGGTCTCGTCGGCCATGCCCGGCATCGCGACCAGGAAGTGGTTCGTCAGGTCGATGCGCGCGGGAGCGGGCTTGACGGGCTCGGACATGCGCGGGATTCTAGGTCGTGCGGCACACTCCCGACCCTGCCATGACACCCCCCCGCCACCCTGATCCGCACCCCAGGGGCCCGGCCGACAAGCCCCTGGCGCGCGCGCTGGTGTGGCTGCGCCGCGACCTCCGCGTCGACGACCACGCCGCGCTGCACCACGCGCTGACGCAGGCGCGGCAGGTGTGGTGCTGCTTCGTGTTCGACCGCGACATCCTCGACGCGCTGCCGGGCCAGCAGGCGGGCACCGCCGGCGCCGCGAGGACGGACCGCCGCGTCGAGTTCATCCGCGACAGCCTGGTCGGGGTCGACGCCGAGCTGCACGCGCTGGCGGCGTCGCACGGCGTGGAGGGCGCGGGGCTGCTGGTGCGCCACGGCTGGCCGAAGGACCAGGTGCCGGCGCTGGCGGCGGCGCTGCAGGTGCAGGCCGTGTTCGCCAGCCACGCCGACGAGCCCGCGGCGCTGGCGCGCGATGCGCTGGTGCGCGGCCGCCTGGCCGACCTGGGCGTGGCCCTGCACACCAGCAAGGATCACGTGGTGTTCGAGCGGCGCGAGGTGCTGACGCTCGGCGGCGGCGCCTTCAGCGTGTTCACGCCCTACAAGAACGCCTGGCTGCGCAAGCTCGAGCCGCAGCACCTGGAGGCCCACCCGGTGGCCCGGCACGCCGGCGCGCTGGCGCCGCGGCCGGCGGGCGAGCCGGGCGTGCCCGCACTGGCCGAGATCGGTTTCGCGCCCACCAACCTGCACGAGCTGAAGCTGCCCACGGGCCCGGCCGGCGCGCAGGAACTGCTGGCCGATTTCCTCGACCGCATCGACCGCTACCACGAGACGCGCGACTTCCCCGCCGTGAAGGGCCCGAGCTACCTGAGCACGCACCTGCGCTTCGGCACCGTGAGCGTGCGGAAGCTGGCGCGGCTGGCGAACGAGCGCCGCGAGGCCGGCAGCCGCGGCGCCGAGGTCTGGCTGTCGGAGCTGATCTGGCGCGACTTCTACCACCAGATCCTTCACCACCACCCGCGCGTGGCGGAGCACGCGTTCAAGCCGGAGTACGACCGCATCCGCTGGGAGCACGGCAAGGCCGCCGAGGCGCTGTTCGCCGCCTGGTGCGAGGGCCGCACCGGCTATCCGCTGGTCGACGCCGCGATGCGGCAGCTGGCGCAGACCGGCTACATGCACAACCGCCTGCGCATGGTGACGGCGAGCTTCCTCACCAAGGACCTGGGCCTGGACTGGCGCTGGGGCGAGCGTCACTTCGCGCTGCACCTCAACGACTTCGACCTCGCCGCCAACAACGGCGGCTGGCAGTGGGCGGCCAGCTCGGGCTGCGACGCGCAGCCCTACTTCCGCATCTTCAACCCCGTGAGCCAGAGCGGGAAGTTCGATCCGCAGGGCCGCTTCATCCGCCGCTACGTGCCCGAGCTGGCCGCACTGCCCGACGCCGCGCTGCATGCGCCCTGGCTGGCGCGGCCGGTGGACATGGCCGCGGCCGGCATCGAGCTGGGGCGCCAGTATCCGCGGCCGGTGGTGGACCACGCCGCGGCGCGCGAGAAGACGCTGGCGCGCTACGCCGTGGTCAAGTCGAAGGCGCAGGAGTAGCGCTGCCCAGCGCAGAGGCCGGCGGGCGCATCACGGCGCGCAGGTCGCTCTCCCAGCCCTGCAGGTTGGCGCGCGCTCGCTCGCGCTGAGCCGGCGTGGTGGCGTTGTGCAGCCGCGCCGAGAGGGCGCAGTTCGCCTCGGCCATGCGCTGCTGCTGCGCCCGGCGCTGCGGGTCGGGCGAGGCGATGGCGCCTTCGGCCAGGGCGCGCAGCGCGGCCACGCGCTGCTCGCGGCCGGCGCGCTCGGCCACCAGGCGGCGCAGCGTGGCCACCGTCTGCTGCAGGCGCTGCTCGCGCTCGGCCAGCCAGCGCGCGGGGTCCAGCGGCAGCTCGGCCACGCCCGTGCGCAGCACGGCCAGCTGCGGCTCGTCGAGGCGGCCGTAGATGCGCTCGAAGCGATCGCGCGTGCGCTTGAAGCTTTCGGCATGGCGTTCGCCGGCGTCGACCTGAAGGAACTTCTCGCGGTCCTCGGCAATCTCGCGCGCGCCCTTGGCCAGCATCGCCTTCAGGTTGGCCTCGGTCAGCAGGGGCACGAGGTCGGCCGCCTCGTCCAGCGCGCGGGCCAGCGCGGGCTGCAGCAGGGCCTGGGCCTGGGCGTTCCAGCGGCACACGCCCTCGGGGGTGACGGGGTGCAGCACCTGCTCGCGCGCGTCGGCCAGCAGCGCCGCCGTCGGCGCCAGCTGCGTGCTGCGGTGCCAGGCGAACAGGCGCTCGAGGGCGGCCTTGACCTGGGGCGCCTGCTGGCGGTCGGCGTCGATCCAGCCGTCGAGCTGCCACCACGCCAGCGTCGGCCCGCTGGAATACGCCACGCGCAGGGTACTGCAGCCCGCGGCCAGCACGAGCCCGCTGCCTATGATCAGCAGCTTCCACCACCGCATTCGGGATTCGGGCATGGCTGTCAACGTCGTGATCATGGCCGCGGGCAAGGGCACCCGCATGAAGTCGGCGCGGCCGAAGGTGCTGCACCGGCTGGCCGGGCGGAGCTTACTCCAGCACGTGCTCGATGCCGTGGCCGGCGTGGGGGATGCGGCATCGCGCCACACGGTCGTCGTCACCGGCCATGGCGCCGACGAGGTGGAGGCCGCCTGCGCCGGCCAGGGCCTGCGCTTCGCGCGCCAGATGCCGCAGCTGGGCACCGGCCACGCCGTGCAGCAGGCCGTGCCGGCGCTGCGCGACGCGCACGAGACGACGCTGGTGCTCAACGGCGACGTGCCGCTGATCCGCGCCGCCACCGCGCAGGCCCTGGCCGAGGCGGCCGACGGCGGCGCGCTGGCGCTGCTGACCATCGAGCTGCAAGACCCCTTCGGCTACGGCCGCATCCTGCGCGACGGCGAGCCCGGCGCAGGCGGTGCCGTGCGCGCCATCGTCGAGCAGAAGGACGCCAGCCCCGCGCAGCGCGCCATCCGCGAGGTCTACACCGGCATGATGGCCGCGCCCACGGCGCTGCTCAAGCGCTGGGTGATGGCGCTGCGCAACGACAACGCCCAGAAGGAGTACTACCTGACCGACGTGGTGGCGCTGGCCGTGGCCGAGGGCGTGCCGGTGGTGACCGTGGCCGCGCCCGACGAGACCGAGGTGCTGGGCGTGAACAGCCCGCACCAGCTGGCCGACCTCGAGCGCCGCCACCAGACGCGCGTGGCCGACGCGCTGATGGACGCCGGCGTGCGACTGGCCGACCCGGCGCGGCTGGACGTGCGGGGCTCGCTGGAGTGCGGCCGCGACGTCGAGATCGACGTCGGCTGCGTCTTCGAGGGCACGGTCACGCTGGGCGACGGCGTGCGCGTGGGCGCGCACTGCGTCGTGCGCGACGCCCGCATCGCCGCCGGCGCGGTGATCCACCCGTTCACGCACGTCGAGGGCGCCGAGGTCGGGCCCGGCGCGCTGGTGGGCCCGTACGCGCGGCTGCGGCCCGGCGCGGTGCTGGGTGCCGAGGTGCACATCGGCAACTTCGTCGAGGTGAAGAACAGCACGCTGGCCTCCGGCGCCAAGGCCAACCACCTGGCCTACCTGGGCGACGCCACGGTAGGCGCGCGCGTGAACTACGGCGCCGGCAGCATCACCGCGAACTACGACGGCGCGAACAAACATCGCACCGTGATCGGCGACGACGTGCACGTGGGCAGCAACTGCGTGCTGGTGGCCCCGGTGACGCTGGGCGCGGGCGCGACCATCGGCGGCGGCAGCACCCTCAGCAAGGACGCGCCGGCCGGGCAACTGACGGTGGCGCGGGCGCGCCAGGTCACGCTGCCGGGCTGGACGCGGCCGAAGAAGCCCGCCAAAGGCTGAGTCAGGACGTGAGCCGCCGGAAGGCGGCGACCGCCTGACGAAGGACCGCCCGCGATTTCACGCGGGCGGGCTGGGCAAGCCCGCCGGCGGCCGCTCGAAGACCTCGGCCGCGAAGCACAGGTCGTCCCAGGCCTTGGCCTTCTCGGGCAGGTTGCGCAGCAGGTAGGCCGGGTGGTACGTCACCACCAGCGGCACGCCCTGGTAGCGGTGGACGCGGCCGCGCAGGCGGCCGATGGGCTCGTCGGATCGCAGCAGCGCCTGCACGGCGAAGCGGCCCATGGCCAGGATGATCCGCGGCTTCAGCAGTTCGATCTGGCGCACCAGGAAGGGCTCGCACTGGGCGAGTTCGTCGGGCGCCGGGTTGCGGTTGCCGGGCGGGCGGCACTTCAGGGTGTTGGCGATGTAGACCTGGCGCTCGGGCAGCGTGCCGGGCTCCTGGGCGCGCGTGAGCTGCAGCGCCGCCAGCATGCGGTCGAGCAGCTGGCCG
>JBKDQY010000236.1:0-26699 GCA_046341655.1 Betaproteobacteria bacterium | reverse complement strand
AGCAAGATCCGCGACCTCGCCTTCAAGGGCGACATTCCGGGCGTCGTCAAGGCCAGCTGGTGATATCGGCCACCGCTTTGTCCCTACCAGGCAAGCACAGGCACGAGCAGGAGAGTTTCCAATGAGCATGAGTGATCCCATCGCCGACATGCTGACCCGCATCCGCAACGCGCAAAGCGTGGCGAAGGCGGCAGTCACGATGCCGTCGTCGAAGCTGAAGGTCGCAATCGCGCAGGTGCTGAAGGACGAGGGCTACATCGACGGCTTCGCAGTCAAGAGCGAAGGCGGCAAGTCCAACCTCGAAGTCGCGCTGAAGTACTACGCCGGCCGCCCCGTGATCGAGCGCATCGAGCGCGTCAGCCGCCCTGGCCTGCGCATCTACAAGGGCCGCGACGCCATCCCGCAGGTCATGAACGGCCTCGGCGTCGCCATCGTCACCACGCCGCGTGGCGTGATGACGGACCGCAAGGCTCGCCAGACCGGTGTCGGTGGCGAAGTCCTGTGCTACGTCGCGTAAAGGGAGCACAAGCATGTCCCGCGTAGGAAAGATGCCGATCGCCGTGCCGCAAGGCATCGACGTCGCGATCTCGGCAGAAAGCATCACCGTCAAGGGCAAGGAGGGCACGCTCGTGCGCGCCGTCAACCCGCTGGTGACGATCAAGAACGAAGGCGGCACGCTGAAGTTCGCCCCAGCGAACGACAGCGCGGCTGCCGATGCGATGAGCGGCACGATGCGTGCCCTCGTCAACAACATGGTCACCGGCGTCGCCAAGGGCTTCGAGACCAAGCTGCAGCTGGTGGGCGTGGGCTTCCGTGCCCAGGCCCAGGGCGACAAGCTCAACCTGCAGATCGGCTTCTCGCACCCGGTGGTGAAGGACATGCCCGCCGGCGTGAAGGTGGCCTGCCCGACGCAGACCGAGATCGTCATCAGCGGTGCCGACCGCCAGGCCGTGGGCCAGGTGGCGGCTGAAGTCCGCGCCTTCCGTCCGCCCGAGCCCTACAAGGGCAAGGGCATCCGCTACGCCGACGAGCGCGTGGTGCTGAAAGAGACGAAGAAGAAGTAAGGAGCACCGCCATGAGCCTGACGAAGAAAGAACAACGCCTGCGCCGTGCGCGCCAGACCCGGCTGCGCATCCTGGGCCAGGGTGTGGCGCGCCTCGCGGTGCACCGCTCCAACCTGCACATCTACGCCAGCGTGTTCTCGGGCGACGGTACGCAGGTGCTGGCCAGCGCCAGCACGGCCGAGAAGGAGGTGCGCGAGCAGCTCGCCGGCAACGGCGGCAACGTGGCCGCGGCCACGCTGGTGGGCAAGCGCATCGCCGAGAAGGCCAAGGCCGCCGGCATCGACAAGGTCGCATTCGACCGCTCGGGCTTCCAGTACCACGGCCGCGTGAAGGCGTTGGCCGAGGCGGCGCGCGAAGCCGGCCTGCAGTTCTGACGAGCGCCCGAGCAGAGGAATATCCAAGATGGCTAAGTTCACTCCCCGCGCCCAGGCCGAAGGCAACGACGACGGGCTCAAGGAAAAGATGATCGCGGTCAACCGCGTGACCAAGGTCGTGAAGGGCGGTCGCACGCTCAGCTTCGCGGCCCTCACGGTGGTCGGCGACGGCGACGGCCGCATCGGCATGGGCAAGGGCAAGGCCAAGGAAGTGCCGGTGTCGGTGCAGAAGGCAATGGAGTCGGCCCGCCGCAACATGATCAAGGTGGCTCTCAAGAACGGCACGATCCACCACAAGGTCGAAGGCGAGCACGGCGCCGCCCGCGTGCTGATGGCGCCGGCCAAGCCCGGCGACGGCATCATCGCCGGCGGTCCGATGCGCGCGGTCTTCGAGGTGATGGGCGTGACCGACATCGTGGCCAAGAGCCACGGCTCGACCAACCCGTACAACATGGTCCGCGCCACCCTCGACGCGCTCAAGCGCCTGTCGACGCCCGGCGAGATCGCCGCCAAGCGCGGCAAGACGGTCGAAGAGCTCTTCAACTGAGCCGACCGCGGAGAACCCACATGACCTCGTCCACCGAAAAGAAGACGCTCACCGTCAAACTGGTTCGCAGCGTCGCCGGCACCCGCGAGAGCCACCGCGCCACCGTGCGCGGCCTCGGCCTGCGCAAGCTGAACAGCACGAAGGTGCTGGAAGACACCCCGGCCGTGCGCGGGATGATCAACAAGGTCGACTACCTGGTGCAGGTGCTCTGATGGAACTCAACGGCATCAAGCCCTCAGAGGGCAGCAAGAAGGCGCGTCGCCGCGTCGGTCGCGGCATCGGCTCGGGCCTGGGCAAGACGGCAGGCCGCGGCCACAAGGGCCAGAAGAGCCGCGCCGGTGGCTATCACAAGGTCGGCTTCGAGGGCGGCCAGATGCCGCTGCAGCGCCGCCTGCCCAAGCGCGGATTCAAGAGCGCGCAGCTCAAGTACAACGGCGAGATCACCCTGGCCGACCTCCAGGCCCTCGAGGGCGAGGAAGTCGACCTGCTGACGCTGAAGACGGCCGGCCTCGTGGCCCAGCTGGTGAAGAACGTCAAGGTGGTCAAGTCGGGCGAGCTGTCGCGCAAGGTGGTGCTCAAGGGCATCGGCGCGACCGCCGGCGCCAAGGCGGCCATCGAGGCCGCCGGCGGATCGGTCGCGGCCTGACGCGACGCAGCCCTTTCACAGAAGGAACCTCGAACCCGTGGTCACCACCGCGAACCAGCTGGCCAAGAGCGGGAAATTCGGCGACCTGCGTCGCCGGATCGTCTTCCTGCTGCTTGCGCTGGTGGTCTACCGCATCGGCGGGCACATCCCCGTGCCGGGCATCGACCCGCAGGCGATGCAGCAGCTGTTTGCCGGCCAGAGCGGCGGCATCCTGAACATGTTCAACATGTTCAGCGGTGGATCGCTGGCCCGCTTCTCGGTGTTCGCACTGGGCATCATGCCGTACATCAGCGCCAGCATCATCATGCAGCTGATGACCTACGTCGTGCCCACGCTGGAGGCCATCAAGAAGGAAGGCGAGGCGGGGCGGCGCAAGATCACCCAGTACACGCGCTACGGAACGCTGCTGCTGGCGATCTTCCAGGCCCTGGGCATCGCGCTGGCGCTCGAAGGCGCAGCCGGCACAGTGATGAACCCGGGCTTCGGCTTCCGCATGACGACCGTCGTGAGCCTGGTGGCCGGCACCATGTTCCTGATGTGGCTGGGCGAGCAGATCACCGAGCGCGGCATCGGCAACGGCATCTCGATCCTGATCTTCGCCGGCATCATCGCCGGGCTGCCCTCGGCCATGGCCGGCCTGTTCGAGCTGGTGCGCACGGGCGCCATGAGCATCATCGCCTGCCTGTTCATCATCGCGCTGGTGATCTTCGTCACCTACGCCGTGGTGTTCGTGGAGCGCGGGCAGCGCAAGATTTTGGTCAACTACGCCAAGCGTCAGGTCGGCAACAAGGTGTACGGCGGGCAGAGTTCGCACCTGCCCCTGAAGCTGAACATGAGCGGCGTGATCCCGCCGATCTTCGCCAGTTCCATCATCCTGCTGCCGGCCACGGTGGTGGGCTGGTTCGCCACGGGCGAGGGCATGCGCTGGCTCAAGGACCTGGCTGCAGCGCTGTCGCCCGGACAGCCGATCTACGTGATGCTGTATGCCGCGATGATCGTGTTCTTCTGCTTCTTCTACACGGCGCTGGTCTTCAACAGCCGCGAGACCGCCGATAACCTGAAGAAGAGCGGCGCCTTCATCCCCGGCATCCGTCCCGGCGACCAGACCGCGAAGTACATCGACAAGATCCTGGGCCGCCTGACGCTGGCCGGCGCCGTCTACATCACCGCCGTCTGCCTGCTGCCCGAGTTCCTGGTGCTGAAGTACAACGTGCCGTTCTACTTTGGGGGCACCAGCCTGCTGATCATCGTCGTCGTCACGATGGACTTCTGGGCCCAGGTCCAGAGCTACGTGATGAGCCAGCAGTACGACTCGCTGCTCAAGAAGGCCAACTTCAAGCCCAGCTGAACATGGCCAAGGACGACGTCATCCAGATGCAGGGGGAGATCCTCGAGAACCTCCCCAACGCCACCTTCCGCGTGAAGCTTGAGAACGGCCACGTGGTGCTGGGGCACATCAGCGGCAAGATGCGCATGCACTACATCCGCATCCTGCCCGGTGACAAGGTCACCGTCGAGCTGACACCGTACGACCTGACCCGGGCACGCATCGTGTTCCGGGCCAAGTAAACCGAATCGCAAGATCGGGTCAAGGAGAAGAGCATGAAAGTCGCCGCTTCCGTCAAGAAGATGTGCCGCAACTGCAAGATCATCCGCCGCAAGGGTGTGGTGCGCGTGATCTGTACCGACCCGCGCCACAAGCAGCGCCAGGGTTGAT
Source organism: Betaproteobacteria bacterium (assembly GCA_046341655.1). Taxonomy (GTDB): domain Bacteria; phylum Pseudomonadota; class Gammaproteobacteria; order Burkholderiales; family Burkholderiaceae_C; genus Rubrivivax. The sequence goes on along the minus strand of JBKDQY010000236.1, from coordinate 22,351 downwards.
CGAGAGGAACCGACATGGCACGCATCGCCGGCATCAACATCCCCCCGCACAAGCACACCGAGATCGGCCTGACGTCGATCTACGGCATCGGGCGCACGACCGCGCAGAAGATCTGCGACAACGTCGGCATCCCGTACAGCAAGAAGATCAAGGACCTCACCGACTCGGACCTGGAGAAGATCCGTGACGAGATCGGCAAGATCACGATCGAAGGCGACCTGCGCCGCGAACTGTCGATCAGCATCAAGCGCCTGATGGACCTGGGTTGCTACCGCGGCTTCCGCCACCGTCGTGGCCTGCCGGTGCGCGGCCAGCGCACGCGCACCAACGCCCGCACCCGCAAGGGCCCGAAGAAGAGTGCCGCCGCGCTGAAGAAGTGATCGACCCGATCCGCAACGCCTGCGCAACCGCACACTGAAAGACTCGAGAACATGGCCAAGGCACCCGTCAACACCGCCGCGCGCCGCGTGAGCAAGAAGGTCCGCAAGAACGTCGCGGACGGCATCGCGCACGTGCACGCGTCGTTCAACAACACGATCATCACGATCACCGACCGCCAGGGCGGCGCGCTCGCCTGGGCCTCCAGCGGCGGACAGGGCTTCAAGGGCTCGCGCAAGAGCACGCCCTTCGCGGCGCAGGTGGCGGCCGAGGTGGCCGGCCGTGCCGCGCAGGAGCAGGGCATCAAGAACCTCGACGTGCGCATCAAGGGCCCCGGCCCCGGCCGTGAGAGCAGCGTGCGTGCACTGGCTTCGCTGGGCATCCGCATCAACAGCATCAGCGACGTGACGCCGATCCCGCACAACGGCTGCCGCCCGCAGAAGCGCCGCAGGATCTGAGATCCTCCCGCAGCGCCTTAGACGCCCCCCGGGCGTGCGCCGTGGGTGGGCCGGCAGAGCCCGCGGCACCTTGGCCGAAGCCGCTACAATAGAGAGTTTCCCGCGCCGGATGGCACAGTTCGTGCGAGCCGGCTCTTTCACTGAAGGGCTCGCCCTTCGCAACCAAGCCCACCGTCGACGGAGCCCCAGCGCCCGCCGACTCGCGCGGGCCGCCGGCCGATGAGGCTGGCGAGCTGCCGCGTCAGATTCGAATCAAGAGGACACGCAAGTGGCACGTCTGCTCGGCCCCAAGGCCAAACTCTCCCGCCGCGAAGGCACCGACCTGTTCCTGAAGAGCGCCCGCCGCGCCATCACGGACAAGGCCAAGTTCGACAGCAAGCCGGGCCAGCACGGCCGCACCAGCGGCACGCGCACGTCCGACTTCGGCATGCAGCTGCGCGAGAAGCAGAAGGTCAAGCGCATGTACGGCGTGCTCGAGCGCCAGTTCCGCCGCTACTTCGCCGAGGCCGAGCGTCGCAAGGGCAACACCGGCGCCAACCTGCTGGCGCTGCTCGAAAGCCGCCTGGACAACGTCGTCTACCGCATGGGCTTCGGCAGCACCCGGGCCGAGGCCCGCCAGCTCGTCAGCCACAAGGCGCTGACGGTCAACGGCGAGGTCGTGAACATCCCGTCGTACTCGGTCAAGCCGGGCGACGTGATCGCGCTGCGAGAGAAGTCCAAGAACCAGCTGCGCGTGCAGGACGCCCTCAAGCTCGCCCAGGGCATCGGCCTGGCCGACTGGGTGGCGGTGGACGCCACCAAGATGGAAGGCACCTTCAAGAAGGTGCCCGACCGCGACCAGTACGGCCAGGAGATCAAGGAAGCGCTCATCGTCGAGCTGTACTCGCGCTGATCCCGATTCCGGGGCCGTGCGCGGCGCCCGCGGGGCGCCGTTCGACGGCCCTGCCGTGCTTCGTGCGCCGGGCACGAAGCGGCGAACACCCCGCCCGGCGCGGTCCTACAGCCTTATCGGTGTAACGAGCCGAGGGTATTGACAGGAACACAGAGAGCTCATGCAAACCACCCTTCTGAAGCCCAAGGCCATCCAGGTCGAGCCGCTCGGCGGCCATCGCGCCAAGGCGACGCTCGAGCCCTTCGAGCGCGGCTACGGCCACACCCTCGGCAACGCACTGCGCCGCGTGCTGCTGTCGTCGATGGTGGGTTACGCGCCGACCGAGGTGACCATCGCCGGCGTGCTGCACGAGTACGCGGCGATCGACGGCGTGCAGGAAGACGTCGTGCACATCATGCTCAACCTCAAGGGCGTGGTGTTCCGCCTGCACAACCGCGACGAAGTGACGCTGGTGCTGCGCAAGGAAGGCGAGGGCGCGGTCACGGCCGGCGACATCCAGACGCCGCACGACGTCGAGATCATCAACCCCGAGCACGTGATCGCCCACCTCAGCCAGGGCGGCAAGCTCGACATGCAGATCAAGGTCGAGAAGGGCCGCGGCTACGTGCCGGGCAACCTGCGCCGCTACGGCGACGAGCCCACGAAGAGCATCGGCCGCATCGTGCTCGACGCCAGCTTCTCGCCCGTGCGGCGCGTGAGCTACGCGGTGGAGAACGCCCGTGTCGAGCAGCGCACCGACCTCGACAAGCTCGTGATGGAGATCGAGACCAACGGCGCCATCGCGCCCGAGGAGGCGATCCGCCAGAGCGCGCGCATCCTGGTCGAGCAGCTGGCCTTCTTCGCCCAGATCGACCCGGGCGTCAGCCTGGGCGACTCCATCGGCATGGGCCAGCGCGACAAGCCGTCCACCGGCAGCGTCGATCCCATCCTGCTGCGCCCGGTCGACGAGCTCGAGCTCACCGTGCGCTCGGCCAACTGCCTGAAGGCCGAGAACATCTACTACATCGGCGACCTCATCCAGCGCACCGAGACCGAGCTGCTGAAGACGCCGAACCTGGGCCGCAAGAGCCTCAACGAGATCAAGGAAGTCCTGGCCTCGCGCGGGCTCACGCTCGGCGCGCGGCTGGAGAACTGGCCCCCGCAGGGCCTGGACAAGCGCTGAACCCCGGGTTCAGACGCAACGTGCACCCCGCAGTACCTGATCCGGCTGCGGGCAAGTCATAACGAAAGGAACGCACCATGCGCCACCGCAACGGCCCCCGCAAGCTCAACCGCACCACCTCGCACCGCCTGGCCATGCTCCGCAACATGGCCAACTCGCTGATCAAGCACGAGGCCATCAAGACCACGCTGCCCAAGGCGAAGGAGCTGCGCGCCGTGGTCGAGCCGCTGATCACCCTGGGCAAGTCCCCCACGCTGGCCAACCGCCGGCTGGCCTTCGACCGCACCCGCGACCGCGACGTCGTCGCCAAGCTCTTCGGCGAGCTGGGCCCGCGCTACCAGGCGCGCCCGGGCGGCTACACGCGCATCCTGAAGATGGGCTTCCGTGTCGGCGACAACGCGCCGCTGGCCTTCGTCGAGCTGGTGGACCGCCCGGAGCCGGTGGAGTCCGAAGGCACGGCTGCCGCCGCCGAGTGAGGGCCGGCGCTACAGGCGCTGCCCGCTCGCACCCGCACGCCGGAGCCTGGCCGCTCCGGCGTTTTCACGTCCGCGGCCCGTAAACTGCCGGGCCGCCCATCACCGAAGCCCGCGGCCCCGCCTTCGATGCTCACCTTCCAGCAGATCATCCTCAAGCTCCAGAGCTACTGGGACGCGCAAGGCTGCGCGCTGCTGCAGCCCTACGACATGGAGGTCGGCGCCGGCACCAGCCACACCGCGACCTTCCTGCGCGCCCTCGGCCCCGAGCCCTGGAAGGCCGCCTACGTGCAGCCCAGCCGCCGCCCCAAGGACGGCCGCTACGGAGACAACCCCAACCGCCTGCAGCACTACTACCAGTACCAGGTGGTGCTGAAGCCGGCGCCGGCCGACATCCTCGAGCTCTACCTGGGCAGCCTGCAGGCGCTGGGCTTCGACCTCACGACCAACGACGTGCGCTTCGTCGAAGACGACTGGGAGAACCCCACGCTCGGCGCCTGGGGCCTGGGCTGGGAGGTCTGGCTCAACGGCATGGAGGTCACGCAGTTCACCTACTTCCAGCAGGTGGGCGGCATCGACTGCAAGCCCATCACCGGCGAGATCACCTACGGCCTGGAGCGCCTGGCCATGTACCTGCAGGGCGTGGAGAACGTCTACGACCTGGTCTGGACGGAGTCGGCCGACGGCACGCCGCTGCTGTACCGGGACGTCTACCACCAGAACGAGGTCGAGCAGAGCACCTACAACTTCGAGCACTCCGACGTCGACTTCCTGCTCGGCGCCTTCGGTGCGCACGAGAAGCAGGCCCGATACCTGATGCAGCAGCAGCTCGCGCTGCCGGCCTACGAACAGGTGCTCAAGGCCGCGCACACCTTCAACCTGCTCGACGCGCGCGGCGCCATCAGCGTGACCGAGCGCGCCGCCTACATCGGCCGCATCCGCAACCTCGCGCGCAGCGTCGCGCAGAGCTACCTCGACAGCCGGGCGCGGCTGGGCTTCCCGATGGCGCCGCGCGCCTGGGCCGACGAGGTGCTGGCCCAACTGGCGAAGAAGGTGGCCTGAGCATGACCGGCACCCCGAGGAACCTGCTGGTCGAACTCTTCGTGGAAGAGCTCCCGCCGAAGGCCCTGAAGAAGCTCGGCGAGGCCTTTGGCAGCACGCTGCTGGCGGGCCTGAAGGCCGCGGGCCTGGCGGGCGAGCACTCGGCGCTCGGCGTCTTCGCCAGCCCGCGGCGCCTGGGGGCCCACGTCAGCCACGTGCTGGCCGTCGCGCCCGAACGGGCCCAGTCGGTCAAGCTGATGCCGGCGGCCGTGGGCCTGGCGGCCGACGGCTCGCCCACGCCGGCCCTGCTGAAGAAGCTGGCGGCTCTCGGCGTCGACGCCGGCGCCGTGCCCGCGCTGCGCCGCGCCCCCGACGGCAAGGCCGAGGCCTTGTTCCTGGACAGCACCGTGCCCGGCGCCACGCTGGCCGCCGGGCTGCAGGCGGCGCTCGACGACGCGCTCGCGCGGCTGCCCATCCCCAAGGTCATGCAGTACCAGCTGGCCGAAGGCTGGCAGACGGTGCACTTCGTGCGCCCGGCCCACGGCCTGGTGGCGCTGCACGGGGCCGACGTGGTGCCGGTGCACGCGCTGGGCCTGAAGGCCGGCCGCCAGACCCGCGGCCACCGTTTCGAGGCCGCCGTCGACCCCGTGGTGCTGCAGGACGCCGACCACTACGAGCGCCAGCTCGCCGAGCAGGGCACCGTGATCGCCGGCTTCGCACGGCGCCGCGACGAGATCGTCCGCCAGCTGCGGCACGCCGCCGCGCTGCAGAACGCCCGGCCGGTCGATGACGAAGCGCTGCTCGACGAGGTGGCGGCCCTGGTCGAGCGGCCGAACGTGCTGGCCTGCGAGTTCCCGGCCGAGTTCCTGGCGGTGCCACCGGAATGCCTCATCCTCACGATGAAGGCCAACCAGAAGTACTTCCCGCTGCTCGACGACCAGGGCCGCCTCACCAACCGCTTCCTGGTGGTGAGCAACATCCGCCCGGCCGACGCCCGCCGCGTGGTCGAGGGCAACGAGCGCGTGGTCAAGCCGCGGCTGGCCGACGCCAAGTTCTTCTTCGACCAGGACCGCAAGCGCACGCTCGAGAGCCGGGTCCCGCAGCTGGCCAGGGTCGTCTACCACGGCAAGCTGGGCAGCCAGGGCGAGCGCGTGGAGCGCGTGCGCGCCATCGCGCGTGCCATCGGCCACGCGCTCGGCGGCGAGGCGCTGGCCGCGCAGGCCGACCGCGCCGCGCTGCTGGCCAAGGCCGACCTGCTGACCGACATGGTGGGCGAGTTCCCCGAGCTGCAGGGCATCATGGGCGGCTACTACGCCCGCCACGACGGCGAGTCCGAGGCCGTGGCCTGGGCGGTGGAAGACCACTACAAGCCCCGCTTCGCCGGCGACGCGCTGCCGCGCGGCGAGGCTGGCGTGGTGGTGGCCCTGGCCGACAAGCTGGAGACGCTCGCCGGCCTGTTCGGCATCGGCGAGCGACCCACCGGCGACAAGGACCCGTTCGCCCTGCGCCGGCACGCTCTGGGCGTGATCCGCATGCTGATCGAGCGCGACCTCGCGGTCGAGCTGCAGCACCTGATCGACGCGGCCTGCCGGCCGTTCGGCCCGGTGGCGGGCTGGGTGAACCCGAACGCGGACGTCGAGAAGTTCCTGAAAGACCGGCTGGTGGTGCTGCTGCGCGACCAGGGCTACACCGCCCAGGAGGTCGACGCGGTGACGGAGCGTCTGCCCGCCCGCTGGGGCGAGATCCCGCGCCGCCTGGCCGCCGTCCGCGCATTTGCCGCACTGCCCGAAGCCGCCGCGCTGGCCGCAGCCAACAAGCGCGTCGGCAACATCCTCAAGAAGGCCGAGGGTGCCTTGCCCGGCACGGTGGACGCCGCGCTGCTGCGCGAAGCTGCCGAGCAGGCCCTGGCCACGGCGCTGCAGCAGGTGGCGCCCCACGCCGACGCCGCCTTCGTGCGCGGCGACTACACCGCCAGCCTGCAGGCCCTGGCGGCACTCAAGACCCCGGTCGACGCCTTCTTCGACGCCGTGATGGTCAACGCCGACGACCCCGCGCTGCGCGCCAACCGCCTGGCGCTGCTGGGTGCCCTGCAGCGGGCCATGAACCGCGTGGCCGACCTGTCGCGCCTGGCCGCCTGAAGAGGGCCCCGAGATGCCGGCGACGCACAGCCTCAAGCTCGTGATCCTCGGCCGCGACGGCATCCTCAACCAGTTCCGCGAAGGCCACGTCACCGCGCCCGAGGAGTGGGTGCCGGTGCCGGGTGCGCTGGAGGCCGTGGCGCGCCTGAACCACGCCGGCTGGCACGTGGTGGTGGCCACCAACCAGAGCGGCATCGGCCGCGGCATGATCGACATGAGCGCCGTCAACGCCGTGCACGCGCACATGAACCGCGAACTGCAGCGCGTGGGCGGGCGGCTGGACGCCATCTTCCTGTGCCCGCACACGCCGGAAGACCAGTGCGCCTGCCGCAAGCCGATGCCCGGCATGCCGCTGGACATCGGCCGCCGCTACGGTGTCGACCTCGCCCACGTGCCGATGGTGGGCGACACCGCGCGCGACCTCATCGCGGCGGCCGACGCCGGCTGCGAGCCCCACCTGGTGCGCAGCGGCCGAGCCGCCGAGCTGCTGCCCGAAGCGCTGCAGGCCCTGCAGGCGCAGGTGCCGGGCGCCCGAGTGCATGCCAGCCTGGGCGCCTTCGTCGATCACCTGCTGCAGCGCGAGCACCAGCCCGACTCGTCGGTCGGCTCGCTCGGCGCCTGAGGCCGGCCCCGCTGCCCGCGACCGTCTGACCGCATGAAGCTTCTCTGGGCCCTGCGTTCCCTGCTCTTCGTGCTGTGGATGGCCGCCACGGTGGTGCCCTGGGCCGTACTGATGCTGCTGCTGTCGATGTTCGTGCGCGGCGAGCGGCTGTACTGGCCCACGATGCAGTGGCTGCGCATGGCCATCTGGGGGGCGCGCGTGATCTGCGGCATCCGCGCGCGCGTGCAGGGCCTGGAGCACCTGCCGACCGCGGCCGAGCACCGCCGCGCGGTGGTGCTGGCCTCCAAGCACCAGAGCACCTGGGAGACCTTCTTCTACCCCACGCTGATGCCGCACCCGCTGGCCTACGTCTTCAAGCGCGAGTTGCTGTACGTGCCCTTCTTCGGCTGGGCCATGGGGCGGCTGGACATGATCCACATCGACCGCAGCAAGCGTGCCGAGGCCTGGAACAAGGTGGCCGAGCAGGGCAGGCGCCTGGCCGCCGAGGGCATCTGGGTCATCATGTTCCCCGAAGGCACGCGCAGCGAGCGGGGCAGCCAGGGCGCGTACAAGACGGGCGCATCGCGCCTGGCCATCGCCACCGGCGTGCCCATCGTGCCCATCGCCGCCACCAGCGCGCGCTGCTGGCCGCGCAAGAGCTTCCTGCTGCGCCCCGGGGTGGTCGACGTGTCCATCGGCCGGCCCATCGACAGCACGGGGCGCGAGCCCGAGGAGCTGATGCGCGAGGTCGAGGCCTGGATCGAGGCCGAGATGCGCCGGCTCGACCCCGAGGCCTACGCCGCGCCGGCGCGAACCTAGAATCGCCGGCCATGCCTCACGGCCCGGCCGCCCCTGCAGCGCACGCCCCGCCCGAGCAGCTGTCGCTGTTCGACGAGGCCCCGCCGCCGGCTGCTGCCGCCCCGCGGCCATCCACCCGCCCCGCGTCTCCGCCGGCAGCCCCCGCGCCGCCGGCAAACCCGCCCGCCTACCACCACCCTCGCGCCCACCGCGAGGCCCTGCTCGCCGGCCACCGCGTGGCCTACGAGTTGCGCCGCTCGCGCCGCCGCAGCATCGGCTTCGTCGTCGGCCCCGAGGGGCTGAGCGTGAGCGCGCCGCGCTGGCTCGGCCAGGGCGAGATCGAGACGGCGCTGCGCGAGAAGGCGGCCTGGATCCTGCGCAAGCTGCAGGAGCAGCGCGAGCGCGCCGCCCGCGTACAGGCCCACCGCGTGGAGTGGCGAGAGGGCGGACAGGTGCCCTTCCTGGGCGAGCCGGTGATCCTGGTGCTCGACCCCCGCGTGGCCGGCGCCGTGCTGCACACCGACGCCGACGCACTGCCCGGAGTGCCGCGCCTGACGCTGCATCTGGGCCTGCCGCAACACGCGGCGCCCGAGCAGATCCGCGACGCCGTGCAGAGCTGGCTGCAGCGCCAGGCGCGGCGCATCTTCGAGGAGCGCTGCGCCGTCTTCGCCGAGCGCCTGCGTGTGCGCATGACGCACCTGAGCCTGAGCTCCGCCGCCACGCGCTGGGGCAGTGCCAGCGCCGACGGCCGCATCCGCCTGAACTGGCGGCTGGTGCACTTCGCGATGCCGGTGATCGACTACGTCGTCACCCACGAGCTGGCCCACCTGCGCGAGATGAACCACTCGCCGGCCTTCTGGGAGGTGGTGCGCACCGCGCTGCCGGGCTTCGAGCAGGCGCGCGGCGCCCTCAGGCACGAGGTGCTGCCGCTGCTGGACGGCTGAGCGAGGGCCGCATCCGCCACCCTGAGGATGGCGGCGCCGCGCCGCCTGCCGACACTTCGGTCTGCACGCTGTCATCACGCTGCGCCGGGGCTGGGAGGCCCGGCGCGCCGGGCGGCTGGTTTCCTCGCGGGCCAGCCGCCCGGTTCTCTTTCAGGCCGCGCCGAAGCGCCAGACGCCGTCGGCGCTGCGCAAGCGCCGCACCAGGCCCCGGCCCGACAGCGCGTGCAGGTGGGCCACGGCCTCGCCCATCGCGAAGGTGGTCTGGTGCAGGTCCAGCGGCCGCTTGAACAGCAGCGGCAGCAACTCCGCCGCCGAGCGCGGCGCCTCGGCGCAGGCCTGCAGCACCTCGGCCAGCCGCTCGTCGTGGTGGCGCTGCAGTTGCCCGATGCGCGCGTGCAGGCCGCGGAACGGCCGGCCGTGCGAGGGCAGCACCAGCGTGCCCTCGGGCAGCGCGCGCAGCCGCTCGATGGAGTCCAGGAACATCGGCAGCGGGTCGGCCTCGGGCTCGGCCTCGTAGACGCTGACGTTGGTGCTGATGCGCGGCAGCACCATGTCGCCGCTGATCAGCACGGCGCCCTCCTCGCCCGTGCCCTCGCGGAACAGGGCGATGTGCTCCGGCGCGTGGCCGTAGCCGGCGATGCAGCGCCAGGCGCGGCCGTCGATGCGCAGCACGAGGCCCTCGTGCAGCCGGGCGTAGCGCGGGGGCACCGCCGGCACCAGACTGGCGTAGTAGCCGCGGCGCGCGCGCACCTTCTCCAGCGAGGCGGCGTCGACGAGGCCGTGGCTGGCGAAGAAGTCCGCCGCGTCGCTGCCGCCCTGGCCCAGGCTGGCCTGGCTGGCCAGGCGCGCCACGTGCCAGTCGGTGGCGCTGATCCACAGCCGGCACTCGTGCTCCGGGGTGGAGAAGCGCTCGCACAGCCAGTGCGCCAGGCCGATGTGGTCGGGGTGCATGTGGGTGACTATCACGCGCAGCACCGGCAGGCCGTCGAGCGCCGAGGCGAGCACGGCTTCCCAGTTGGCGCGCGTGGCGGTGTCGTCGATGCCGCAGTCCACCACCGTCCAGCCGCGGCGGCCTTTCAGCTCGTCGGGCAGCAGCCACAGGTTGATGTGGTCCAGCGCGAAGGGCAGGCCCATGCGAAGCCAGCGCAGGCCGCCGGGCAGGGCCAGCACCGCGCCGGGCGCGGGCAGTGCGGCGCCCAGGGGGTACTCGAGGGCGAGTTCGTCGGCACTCGGCGGGCGTGCCGGCGGGCGGTGGGCCATGGTTTGTATAGTCCGTGGTTTACGTTTACGTCAACGTCAGTCTAGCGAGATGTCGACCGGCGGCGCGCGCACCTACACGATCACCGAGCTCGCCACCGAGTTCGACGTGACCGCGCGCGCCATCCGCTTCTACGAGGACGTGGGCCTGCTGACGCCGCAGCGCGCGGGCCGCAACCGCGTCTACAGCGCCGGCGACCGCACGCGGCTGAAGCTCACGCTGCGCGGCAAGCGGCTGGGGCTGGCGCTGTCCGAGATCAAGCAGCTCGTCGACCTGTACGACGCCGACAGCGGCAGTCGCCAGCAGCTCGAGGCCTTCATCGCCGTGCTGGCCGAACACCGCCGGCTGCTGGAGCGCCAGCGCGAGGACATCGAGATCACGCTGGCCGAGATCGACCAGCACGAGCAGCGCTGCCGCGCGTTGCTGGCCGGCGGCCGCCCAGGCGCCGGCACCGTCGCCAAGAGAGCCCCCAGGAGACCTTCATGAGCACCCTTCCCGGCCTGAACTTCATGCTCGGCGACGACATCGACGCCCTGCGCGACGCCGTGCGCACCTTCGCCGAGGCCGAGATCGCGCCGCGCGCGGCCGAGATCGACGCCAGCGACCGCTTCCCCATGGACCTCTGGCGCAAGATGGGCGAGCTCGGCGTGCTCGGCATCACCGTGCCCGAGGCCTACGGCGGCGCCGACATGGGCTACCTCGCGCACATGGTGGCGATGGAGGAGATCAGCCGCGCGAGTGCCAGCGTGGGCCTGAGCTATGGCGCGCACAGCAACCTGTGCGTCAACCAGATCAAGCGCAACGGCACCGAGGCGCAGAAGCGCAAGTACCTGCCGAAGCTCATCAGCGGCGAGCACGTGGGCGCGCTGGCGATGAGCGAGCCCGGCGCCGGCTCCGACGTCATCAGCATGAAGCTGCGCGCCGTGGAGCGCGGCGGCGTGTACGTGCTCGACGGCACCAAGATGTGGATCACCAACGGCCCGGACGCCGACGTCATGGTGGTCTATGCCAAGACCGATCCCGAATCTGACGACCCCCAGGCTTCGCCACCCCCCGAGGGGGCTCGCCGGCCTTCGGGCGGCCGGGCGGCCGGCGGGGGCGCGCGCGCCATCACGGCCTTCATCGTCGAGAAGGGCATGAAGGGTTTTTCCACGGCGCAGAAGCTCGACAAGCTCGGCATGCGCGGCTCGCACACCGGCGAGATGGTGTTCCAGAACGTCGAGGTGCCGGCCGAGAACATCCTGGGCAACGTGGGCGGCGGCGCCCGCGTGCTGATGAGCGGCCTGGACTACGAGCGCGCGGTGCTCGCCGCCGGGCCCATCGGCATCATGCAGGCGGTGATGGACAACGTGGTGCCCTACATCCACGACCGCAAGCAGTTCGGCCAGAGCATCGGCGAGTTCCAGCTCATCCAGGGCAAGGTGGCCGACATGTACACCGTGCTGCAGGCCGCGCGCGCCTTCTGCTACCCGGTGGGCAAGAACCTCGACAGCCTGGGCGCCGAGCACGTGCGCCAGGTGCGCAAGGACTGCGCCAGCGTCATCCTGTGGTGCGCCGAGAAGGCCACCTGGATGGCCGGCGAGGGCATCCAGATCTTCGGCGGCAACGGCTACATCAACGAGTACCCGCTGGGCCGGCTGTGGCGCGACGCCAAGCTCTACGAGATCGGCGCCGGCACCAGCGAGATCCGCCGCATGCTGATCGGGCGGGAGCTGTTCGCGGAGACGGCGTGAGCACCGCCGAGCTGCTCTCTGCGCAACCGTTGCAGGGGCCGCCCGGCTGGACGATTCGCGCTTGGCGCGAGGCCGACGTTCCGCGTCTGGCGGCCCTTGCCGACGACACGGCGATCGGGAAGTGGATGAGCGACACCTGGCCGATGCCCTACACCGAGGCCGACGCGCGGTGGTGGGTGAACGAGGGCCAGCACGTCGGCCGGGATCGCGGCGCGCTGGCCCTGGCCATCTGCCTGGACGACGAGCCCTGGGGCGGCGCCGGGCTGCACCCGCAGACCGGCTTCCAGCGCTGCAATGTCGAGGTGGGTTGGTGGCTGGCGCCTGCGCAGTGGGGGCAGGGTGTCGCCGCGGCAGCCGCTCGCTGGCTGATCGGCCGCTGCTGGCAGCTGCCGCAAGTGCACCGCATCTTCGCGCCCATCCACGCTGGCAATCTGCGCTCGATGCGCGTGGCCGAGAAGGCCGGCATGCGCCTGGAGTCGGTGCAGCCGCGCAGCGCCTACAAGCAGGGTCGGTTGATCGACCGCTACTTGTGGGCCTGCTACCGCGAGGCCTGAGCGATGCCCCACCGCCTGCGCGACCTGCTCGAGAAGAACCGCCGCTGGGCCGAGGGCGTCGAGCGCGAGCGGCCGGGCTTCTTCACCAGCCTGCTGGCGCAGCAGGAGCCGCAGTACCTGTGGATCGGCTGCGCCGACAGCCGCGTGCCGGCCAACGAGATCCTGGGCCTGCTGCCGGGCGACGTGTTCGTGCACCGCAACGTGGCCAACGTGGTGGTGCACAGCGACCTGAACGCGCTGTCGGTGATGCAGTACGCGGTGGACCAGCTGCACGTCGGCCACGTGATGGTGGTGGGCCACTACGGCTGCGGCGGCGTGGCCGCGGTGCTGCACGGCCGCCGCGCCGGCCTGGTGGACAACTGGCTGCGCCACGTGGCCGACGTGCGCGGCAAGCACCGCGACTTGCTGGCCGCGCTGCCCGGCGACGAGGCGCGGATGCGGGCGCTGTGCGAGCTGAACGTGCTGGAGCAGGCGCTCAACGTCTGCGAGACCACCGTGGTGCAGGACGCCTGGGCGCGCGGGCAGCGCGTGGTGGTGCACGGCTGGGTGTACGGGCTGCACGACGGCCTGCTGCAGGACCTGGCGATGACGGTGCGCAGCGCCGCCGAGGCCGAGCCCGTCTACGCCGCGGCGCTGGCGGCGCTGCAGGCGCGCCACACCGCCGCCGCGGCCGCCGGCACCCTGCCGGTGCCGCCGCTGCCGCCGGTGGCCGAGACGGCGCTGGACCCGCCGCAGCCGCCCGGCCATCCGCTGTCGGCCCCGTGAAAGCCGTCGCCATCAGGATGCCTGCACGATGTTCCCGCACCAGCTGACCGACCGCCGCGCCTTCGACATCGCCCAGGCCCTGGTGGAAGGCTTCGACCGCCACTACCGCCTGTTCCGCGCCACCAGCGCCGCGGCCAAGGGGCGTTTCGAGAGGGCCGACTGGCACGGCCAGCAGCGCGCGCAGGCCGAGCGCATCGCCTTCTACGACCAGCGCGTCGACGAGGCGGTGCAGCGGCTGCGCGGCGAGCTCGCCGTCGACGAGGTCGGCATGGACACCTGGCAGCAGGCCAAGCTGCACTACATCGGCCTGCTGGTCGACCACCGCCAGCCCGAGCTGGCCGAGACCTTCTTCAACTCCGTCACGGCCAAGCTGCTGCACCGCAGCTACTTCCACAACGACTTCATCTTCGTGCGCCCGGCCGTCAGCACCGAGTACATCGAGGACGACGCGCCAGGCTCGCTGCCCACCTACCGCGCCTACTACCCCACGCGCGAGACGCTGCACGAGACCTGGAAGCGCATCGTCACGAACTTCCAGCTCGAGCGCGAGTTCGAAGACCTCGACCGCGACGTCGATCACGTCGTGCAGGCCATGCTCGGCGAGCTCGGCGGCTTCCGGCCGCGCGCCAACTTCCAGATCCAGGTGCTGTCCAGCCTGTTCTACCGGAACAAGGGCGCCTACCTGGTGGGCAAGGTGATCAACGGCTTCCACGAGACGCCGCTGGCGCTGCCCATCCTGCACAGGGGGGCGGACGGCGCCGGCGGCCGCCTCGTGATCGACGCAGCCCTGTTCGGCGAGGACGAGCTGCTGATGATCTTCAGCTACGCGCGCGCCTACTTCATGGTCGACATGGAGGTGCCCAGCGCGACGGTGCAGTTCCTGCGCTCGATGATGCCGCGCAAGCCCCGGCACGAGCTGTACAACGCGCTGGGACTGCAGAAGCACGGCAAGAACCTCTTCTACCGCGACTTCATGGCGCACCAGCGCCACAGCTCCGACAAGTTCCGCATCGCCCCGGGCATCAAGGGCATGGTGATGCTGGTGTTCGACCTGCCCTCGTTCCCCTACGTGTTCAAGGTCATCAAGGACTACTACCCGCCGCAGAAGGACACCACGCGCGAGCTCATCAAGAGCAAGTACCTGCTGGTGAAGCAGCACGACCGCGTCGGCCGCATGGCCGACACGCTGGAGTTCAGCAACGTGGCCTTCCCGCTGGCGCGCTTCGAGGACGAGCTGGTCGATGAACTGAGGAAGTTCTGCCCCAGCGTGCTGGAGATCTCCGACCGCGACGGCGACGGCCAGACCGAGCTGATCCTCAGGCACGTGTACATCGAGCGCCGCATGATCCCGCTGAACATCTATCTGCAGGAGGCCGGCCCCGAGCAGATGGCGCACGCGGTGGTGGAGTACGGCAACGCCATCAAGGACCTGGTGGCCGCGAACATCTTCCCCGGCGACATGCTGTGGAAGAACTTCGGCGTCACCCGCCACGGCAAGGTGGTGTTCTACGACTACGACGAGATCGAGTACCTCACCGACTGCAACTTCCGCCGCGTGCCCGCGCCGCGCCACGAGGAGGACGAGATGTCGGGCGAGGTCTGGTACGCCGTCAACAAGGGCGACGTCTTCCCCGAGACCTTCGGCCCCTTCCTGCTGGGCAACCCGCAGGTGCGCGAGATCTTCATGGCCCACCACGCCGACCTGCTCGACGCCGCGTTCTGGCAGGGCTGCAAGGAGCGCATCCTGGCCGGGCACGTGCACGACGTCTTTCCCTACGAGGCGGGCAAGCGCTTCTCCAGCCGTGCCACCGCCTGAACCCCACCGTTCCACCTTCGCCGAGGAGTCTTCCCCATGATCACCGACCCCATCGTCATCGTCTCTGCCGCCCGCACGCCCATCGGCGGCCTGCTGGGTGACTTCGCCGGCCTGGCGGCCTGGGAACTGGGCGCCGTGGCCGTCAAGGCCGCGGTCGAGCGCGCCGGCGTGCCCGGCGACGCGGTCGACGAGGTGCTGCTGGGCAACTGCCTGATGGCCGGCCAGGGCCAGGCGCCGGCGCGCCAGGCGGCGCTGAAGGCCGGGCTGCCGCAGAGCGCCGGTGCGGTGACGCTGAGCAAGATGTGCGGCAGCGGCATGCGCGCGATGATGTTCGGGCACGACATGCTGGCCGCCGGCAGCGCCCGCGTGGTGGTGGCCGGCGGCATGGAGAGCATGACCAACGCGCCGCACCTGCTGTTCGCGCGCAAGGGCGTGAAGTACGGGGCCGCCCAGCTGTTCGACCACATGGCCATGGACGGCCTGGAGGACGCCTACGAGCGCGGCAAGGCCATGGGCGTGTTCGCCGAGAGCTGCGCCGCGAAGTACGGCTTCACGCGCGAGGCGCAGGACGCCTATGCCATCGCCAGCACCACGCGCGCCAAGGCGGCCAACGAGGACGGCAGCTTCGACTGGGAGATCGCGCCGGTGGCCCTGAGCGCGAAGGGCGGCGAGACGATCGTCAGGCACGACGAGCAGCCCTTCAAGGCCAAGCTGGACAAGATCCCCACGCTGAAGCCCGCGTTCAGGAAGGACGGCACGATCACCGCGGCCAACGCCAGCAGCATCAGCGACGGCGCCGCGGCGCTGCTGATGGTGCGCGAGAGCACGGCGCGGCAGATGGGCCTGCAGCCCGTGGCGCGCATCGTGAGCCACGCCGTGCACGCGCAGGCGCCGGAGTGGTTCAGCACCGCGCCGGCCGGTGCCATCGACAAGGCGCTGAAGAAGGCCGGCTGGGCCGCCGCCAGCGTGGACCTCTGGGAGGTCAACGAGGCCTTCGCGGCCGTCACGATGGCGGCGATGGCGGAGTTCAAGCTGCCGCACGAGGTCGTCAACGTGCACGGCGGCGCCTGCGCCCTGGGCCACCCCATCGGCGCCAGCGGCGCGCGCATCGTCGTCACGCTGCTGGGCGCGCTGAGGAAGCGCGGGCTCAAGCGCGGCTTGGCGGCGCTGTGCATCGGCGGCGGCGAGGCCACGGCCCTGGCGCTCGAGATGCTCTGATGCCCGGGCAGGGCCTGCTGCCCGGGCCGGCCGAGCTGGCGGTGTTCGCCACCGCGGTGGCCCTGCTCAACGCCACGCCGGGGGTGGACTTCGTCCTCACGGTGAGCCGCACGCTGCAGGGCGGCGTGCGAGCCGGCTTCGCGGCGGCGGCGGGCATCACCGCGGGCTGCGTGGTGCACGCGCTGGCTGCGGCCTTCGGCCTGGCGGCGCTGCTGGCGCTGCACCCGCAGGCCTTCGTCGCCATCCAGTGGGCCGGTGCGGCCTACCTGGCGTGGCTGGGCCTGCAACTGCTGCGCAGCGCCTGGCGCGGCGGCGGGGCCGCGCCGGTGGACGCAACGGCCGCGCGCAGCGCCTGGGCCGACTTCCGCGCCGGGCTGCTGACCAACGTGCTCAACCCCAAGGTGGCGCTGTTCTTCCTGGCCTTCCTGCCGCCCTTCGTGCCGGCTGGGTCGCCGGCCAAGACGGTGTCGTTCCTGCTGCTGGGCGCGTGGTTCGTGCTGCAGGGCGGCCTGTTCATGGCGCTGCTGGTGCTGCTGGCCGCGCGCCTGTCGCGGCTGGGCGCGCCGGGGCCGGCCCGGCGGTTGCTCGAGGCTGCCGGCGGGCTGCTGTTCTTCGCGCTGGCGCTGCGCGTGCTGCGCGAGCGCGCGGCGTCGGGCTGAGCAGCGCGGCCTTGCGACCCGCGGCCGTGGCGCCCGCGCGGGCGCCTAGGAAGTC
The DNA here is from genome assembly GCA_046341655.1 of Betaproteobacteria bacterium. Classification (GTDB taxonomy): domain Bacteria; phylum Pseudomonadota; class Gammaproteobacteria; order Burkholderiales; family Burkholderiaceae_C; genus Rubrivivax. The sequence goes on along the minus strand of JBKDQY010000236.1, from coordinate 5,408 downwards.
ACGGCCGCGGCACTGCCCGGGCCGTCGCGCGTGGCCTGATCCGCCTACCATCGCCGCCGCAGCCGCGGCCATGCCCAGCCGCCCGGCCGCTCCCTGCACCCGGCCCTTGGGCGGGGGTGGCGATCACCCTGTCGACCCGCAAGCCCCAGTGATGAACCGATACCCGCAAAGCGCCAGCCTCGTCCGGCGCACCGTGACCGCCGTGGCGCTTGCCCTGTGCGCGGGCGCGGGCCAGGCGCAGGCACAGGAAGCCTACGCCTGGTCCGGCGGTCTGCGCGTCAGCGGCTTCGGCAGCATCGGCCTGGCGCACGTGGACGCTCCCGCCGGCTGGGCCTACAAGCGCGACGCCGCGCAGGCCGACAACCGCGCGGGCACGCGCGTCGACCTCGACACCCGGCTCGGCCTGCAGCTGAACCATGCGCCCACGCGCACGCTGGAACTGGTGGCGCAGGTGGTGGCGGCGCGCCGCGGCCCTGCCGCGCTGGATGCCGACGCCATCGAGTGGGCCTTCCTGGCCTGGCGCCCTGACCCCGAATGGAAGCTGCGGGCCGGCCGTGTCAACTTCGACGCCTTCCTGCTGTCCGATCATCGCCCCGTCGGCATCGCCTACCCGTTCGCGCGGCCCCCGGTGGACTTCTACGCGCAGCTGCCGCGTTCGCTGGACGGCGCCGACCTTGCCCGCGGCTGGAACGTCGACGGCGCGCACTGGCACGCCAAGGTCTTTGCGGGCCGAACCGCCGCCTTCGCCGACGCCTCGGCGCGGCTGGATCTCAGTCCTTCGTACGGCGCCACCGTCTCGCGCGAGGCCGACGGCCTGCTGCTGCGGGCCAGTGCCGTGCGCACCCGCTTCGAGCAGGACATCGACCGCCTGCGCCCGCTGCTGGACGCTCTCGCCCCGCTGGCCGCGCTGCCGGTGCCCAGCGTGGCCGAGCAGGCGGCCTTGCTGCGCTCGCGCCTGGCGCTCAGCGGCGTGAGCCCGACCTACCTGTCGCTGGGTGCACGGCTGGAGCGCGGGCCCTGGCTGGCCAGCGGCGAGTTCACGCGCGTGACGGGCCAGCCCACCGTCGCCTACCGCTCGGCTTATGCCGGCATCGGGCGGCGCTTCGGCGCCCTGACGGTGTATGCCCTGGCCAGCCGCGTCGAGGCCATCAACCCCGCCGTGACCGCCCCGGACTGGGCGGGCGCGCTGGCGCCCGTGCTCGGCCCGGCGGTGGCCTTGCAGGCACAGGGCGTGGCCGACGCCGCGGCCGGCGCCGTCAATGCCTTCCGCGTGGCGCAGGGCACCACGACCTTCGGGCTGCGTCACGACATCGACGCGCGCTGGGCGCTGAAGCTGCAGTGGGACCGCATCCGCGTGGAGGCCGACGGCGCGCGGTTGTGGGGCGGGCCACGCGCCGGTGCCGCCGGCCGGGCCGACGTGGCCAGCCTCGTCCTGGACTTCGTCTTCTGAGGCCCGGCGTGCAGTTGCTGCGCCTGTTCGTGTCGCGCCTTCCGGGGCTGGCCGGGGTGCTGGCCGCGGTGCTGGCCTTCGCGCAGCCCGCCAGGGCCGACTTCTACGTCGTCGTGAATGCCGCCAACCCCCAGCGCACGATGACGCAGAAGGACGTGGTCGACCTGTACATGGGCCGCAGCCGGGCCTTCGCCAACGGCCAGTTCGCCATCGCCTTCGACCTGCCCCGCGACAGCCCCGAGCGGGCGGCGTTCTACCAGTCGCTCACCGGCCTGAGCGCGGCGCAGGTCACCAGCCACTGGTCGCGGCTGATGTTCTCGGGCCAGAGCATGCCGCCGCAGGCGCTGCCCGACGAGGCGACCATGATCGAGATCGTGCGGCGCAACCCCAGCGCCATCGGCTGGCTCACTCGCGAGCCGCCGGCCGACAAGCAGCTGCGCACGGTGCTGGTGCTGAAGGAGTAGCCATGGACGATGGCCCCGCGCCGTCGTCCGCCCAGCGCAGCCTGCGCCAGCGGCTGCTGCTGGCCGTGGTGGCTGGCGCCTTGCTGTTCGCGGCGCTGGCCGGCCTGCTGGCCGACCGGCTGGGCCACGCTCGCGCCACCGCCGGCAGCCTGGCGGCCCTGAAGGCCATGGTGGTGGCCGTCGAGCAGACGGCCGCCACCGGCGCCTATGCCAGCGACCCGGTGCTGCTGCGCGAGATCGTCGGCGGCCTGGCGCGAAACGAGCTTGTCGCGCTGGCCGAGGTGCGTGCGCCCGACGGCCGGCCGCTGGCCCGCGCCGGCCGCGCCGCGGCCGCGCCGGTGCCGGACCCCGACGCGATCACCATCGAGCAGCCGCTGGCCTCGCCGCTGGATGCCGCCGAGCGCGTGGGCGTGCTGCGCATCGAGGCCGACCGCGCGCGCATCGCAACCCTCGTGGCCCGCGAGACGTTCACGCTGTCGGCGCTGATGATCGGCCAGGTGCTGCTGGTGGCGCTGCTGCTTTACGCCGTCGCCGAGCGCGTGGTGTCGCGGCCCATCGTGGCGCTGGCCCGGCGGCTTGATGCGGTGGAGCCCGGCACGCCACAGCGCCTGGCGGTGCCGGCCGGCCACGGCCGCGACGAGATCGGCACGCTGGTGGCCGGCGCCAACGCGCTGCTCGCGGCCACCGAGGCCGCCTTCGAGCGGGAGCGGCTGCTGCGCGCCGGCATCGAGCAGACGGTGCAGGAGCGCACCGCCGAACTGCGCGAGGCCAAGGACGCCGCCGAGGCCGCCAGCCGCGCCAAGAGCGAGTTCCTGGCCACCATGAGCCACGAGATCCGCACGCCGATGAACGGCGTGCTCGGGATGACCGAGCTGATGCTGGGCAGCCCGCTGCCGCCGCAGCAGCGCCAGTGGGCCGAGGCGGCGCTGGCCTCGGGGCGGCACCTTCTGGGCGTGATCAACGACATCCTGGACTTTTCCAAGATCGAGTCCGGCCAGATGGAGCTGGACTCGGTGCCCTTCGACCTCGTCGACGTCGTCGAGGACGCGGCGGCCATGTTCGCGCAGCCGGCCGAGGCCAAGGGGCTGGAACTGGAGCTGCGCTTCGAGCCCCCCGCCGTGCCGCTGCCGCTGCGCGGCGACCCGTTCCGGCTGCGGCAGGTGCTGGCCAACCTGCTGGCCAACGCCGTGAAGTTCACCGACGAGGGCGAAGTCGTCGTCGCCGTGCGCTGCGAGCCATCGGCCGATGGCCTGCTGCGGGTGCACATCGAGGTGCGCGACACCGGCGTGGGCATCGCTCCCGAGCACCACGAGCGGATCTTCGAGCACTTCGCGCAGGCCGAGGGCGGCACGACACGCCGCTACGGCGGCACCGGGCTGGGCCTGGCCATCTGCCGCCGCGTGCTGCAGATCATGGGCGGCACCATCGCCGTCGAGAGCAGCCCGGGCCGCGGCGCCGCCTTCCGCGTCGACCTGCAACTGCCGGCGGTGACGGCGGCGGTGGTGCCCGACACGGGCGTGCTGGCCGGCGTGCGCGTGCTGGTGGTCGACGACAACCCCACGAACCGCGAGCTCCTCGAGCAGCAGCTCGGCGGCTGGGGCATGCGCGTGACCTGCGCCGCCAGCGGCGCCGAGGCGCTGCAACTCGCGGGCGCATCCCTCGGCGAGCCCGAGCCCTTCCGGCTGGCCGTGCTGGACATGCACATGCCGCACATGAACGGCGTGGAGCTGGCACGGTTGCTGCGGGCCGAGCCGGCCTGCGCCGGCACGCGGCTGATGCTGCTGAGCTCGGCGCACGCCGGCCTCGACGCCGACGCCCGCCGCCGAGCCGGCATCCGCGCCAGCGTCGGCAAGCCGATCCGCCGTGCCGACCTGCTGCGGGTGCTGCGCGCGGTGCTGCAGGACGAGAGTCCCGACGAGCCCGTGGTGGTCGAGGCCGCGCCCGCGCCGCGGCTCGCCGGCCGCGTGCTGCTGGTGGAGGACAACCCCATCAACCAGATGGTCGGCGGCGCCATGCTGCACCGGCTCGGGCTGGAGGCCGCGGTCGCCAACGACGGGCGCGAGGGTGTCGAGCGGGTGCGCGAGGGCGCCTTCGACCTCGTGCTGATGGACTGCCAGATGCCGGTGATGGACGGCTACGAGGCCACGGCGGCGATCCGCGCGCTGCCCGACGCGCGCCGCGCCTGCCTGCCGATCGTGGCGCTCACCGCCAACGTGACGGCCGGCGACCCCGAGCGCTGCCTGGCCGCCGGCATGGACGGCTTCCTCGGGAAGCCCTACACGCTGGCGGCGCTGCAGGCCACGCTGCGACGCTGGCTTCCGGAGGCCGTCGCCGAGGCCGGTGTCGGCGGGTCGGCACAATTGTGCGAGAGCCCTGCCGACCCGATGCCCATGCCGTGATGACCACCGACCACCCCCGCTGCGCGTGTGCGCCGAGGCTCCCCCAGTGAGCGCCCGCGTCGTGATCGTCGGTGCCTCGCGCGGCATCGGCCTGGAGTTCGTGCGCCAGTACCGCGCCGCCGGCGCGCAGGTGACGGCCACCGCGCGCAGCGACGAGGGCCTGGCGCGCATCACCGCCCTGGGCGCGCGAGCGCTGCGCGTGGACGTGGCCACGGCGGCCGGCGCCAGCGCGCTGGCCTGGCCCATCGACGGCGAGGCCTTCGACGTCGCCATCCTCAACGCCGGCGTCTACGGCCCGCGCAGCAGCGGCCTGCAGGCGCCGAGCCAGGCCGAGTTCGACGCCGTGATGCACACCAACGTGCTGGGCGCGATGCGCGTGCTGCCGCTGCTGGCCGAGGCGCTGGCGCCCGGCGCGCGGCTGGCGGTGATCTCCTCGCGGATGGGCTCGATGGGCCTGCGCGCCAACCCCTCGGGCTGGCTGTACCGCGCCAGCAAGGCGGCACTGAACTCGGTGCTGAAGGACGCCTCGCTGGCGCTGGCCGGCCGGGCGCTGTGCGTGGCGCTGCACCCGGGCTGGGTGCGCACCGACATGGGCGGCGAAGCGGCCGATCTCGACGTGGCCGACAGCGTGGCCACGATGCGCCGCACCCTCGCGGCACTCACCGCCGCCGAGCACGGCGGCTTCCTCAACCACGACGGCCAGCCCCTGGCCTGGTGACACCGACATGCTGCTCTCCGAAGACCACCTCGCCGTGCAGGACGCCGTGCGCGCCTTCGTGCAGGCCGAGGTCGCGCCGCACGCCGCGGCCTGGGACCGCGGCCACACCTTCCCCGCGGACGCCCTGTGCGGCCTGGCCGCACTCGGCTGCTACGGCGTGGCCGTGCCGGCCGAGCTCGGCGGTGCGGGCCTGGACTACCTGGCGCTGGCCGTCATCCTGGAGGAGATCGCCGCCAGCTGCGGCGCCACCAGCACCATCGTCAGCGTCAACAACTGCCCGGTTTGCTCCATCCTGCTGGCCTTCGGCAACGCCGAGCAGCAGCAGCGCTTCCTGGTGCCGCTGGCGCGCGGCGAGATGCTGGGCGCCTTCTGCCTGA
>JBKDQY010000235.1:0-13539 GCA_046341655.1 Betaproteobacteria bacterium | reverse complement strand
GCTGCGCCGTCAGCAGCGAGTACAGCTCGGCCTCGCTGAACCACAGGCCCGGCAGCTCGCGGCGGCCGCCGGCCTGCACGTCGGCGCCGAAGCGGTAGCCGTTGGCGTCGCGGTCGTACTCGATGGGCGCGCCCATGCGGTTGCGCAGGTACTCCAGGTCGCGCTTCAGCGTGGCGCGCGAGACCTCCAGCTCCTCGAGCAGCGTCGCGAAGCTCACGCAGCCGCGGGCGCGGATCAGCGCCTCGATGCGGTACAGGCGTTCGGTGTTGTGCGCCACGGGACCTGCCCCCGCCTGCTTCAGCTGAGCCCGACGATGCGGCCTTCGTCGTCGAGGTCGATGCGCTCGGCCGCGGGCACCTTGGGCAGGCCGGGCATGGTCATGATGTCGCCGCACACCATGACGACGAAGCCGGCGCCGGCGGCCAGGCGCACCTCGCGCAGTTCCACCACGTGGCCGCTGGGCGCGCCGCGCAGCGCGGGGTCGGTGGAGAAGCTGTACTGCGTCTTGGCCACGCACACCGGCAGGCGGCTGTGACCGGCGTCCTGCAGCGCCTGCACCTGCCGGCGCACGGCCGGCGGCGCGGCGATGTCGGCCGCGCCGTAGATGCGCGTGGCCACGGCGCGCAGCTTGTCCCACAGCGGCAGCTCGTCGTCGTAGGCGAAGCGCAGCGTCGAGGGCTGCTCGCACAGGCGCACCACCTCGTGCGCCAGCGCCACGGCGCCCGGGCCGCCCTCCGCCCAATGGCGGCAGGTGTTCACCGCCACGCCCAGCGCGCCGATGCGCTCGCGCAGCAGCGCGTGCTCGGCCTCGGTGTCGCTGCCGAAGTGGTTGATGCCCACCGTCACCGGCAGGCCGAAGACCTCGCGCAGGTTGTGCAGGTGGCGCTCGATGTTGGCCAGGCCGCGGCCCAGGGCATCCAGGTTCTCGCGGCCCAGGTCGGGCAGCTCGACGCCGCCGTGGAACTTCAGCGCGCGCACCGTGGCCACCACCACCGCGCAGGCCGGGCGCAGGCCGGCGGCGCGGCACTTGATGTCGATGAACTTCTCGGCGCCCAGGTCAGCGCCGAAGCCGGCCTCGGTGACGACGAAGTCCGCCAGGCGCAGCGCCGTGCGCGTGGCCAGCACCGAGTTGCAGCCGTGCGCGATGTTCGCGAACGGCCCGCCGTGCAGCAGCGCCAGGTTGTGGCCCAGGGTCTGCACCAGGTTGGGCGCCAGCGCGTCCTTCAGCAGCACGGCCATGGCGCCGTGCACCTTCAGGTCGGCGGCCGTCACGGGGCGGCGGTCGCGCGTCTCGGCCACGACGATGCGCGCCAGGCGGTCCTTCAGGTCGGCCACCGAGGTGGCCAGGCACAGGATGGCCATCACCTCGCTGGCCACGACGATGTCGAAGCCGTCCTCGCGCACGAAGCCGTTGGCCGGCCCGCCCAGCCCCACGACGATCTGGCGCAGCGCGCGGTCGTTCATGTCCATCACGCGCTTGAGCGCGATGCGGCGCGTGTCGATGCCCAGGGCGTTGCCGTGGTGGACGTGGTTGTCCAGCACCGCGGCCAGCAGGTTGTGCGCCGCGGCCACGGCGTGGAAGTCGCCGTTGAAGTGGAGGTTGATGTCCTCCATCGGCACCACCTGCGCATGGCCGCCGCCGGTGGCGCCGCCCTTGAGGCCGAACACGGGGCCCAGCGACGGCTCGCGCAGCGCGATCAGCGCCTTCCTGCCGATGTGGTTGAGCGCGTCGCCCAGGCCCACGGTGGTGGTGGTCTTGCCCTCGCCGGCCGGCGTGGGGCTGATGGCCGTCACCAGCACCAGGCGGCCCTCGGGCCGGCCCTCGAGCGAGCGCACGAAGGGCAGCGCCAGCTTGGCGCGGTGGTGGCCGAAGGGCAGCACGTGCTCGGGCGCGATGCCCAGCCGCTCCTGCGCCAGCTCCACCACGGGCCGCAGGCGGGCGCGGCGCGCGATGGCGATGTCGGAGCGGGGGTCTTCGGCGGCGGGGCTCGGGCTCATGGGCGGTCTCCTCGGGCGCGGATTGTGGGGTGCGCCGACAATGCCCGCCGCCATGGCCCGCGCCCCGCAGCCCAGCCTGTTCGACGACGCCGACGCCCCGGCGGTGCAGCCTGCGGCGCCCGACGCGGCACTGCAGGCCCTGGCGGCGCGGCTGCAGGCGCGCTGGGGTGGCCGGCTGCACCTGGGCACCTCGTCGTGGCACTTCCCGGGCTGGGCCGGGCAGGTGTGGGCGCGGCCCGTGGCCGAGGCGCTGCTGTCGCGCTCGGGCCTGGCGGCCTATGCGCGCCACCCGCTGCTGCGCGGGGTCAGCCTGGACCGCGCCTTCTACCGCCTGCTCGCGCCGGACGAGTACGCCGCGCTGGCCGCCCAGGTGCCCGACGACTTCCGCTTCGTCGTCAAGGCCCCGGCGCTGCTGACCGACGCGCAGCGGCGCGACGTCGGCACGGCCGCGCCGCTGGGCGACAACCCCGCCTTCCTCGACGCGGCGCTGGCCGCCTCGGGCGTGGCGGCGCCCGCCGCGCTGGGCCTGGGCGACAAGCTGGGCGTGCTGGTGCTGCAGCTGTCGCCGCTGCCGCCGCGCTGGCTGCGCGAACCCGATGCCCTGCACCACCGGCTGGCCGCCGCCGTGCAGGCCGCGCAGCAGGCCCTGGCGCCGCACGCGCCCGGGGCCCTGGTGGCGGTGGAGCTGCGCGATCCCGTGCTGCTGACGCCCACGCTGGCCGCGCTCCTGCGCGGCCTGGGCGCGCGCCACGCGCTGGGCCTGCACGACCGCATGCCGCCCGTGGACGCGCAACTGCCGATGCTGCGCGCCACCTGGCCCGGCGACCTCGTCTGCCGCTGGAACCTGCAGCGCGGCCAGCGCTACGCCCAGGCGCGCGACGCCTGGGCGCCCTTCGACCGCCTGCGCGCCCCCGACGAGGCCACGCGCCAGGCCCGGGCCCGCGTGGCCCGCGCCACGCTGGACGCCGGCCCCCGCGTGTTCATCACCATCACCAACAAGGCCGAGGGCTCGGCCCCCCCCTCGGTGCGCGCGCTGGCCGAGGCGCTGGACGCCCCGCCCGGCCCGTGAAGGCCCGACGCGCTCACAGGCCCGTGCGAAGCGCGCGCGCCGCGGCCCGCACTTCCGGCCGCAGGGCCTGCTGGTCCAGGCGCGCCAGCTCGGCGCGGGCCTGATCCTTCAGCCCGGCCTCGGCCAGGAAGCGGGCCAGCGCGAGGCGGTAGGCCGGTTCCTCGGGCACCAGCTCGACGGCGCGCGTGGCCTGCGCGACGGCCTCGTTCCAGCGCCCGGCGGCGGCGTGCTGCCGCGCCACGGTGTCCGCGAAGGCCGCCTCGCCGGGGCGCAGCGCCGCGGCCCGCAGGGCGTGCGACAGCGCCTCGGGCTCACCCAGCCGGTGCTCGGCCCAGGCGAGGTTGTTCCAGCTCGGCGCGTGCCCGGGGCGCAGCCGCACCACGGCCCGGTAGTGCTGCAGGGCGACCCGGTCGTCGCCCGCCCGCAAGGCCCGGTCGGCCAGGTACTGCTGGAACAGCCCGTCGTCCGGATGCTCCTGCAGCCAGCGCGCCGCCAGGCGCTGGGCTTCGCCTGCGCGGCCCGCCTGCAGCAGCACGCCGTGCAGTCCCACGCCCGCGGCGGCGTCAGCCGGGCTGCGCGCCAGAGCCACCGTGTAGGCGGCCTCGGCGTCCTTCCAGGCGCGGGCCGCCGCGGCGGCCTCGCCGGCCAGCCGGTGGCCTGCGGGGTCGGCCGGGCGCGCGTCCTGCAGGGCGCGCGCGATGCGGCGCGCGTCGGCCGGCCGGCCGGCCCCGATCTCCAGACGCACGGCGTCGCCGGTCACGTCTGCGTCCGCCGGCCACAGGCGCCGCGCCAGCTGCAGGGCCTTGCGGGCGTCGTCGGTGCGGCCTGCGGCCATGTGGGCCCGGGCCAGCAGCCGCAGCACCTCGGCGGCAGGCGACGGGCTTGTCGACAGCTTGCCCAGCACCGCCACGGCCCGCTTCGGCTCGCGCGCGGCCAGGCAGGCGCGGGCCAGCAGCAGCTGCAGCCGCGCATCCCCGGGCAGGGCCTGCGCGGCATCGTCGGCAGCCGACAGCGCCGCCTGCCACTGGCCGTGGTGCAGGGCGTGCTCGACCTGCTGCATGCGCAGCGCGGCCTTCGTGGGCTCGGTCCGCACGGCCTCGGCCAGCCAGCGCGATGCCTGCTGCGGCGGCGCGCCGCTGAGCTGCGCAATGCGCGCCAGCGCCAACATCGCATCCGTGTTCCGCGGCGCCTGCGCCAGCAGCTCCTCGAAGCGGGCGAGGGCCTGCGGCAGGCGCCGCTCGCGCAGGTCGAGTTCGGCCAACGCCGCCACCGTCGGAAAGTGCTGCGGCGCAGCCTCAAGGGCCCGCTCCAGGGTGGCGCGCGCGCCGGCGGTGTCGCCGCGGCGCCGCAGCAACTCGGCGCGCAGCAGCGGCACTTCCGGGTCACCGGGGCGCTTGCGCTGCATCGCATCGAGCCACTGCGCCGCGGCCTCGTGCTCGCCGCGCTGGATGTGCGCGCTGGCCAGCACCGAGTCCAGGCCGAGGCCGGCATCGGCCTGCGCCAGCGCCTCGAGCGATTCCAGTCCGCCGCGGACTTCGCCCTGCGCAAGCTGGCCGAGCGCCAGCGTGGCGCGCAGCCGCAGGTTGTCGGCCGGTGCGTGCGCGGCGGCCTGGGCAAAGTGCGCCCGCGCCGCGGCGCGGTCGCCGAGCTGCAGCGCGGCCACGCCGGCCAGCGCCAGGGCCTCGGCGTCGGTGGAGCCCGCTCCCAGCTGCGGCTGCAGCAACTCCAGGGCCTGGCGGGGGTCACCTTCGCGCACCAGAGCCAGGGCAAACAGCCTTCGCAGGCCCGGATCGGCCGGGTTCGCGCGCTGGGCCAGCGCAACCTGCGCCACGGCCTTGGACGGCTCGCCGGCCTCCAGCGCCACGGCCCCTGCCAGCCGCCCGTAGCGCGCCTGCGTGGGCGCGCCGCCCAGCAGCCTGTCGGCGGTGCCCTGTGCGGCTGCGGCGTCGCCGCGGTGCGCGGCCAGCAGGCTCTCGAAGTACAGCGTCGCGGCGTGCTGCGGGTGCTGGCGCCGCAGCTGTTCCAGCTCGGTGGCCGCGGCGTCGAGCTCTTGACGCTCGATCAGCAGGCCGAGGATGCCCTGGCGGGCGGCCAGCGCATCGCCCTGCAACTCGATCACCTTGCGGTAGGCCGCGATCGCCGCGGCCCATTGCGCCGCCTCGCCCGCCTGCAGCTGGGCCTGCGCCAGCCAGGCCGTGGCGTCCGCCGGGGCCGCGATCACGGTCTCCTGCGCCAGCTTCAGCGCCGCGTCGTGGTCGTGGGCTGCCGCCAGGCGCCGCATGCGCAGCACGCGCGCCGGCACGGCCGACGGCGCCAGCCGCAGGGCCTCGGCCAGCGCAGCCTCGCCGGCGGGCTCGGCGCGCAGCGCGAAGTGCGCCGTCGCCACTGCGGTCAGCAAGTCCGCGCGCGCGGCATCGGGCAGCGTGCGGCCGGCCTCGGCCAGGGCCAAGGCCTCGCGGAACTCGCGCCGGCGAACCAGGGCGTCGGCCAGCGCGGGCAGCACCTCGGCCGGATCGTGTCCGAGTTCGAGTGCCTTGCGCAGTTCGATGGCCGCGCCGGCCGCATCCCCCCGCTCCAGCAACAGCCGGCCCAGCAACTGCCGGGCCGGAGCCGACTCCGGCGCCTGCTGCAGGGCACGCCGCACGTGGACGAGCGCCGCAGCCGGGTCGCGCCGCTGCACGGCGGCCTGGGCATCTGCCAGGCCGTCGCGCGGGCTGCCGCAGGCCCCGGCGAGCAGGGCCAGCGCAAGCAGCCCGGCCGCGCGGGCCCGACGGCCGACCAGGGGCATCGGCCCGCGCACGGCATCAGACCGCAAGGGCGGGCTCGGCGCCCTCGCTGCCCTGGCGACGGCGTGCCACGGCCGCCACCCAGGCCAACGCGAGGCCGACCATGCCCAGCGTCGCCGGCTCGGGCACGCCGTTCACGCGGAAGGCGAAGTCGGTGTGCAGGTCGGTCCAGGGGCCGCAGTGCGGGCCGCCATCGCCGCAGGGGCCGATGCCGGTGGAGAAGTGGGCGTTGTAGAACTCGCTGCCCACCGTCGGCCCCCCGAGGGCGTAAGCCCAGTGCCAGCCCTGCGTGAAGTTGGCCACCGTGAACCAGTACACCGTGTCGGCCGCGATCGCCAGCGACACCGGCAGGTCGGCCGTGAAGTGGAAGATGTCGGGGTGGCCCGGCACGTTGGCCACGCCGGCCGCGACGATGCTGCCGTCTTCACCGTACTTGCGCAGCGCCCCCGAGAACGGGTCGTCCACGTTGGGCTGGTGCAGCAGCGGGTTGTCGGTGTGGAAGGCCAGTTCCCAGCGCGAGTCGCGCGCGGCGCTGCCCCACCACTCCACGCGGGTGATGTAGCCCCCCGTGGCCGACATGAAGTCGTCGGCGATGATGGGCCCGCCCACACCGTGACGCGACTCCGTGTGGTCCACGATGTCGACGTTGGTGGGCAGGTTCTCGTAGAACACGGCGGCCTGGGCCGGCAGGGCCGTGGCGGCCACGATGGCGATGGCGGTGGCAGCACCGCTGGCGAGTGGTCTGAAATCGAATCGCATGGATTCCTCCGTGTGGACTGCTTGAAGTTGGACACCCCGTCGAACCCGGGCTCGACGTCGCCAATCTAGGAAGCCCCTCCCGGGTGGCGATTGCGTCCACTCAAGCGGGGCGAGTCGTTCGCGCGGACTCGCCATCCGTTGAGCCGGCTCACCCGGCGCGCGCGGCCGCGTCGTCGCCGGGCTGCTGACCGACCGCGACATCGTCACCACGGTGATGGTCGGCGGCACGCCGCCGGGCAGCCTGGCCGACGTGCTGGCCACGATGCAGGCCCGACACGTTCGCCGGCTGCCCGTGGTGGGACCGCAGCAGAACCTGCTGGGCGTCGTCCCCGCCGACGACCTGCCGCAGTGGCGGGCCGCCGACTTGCAGAGCCTGGTCCGTGCCATCGGCGAGCAGGTGAAGGTGGAGGCCATCGCGAGGCCCTGAGCGCCGCCGCGGCTCGCCCCGTGGCGGCCGCACGCATCGGGCTCAGCGCTGCCTGGCAGCAGCCCGCGTGCGGCGCGGCGGGGGCCCGGCCTGCACGGTCGCCAGCCGCGCCACGAAGCGGTCGAGCAGCGGGTCGAGATCGGCCGCCAGCTCGGCCTCCGTCACGGCCAGCGTGGCCTCGGGCGCCCGGCCCGTGGCCGCCTGCAGCTGCGCGAACACGCGATGGGCGCCGCTGCCACCGAGCGTGCAGAAGAACGCCACCCGAACGCTGCGCGACGGGTGGCCCTGCACCCAGGCACGAACCGGCCCGGGCAGGCTCCAGGCCCACACGGGGGTGCCGATCAGCAGCAGCCGGTAGCGCGAGGGGTCGTGGGTGGTGTGCCGGATGGCCGGCGTCCGGCCCAGCGCAGACTCCAGCGCGCAGCGCAGCGCCCCGCAGGCACCGGCATGGGGAAGGCGCGTGCGGATCTCTTCGAGGTCGGCGTCCAGCCGTCCGGCCAGCGCCTGCGCGACGCGGCGCGTGTGCCCGCTGCGCGAGTGGTAGACCACCAGCGCGTGCTTCACGGGCGCGCGCCCTCGCCTGCGCCGCACCCGCGCAGGGGGCGGCCCGCCCCGCCCAACGGCGGCAGGCGATCGGCGGTCGACAGACGCCTCGGGCGCATCGATCCCAGGTTCATGAAGGCACTGTCGCGACCCGTGGCCCGGGGCGATTGAGCGGGCGCAACGCAGCCGCGCGCGCCGCCGCCCATGCTGGCCGGCAGGCGGGCCGTCCGGCCCGTTTCCAAGGAGGATCCATGCTGCTTCGTTCCAAGGCGCGACGCGCCACCACGCTGCTGCTGTTTGCCACCCTCGCCCAGGCCGCCGCCGCGCAGACCGCGCCGGCGCGCGTGGACCTGGGCAAGCGCGAGTTCGACAACAACTGCGCCGCCTGCCACGGGCGCGACGCGCGGGGCAACGGCCCCTTCGTGGAGTTCCTGCGCCGCGGCCCGCCCGACCTGACCCTGCTGAGCCGGCGCAACGGCGGGGTGTTCCCGCTGCCGCAGGTCTTCGAGGTCATCGAGGGCGCGGGGCCGGGCCACGGCAGCCGCGAGATGCCGATCTGGGGCACCGAGTACAGCGTGCGCGCGGCCGAGTACTACATGGACGTGCCTTACGACAGCGCCGCGTTCGTGCGCGTCCGCATCCTGGCCGTGGCCGAGTACCTGAACCGGCTGCAGGCGCGCTGACGGCGCGGCACAGTGGCCCGGCGCGGCCAAGTGCGCGCCGGCCGCGCTGCGCTCGGAAGCATCGACGTGCACCAGCACGTGGGCCAGCAGATTCTTCGGAATGCTCCCGGATGTCGCGACGAAAAGAAGACCCGCCACCCCTTGGCAGGGTGGCGGGCCCTGGCGAAGATCCCCGCGACGCAGCCTTGCGGCTGCCGTCCGGTCCGAGTCTGGTCTTCGTCCACCCACCCGCTTTTCACGGCGGGCAGCAACCCGTTGCCGGGCGCCTCGCCTGCCCCTACACGGTGCCGCACCGGGCGGCTCGTGAAGGGATGACCGGATGATGCGGGCAGCCTGCCCGGACGCGTTGAGCGTGCTCAAGTCGCGTCATCGGGCCACCCCAGCTTCAGGACAGAGCGGGCATCGCCCGCGCCGCCGCGGGCTGCAGCGCGCTGGCCAGCACGCCCTGGCGGGCGGGGCCGTTGGCGGCGGGCTCGAGTTCGTCGCCCGGCACCCAGCGCCCGCGCGTGCTTCGAGCGCAGGCCGACAGCACCCGCGGGTCGAGGATCTCCAGTTCGCGGTTGTGCACCTCCAGGCAGCCCCAGCGTGCGAACAGCGTCATGCAGCGGCTGATGGTCTCGTGCGCCAGCCCCAGGTAGCTGGCGATGTCGCGCCGGCTCATGCGCAGCAGCAGCCGGCGCGGCGACTGGCCGCTGGCCACGGCGCGCGCCGACTGGTGCAGCAGGAAGCGCGCAAGGCGCACCTCCGCGGCCACGGCGCTCATCAGCTCGGCCATCTCGCCGACGTGCTGCAGCTGGGCGGCCAGCGCGCGGTGCAGCACGTCGTCGAAGGCCGGCACGCTGCGCCGCAGGGCGCGCAGGTCGCGCAGCGGCAGCACCCAGGCCGAGCTGTCGTCCAGCGCCACCGCGCTGCTGGCGTGCGTCGCGCGGCCCAGCACCTCGCAGCCCAGCAGGGCACCCCGGCCGGCGAAGTCCAGCACCTGCTCGTAGCCCTCGCGGTTGGTGCTGACGATCTTGAAGTGACCATGCCGGCCCAGGTACAGCGCATCGGCCGGCGCACCCTCCACGAACAGGGACGACAGCGCCGGCACGCGGCGCGTGGCGACGGGCACCTGGGCCTCGGGGGCCTCGGTCAGCTCCGGCGCCACGCCGAGCACCCGCATGACATCGGCGCAGGTCTCGCGCAGCGGGCTCGCGGCATCGCGGGGGGTGGGTGACGGCAACGGCATTCTCGACTCCTGGTTGTGCGACATCTCTGACGCCCCGAGCATCGTGTCGACGGCCCCTTCCCGGCAATCGGTCACGGCCGAATCGAAGGCCTGCCGATTCCGATGATGTGCAGAGAACTCCGAGCGGCGTGCCTGACACCCGCGCTTGCGCCCGCTCAAGTTGCGGCGCCGGGCCTTGCAGAGCATGGGCCGCGTGCCGGGGCCGCTGCGGCCACCGGCGCGATCCACCCTCACCCGGAGACCCCGCCATGAACGAACTGCGACTCATCAACGACCTCTTCGACCTCGACCCCTTCGACAGCCCCGCGCGGGCGCTGATGCGCTCCTGGCGCCCGCTGTCCGGCGAGCCCCTGGCGCCGACCATGCGCATCGACCTGTCGGACAACGGCGAGGCCTACCTGCTGAAGGCCGACATCCCCGGCGTGGCCAAGGACGACATCGAGGTGCGCATCGACGGCCGCCAGGTGACGCTCAGCGCCGAGGTCAGGCATGAGCAATCGACGCCGGGCAATGGCGGCCGCACGCTGCGCAGCGAGCGCCGCCACGGCTTCGCCAGCCGTTCGTTCACGCTGGACAGCAGCATCGACGAGGGCAAGGCCGAGGCCCGCTACCGCAACGGCGTGCTCGAGCTGACGCTGCCCAAGCGGGGCGGCGGCGCCGGTGGCCGCAAGCTGGCGATCGCAGGCTGAACCAGGGGTGCATTGAGCCGGCGCAAGGCCGGCCCCGGCCCCGCGCCTAAGGTTGGCTGCGGGCCGGCGCGCCGACATCGGGTCGGCGCGCGGCGGCCTCGACACATTGGAGCCGAACGTGACTCTTCCTTTCCGCCTGACCGCCCCCTCCCGGGGCCTGACGTTCCTTGCCGTGACGCTGACGGTGCTGATGACCGCGTTCACGACCCCACCGGCCACGGCGCAGACGCAGGCCGCGCCGAAGTCGCGCGAAGAGGTGCGCAAGGAGACGGCGGACTTCCTCAAGACCCACCGCTGGGACGACACCAACGGCCTGTGGCTGCCCGAGGACAACCCGCCGGCCGGCGCCTCGCCCACGAGGGCGCAGGTGCGCGAGGAACTGCACATGTTCCTGCGCAGCAACCGCTGGGACGACCGCCGCAGCCGCTGGGTGCCGCTGAAGCCGCAGCGTCGGCTGAGCACCCTCACGCGCGAGCAGGTGCGGGCCGAGACGGAAGTCTTCCTGCGCACCCACCACTGGGACGACATGGCCGGCGGCTGGGTGGACGACCAGACGCCCCGCAAGCCGGCCAAGACGCCGGCTCCGCAGGCCAAGCCCTGAGCACCGCGCGGCGCGCATGGTCAGGCCCGAGGCCCCCCTGCCGGACCGCCGGCCGCGCCACGTGCTGCTGGCCAACGCCGGCCGCGCGCGGCTGCTGGGCCGCGACCCCGACAACGGCGCGCTGCGCGAGCTGGACGACTTCGTCAACCCGCGCGCCCGCCTGAAGGCCGCGGTGCTGGACCGCGAGCGCCCGGGCCGCAGCGCCCTGGGCTCGCGGCGCACGGCCTACGAGTCGCCCACCGCGCCCGACGAGCACGAGCGACAGCGCTTCGCGCACGATCTGTCGCGGCACCTCGAGGCCCTGGCGCTGGACCACCGGCTGGGGTGCTGGGTGCTGGCGGCGTCCAGCCCCTTCCTGGGTACGCTGCGGCAAGCCCTGGGACCGCACGCCGCAGAGCTGCTGGTGCTGCACGCCGAGCGCGACCTCACGCCGCTGGCGCTGCACCTGCTGGAGCCGCGGCTGCGGCAGTTGCTGGCGCCGGGCCCCGCGCCCGGACGCGCGGCCTGAGCTTCAGGCCGCGGGCCGTGCCGCGGCGCGCAGCGCGGCCACCACCTCGTCGTCGTCGACCTGCGGGAACTCGGCGTAGTGCTCGCCCACCGAGCGGAAGCCCGGCGGCTCGGCCAGGCAGACCACGCGGTCAGCCAGGCCAGCCAGGCGCATGAGCGTTTCGTGCGGCGCCACCGGCACCGCCAGCACGGTGTGGGCGACGCCGCGGCGGCGTAGCGCCTGCAGCGCCGCGCGCATGGTGTTGCCGGTGGCGATGCCGTCGTCCACCAGCACCACCGTCGCGCCCTTCAGCGGCACCGGTGCGCGGCCGGCCAGGTACAGCGCGCGGCGGCGCAGGATCTCGTTCCAGGCCTGGGCTCCCTGCCGCTCGATGTAGGCGGCATCGGCACCGGTGCTGGCCGCCCGCTCGTCAACCACCAGCACCGGCTCGCCGCCGTCGACCACGGCGCCCACGGCCAGCTCGGGCTGCCAGGGCGCGCCGATCTTGCGCACCAGCAGCAGGTCCAGCGGCACACCCAGGCGGCGCGCCACGACGGCGCCGATGGGCACGCCGCCGCGCGGCAACGCCAGCACCACGCAGGGCTGCCCCAGCGGCAGCCTCGCCAGGCGCTCGGCCAGCACCTCGGCCGCCTGCAGGCGGTTGGCGAACAGCGGCGCGCTCACGGCAAGGCCCGCCGCGCTCAGGCAGCCTCGGGCTGGGCGTCGCCCATGGGTTGCAACTGGCGCACATACTGGCGCAGCTGCGAGCGTCCGCGGGCCAGCGGCAGCGCGCCGATGGCGTCGGCAGCGATCACGAGTTCGGCCAGCGGCGGCCGCGCGAGCAGCCGACGCAGCTCGTCGAACGCCGGGCGCGCGTCGGCGCCATTGCTGGTGGCGAAGAAGGCCACGTTCGGCAGCCGGCCGCGCCAGTCGCGCGCGAAGGTGCGCACGGGCGCGGCCAGCCGCCAGCCCAGCACGGGCGTGCCCACCAGCACCAGGTCGTAGTCGGCCGGGCTGCGCCGCGGCGGGCGGATGGGCGCCGCCTGCCCCAGCAGGGCCTGCAGGCGCGTGCGCAGCCAGCCCATCGGGCCATGGACCGGATGCCGCTCCTCGATGGCGGCGAGATCGGCCCGCAACTCCTGGGCGAGCCTCTCGGCCAAGCGCCGGGTGTGCCCCGAGCGCGAGTGGTAGACGACCAACACCTTCATCGAACCTGCCTCCTGGCCAGGGGCTCACGCAGGCCCCCTTTGCCGCCATTCTTCGAGGCGCCCGTGCGGCGGGATTGCGTGGACTCAAGCCCGGCACGGCGCTGCGGCGGCATCGTGGCGCTGCGCTGCGGCCCGGCTTGCCCCGGGCCTTGGCGAAAGTGGAGCCGCCCGGCAACGGGCGCATCGTTCCCCCGGGGGCGAAGGACGGAGACACGCTTCAGACCGGCGTCGTGCGCAAGCGCGGCGCCGGGGATCTCCGCCACCGCCCGCCACCGGTTCGGAACAGCCGGTGTCGGGCTCTTTCCCTTTCAGGCCGCCGTCGCTCAGACGCCGCGGTCGGGGTCGTCGGCGTGGCGGTCCTTGAGGTCTTCCTCCAGCGCATCGTCGATACCCAGTTCCCGCTCCGCCTCGCGCTCGACCTCGGCCTCGTCGACGGACTCCTCGCTGCCGCGCTCGCGGTCGCGGCGCGCGTCGGCCAGGCTCTCGAAGGGGCCGAACTGCTGATGGCCGTCCGGGGCCGTCCAGTACCAGCCGTCGGGGTGCTCAACGAGGCCCTCGTCCTCGGGCTCGCGCACGGGCGGCTGCGGGCGGGCCCGGTGCGGCAGGCGGGGTGGGCGGCGCAGCTTCATTCGGCGGGCACGAAGATCCACAGCAGCAGGTAGGCCAGCGCACCAGCCCCGCCGAACAGCATCAGCAGCGCGAAGCCCAGCCGCCAGGCCCAGGATGCGATGCCGGTGGATTCGGCCAGGCCCGCGCACACGCCCGCCAGCCAGCGTCCGCCGCGCGCGCGGCGCAGGCCGTTGATGCCGCTGCGCAGGCCCTCCACGGCCGGCGGCTCGCTCAGCAGCCGGCGCTTGGCCAGCCGGTACTCGTCGTCGGTGAGGGCGGCGCGCTGGTGCAGCGCGTGCAGGCGCGCGAGTTCGTCGGTCCAGTTCATGCCCGGGTCTCCACGTGTGCGGCCAGCCTGCGCGCTGCGGCCGCATCGCGGTTGAGGCGGCTCAATGGCACCGCGCCAGCGCTTCCCAGACTGGCGCGATGCTCACACCCACGACCACGCGTTC